>JBBREX010000060.1:0-14931 GCA_038225245.1 Fimbriimonadales bacterium | reverse complement strand
CGACATCCAGGCAATTCCCGGCTCATCCTTCCAAGCTCGGCCGGTATATGGGTTAACCGTCATAAGGAGATTCGTAACAAAGGTTTTCCAGTTATTCCGAGCAGCGTCGGAAAAAAGCAGCAACCCTTTGAAATCTTCCTCGTTAACCCAACCGCTAAAGACCTCGTTGAATTTTGGAACTCGGGTGAAATACAAATCCAGTTTGATGTAGATTCCTCGCTGAATGAGGGCGCTGATAAGATAATTGATCTTCTCCATGTTTTCGGGGTCGAGCTGGGTGCTTGTCGCCGCCCGTTGGTCGACCATTTCGGAGTCGCATCCGAACCGTACCGCGTTGTAGCCCACCGCCGCAAGACGGTTAGCCAGCAAGTCGGCGGTTGCATGGTCGAGCAAGCAAGCGTCTCCGACGAGAGCGGTGCCGTAGAAGCGAACGGGACGCGAAGGCTGTCTTTCGAAAACAAATTGGCCATAACTGTTGGTTCGAAGCCAACCGAGTGAACCTGCCCGGGGAGTGCGCTGGTTACGCCAATCCAAAGCCGAGCCCGGCACGACGTCGGGGAACATAACCAGTGGAACCCAGTCGGGACCTTGCCGAATCGTTATCGGCTGAGATAGCTCGAAGTCGATAGCTTGATCTAAGGTAATTCGAAACTGCCAGGTCTTCATTTGACCTTGGAGCCAGTATTCCGCTCCTACATTTCCAAGAGTGCACTCGAATTGGGGGAGCCATTCGCGGTTGTCCAGTAAATTAAATCGAGCAGGGTTGTCCTGGGAAATCGTCAAGAATCCTTGTCCCGGGCTCCACAAGGTGCCACTAGAGATCTGTCCGTCGAATAAATTCTGCAAGCCGAGGTATTCGGGCATGGAAAACGATAGGTTGCCGAATGTGGCGCTACCCCCGGCCCACTTCCAGGAAGGCAATTGGATGGAAGCCCTCGAGCTTAATACGTGAACGGTGTTTCGGGGGGTGGCTTGAATGGTCACCAGCAAACCGCCTCCATCGGTTACGACGTTCGTCGTAATATCGGCCACTCCAGCATCCCACCGAGCGATCGAAGGTTGAGGCAGAGTCACGGTTTGACTCACCGCTTCGATCTTAGCCGGCTTCCATCCATCGGTGTGCATTTCGAAACCGACTGTGCCAATCGTTCGGTCGAATTGGCTGATCTGAATCTGGCCGGTGGGAAGCAGAACGGCGCTGTAATTTGCGGCCCGCGCCACGGTCAAAACAATACAGGACAAAATCGTGAAAAAAGTAAGGCGAAGGTACATGCGAAAGTCTCCAATGGAAAGATTCCGCAAGCCCGTGCAAATACAACTGGTAAAAATATGGGCGTGAAATCTTGCGAGACGACCTGCGCATCCGAAACTGCAAATTCGGAATTCGATGAACTAGCATGCTCGTAAAAATGCTAGATGCACCTTCACTTATGGGCTGTTATTTCCGCAATTTCGAGAAGCCGAGGTCGTGCGTTAGGATGATTTGGAATCTGAGATAAGCTAAGGAATCAAGCTTACCGACGCAATCGTCTGTACCCGTTAGGGGAACGAGTTTCTTACCGGATTCGTTCGATTATAGAGGCAGTGGGACGGCTTTAGGCGAGTTACGGCTACAATGTGCCAATAATTCGAGCTAACCCACAAGTTTCGCCGGGAGTTTCAAAGGAAAATACGCGCGTATGTTTAAGCTGCATTTACGAAGAACAATTTTTTTCGCCGTCTTGGGATTAGTCATTGCACTCATCGTTGCCCAAGTTAGCCCGAAAGTTTACGAAGGCCGGGCAGAGATGCTTCTCGGCGAGCAGACTCGTCCGGGTTTGACCAACCTAACCGACGACGTCGCTCAGATCATTCAACGTGGTTCGCCACAGACCCCGCAAAGCGAACGCCAGCTGCTCCGCAGCGCAAGCGTATTTTTTGACGCATTGCAACGTGTCGCAGATCGGCGAAAGGAACCAAACCTGCTCGGCGAATGGGACCGCTATTATTTAATGTACGACGTCGTAGGCTCTGAGCGCAAGCGCGCTCAAGATGAGGAAATGGGCAGCGTAGCTCAAATCCGGGTGAAGGCATTCAACCCAGAGGTCGCGGCCGACGTGGCCAATGAGATTACCGAGGTTTACAATTACATTCGTCTTAAAGCGGCTCGAGGAGCGGTGGCCGACGGTGTGAAATACCTCGAGGAGCAAATTAAGACCTCGGAAGCCAATCTTGCAAAACGAGAGCACGATTATCGTGACTATAAGAAGTCCGTTGGTATTGCCGATTACAAGGCCCAAGTCATTGAAGACACGACCTTTCACGGCCTACTGAACAAGGATCGGCAGGGCGCCATGACGGAACTGGCGGCCGTGGACGCGGAAATTTCTCTCGAGGAACAACAACTGAAGACGATGCCCCTAATCATGGAGCAAGGCTACTCGGAACAAAAGAATCCTCTCATCTCCCAAGCTCAAGGACAGCTTGAGGACCTTAGGAGACAGCGAGCACAAGCCCTTAACGTTTATGAGGAAGACTCTCTGCAGGTTCAGGGAATCGATGCCCAAATCACAGCCCTTAATGGGATGGTCCAAGAGGAGAAGAATCGAAAATTCGAGAAAACGGGCATATCGCAAATGCGCGATCCCTTCCGAACCAGAACTGAGGGCGATCTCCTCACCAACAAAGTTAAGCGAGCCAACCTGCAGCGAAGGCTGGTGGAAACTCAGGCAGCCATGGACCGCCAACAAGTTAAGATCAAAGATCTGCCGATCAAAGAAATCGAGATGGAAGACTTTGCGCGGCAGCTCGATATCGCCGATCAAGGATATCGCCGTCAGAAAACTATGTTGCTCGATCTGAAAAATCGCAGCGAAACGGCGGGACGCTCCGCTCTTGTTTTGAGCCAGGCCAGGAAAGAAGACGAACCCGTCGCTCCCGATCAGATCTTATTCGCCGTCGTCGGCCTCCTTGGAGGCATCGCGGTGGGCCTTATCTTCAGCTTTGGAGTGGAATCCTTGCGGTTAAGGGTTCATACTTCTTCGCAGCTTGCCGAGCTTACCGGGCTGCCAGTGGCGGCGACCGTGCCGCTACTTCCCAAGGGACGCGCCGCTCGAATGCTGAGCCACCTCGCCAATGCAGGGGCCCGGCCGGCCGAGAGCTTCCGCTACATGGCGTTCTCCATGATCGCCAAGGACTTTGCTCCTCCCAGAACTCTCATGTTCACCGGAATTGGCGGCCGAGTGGGTTGCTCGACGAGCGCAGCCCAATTCGCCCTGGCCATGGCAGGGACTGGAACGAGGACCTTGCTCGTGGACGCAAACGTGCGACGGGCATCGATAAGCAGGAGCTTTGAGATGCACGACAAAACTGGACTGAGCGAACTTCTCAATAACAAGCTCCTCCCCGGTGGCGAAGTCATTCAGGCCACGAAGCACGAGAATCTAAGCGTCCTCCCCGCCGGAGCTCAAGGCGATAAGGGCGTTGCCGAGCTCTCGACCGAGCAACTTGAGACGATTCTTCAATCGCTAAAGACCAATGCGGAGGTGATCGTCATCGATATGCCACCGTGCGACGTCTTTGCCGACGCTTCGCGCCTTGCCCCTTACGTCGACGAGATTTGCTTGGTCGTCTCGGCGACATCGACCGCGTATCGAAACATTCCCCAGGCCTACGATATTTTGACGAGGGCGGGAGGCAAGACGATTAGTATGATTCTTACCAACGCTTCACCTCAAGAAGAAGCCTTTTCGAGTGCGAGAGCTTATCTGGCGAAGGTTGAATAGGCCCGTAGAAGCGTCTCTGTTCGCCTGTGAATGTCGCTACATTCATGGGCGAACTTGGCTTATTCCTCCGTTGCCTATATGAAAGTCTCGGTCCTAATTCCGGCCTACAACGCCGAGAAGACGATAGAACATGCGATCCGTTCGGCTCAAAATCAAAGCAGGCCGCCCGATGAGATCATCGTTGCCAATGATGGCTCGGCGGATGGAACTTCGGCTTGTGCCGGCAGAGCGGGGGCAACGGTGCTCGATTTACCCAGGGGAAACGGAAGCATTGCTCGAAATCAAGCCGCTAAGCAGGCAAGCGGGGACCTCTTCTTTTTCCTGGATGCCGATGATTGGTGGCTTGAAGACAAGATTGCGAATCATTTAGCAGCCTGGGAACAAGCGACACGGAGCACGGTTTTCGATCCCTCGATCAGGGTATCCCTCGCCGGAAATGAGGGATCCACAATGGGCCGCGGGCCTGACGGAGACGTCCCCTGGCAAGACTTCTTGGAGAGACGAAATTGGGCTGGGGGATCGAGCTTCTCGGTCACAAGGGCCAACTATTTTGGGATCGGAGGGTTTAACGAATCGCTGAAGCGGCTCCAGGACGTGGATTTTCTGGTGCGTTGCGCGGAGAGATTCGGTCCGGCGCGGCGCATCAATCCCAGTTGCACGAAATATTTGGTTTCCGCATCCGGGGTTTCACGGAGCACAAGGGTCGATGACGACGCGATACGGACCGCACTGGCTGGCTGGCCCTTCGCATCAGCCAGACAAAAGGCTAAGTTTCGGTCTCTTATTTATATTTGCTTTGTTGACGTTACTCCGTTTCCACAAAGTCTCTCTTCTTGGTGGGAGGCACGGTCGCGATGGTACGAGCCACGCTTTTGGCAGGCCCTCATACGTTCGATCAAGGTTTCTCAAGCGGTATCGCGGCAACAAAGTTAGATGCCTAGAATCCTTCATGTGCTGAATCATTGGCCCGGCGGGGGCGTCGAAACCATGGTCGAGACCATGGCATCGGGGCTCCATGAGCATGGATATCCAATGGAAGTGGTGACCCTCAACAACTGGATCAACCCAAGCAGTGTCTTGACCAAGCTTGACATCCAAACGAGGCCTTTAAGCAAGAAGTCGTGGAACCGGGTAGGCGGGCTTCTACTTCCTCCCCAAATAGCTTTTCGTTCGGCGGATGACATGAAGCTACAGAGTGAGATTGATCTCATCCATGCCCACCACCCCCTTAACTGGGTGGTTGCGCAAAGGCTCGCTGCCCATTGGAGAAAGCCTTTCGTCATCAGCATGCACAGCACCGACGAACCTTGGATGACCTCGGCGAGCCTGCCCATGCGAATCTTCCGAAACAAGATAGGTGATGCCATGAGGGCGGCGGCTAGAATCATGCCTTGCAGCAGGACCGGATATAGGCAGTTGACGGATCAAGTTGGCTGGGATTTGCCTCAAGCTACCGTTCTGGAGAGTTGCGTTGGAGGAAGTGTCTGGGAAACAGATCCTCTCGACCGCCGCCCGATCGATATTGTGATGACCGGACGCTGGGCGAGCGAGAAGAACACCGTCTTTGCCCTCAAGGTGCTCATACAGCTTTCGCAGAAGCGTACGGGCCTGCGGTGCGCTATTCTCGGTGGCGGCCACCTCCGGGCGGAGATGGAGCGCGTAGTTATGGAAGCTGGTATTCCTCCTGAGATCGAGTTGGTGGGCTGGCTGGATACCAAAGAAGAGGTCTTGGACTACATAGGCCAATCCAAGGTCTTGTACCTACCGAGCCTGTTCGAAGGGTTGCCTCTTTCGGTGATCGAGGCACTCGTGCTCGGTACAAAGTGCGTGATTAGTGACATTCCGACTCATCGAGAAGCGTTTGGTAACTACTCATCCGTGACTTTCGCTTCCCCGACGGACCTCGACCTTAACGTTCAAGCACTAGAGCGAGCCCTCGATAAACCGAAACTGGATCGAGAATCGGGTCTTAGGGAGCGCTTCAGCTCCGAATCGTACATCGCCAGGCTAGCGGCCATCTACGACGAAGCGGTTCAATAGCTAGCTTCTCATCAAAGTATCTAGCATCTCATCGAACGAAAATTTTGGACTCCAGCCAAGGAGCCGTTTCGCTTTTGTAATGTCCGCTTGTTGCCAAGCAACTGATTTCGATCGATCGGACCCCCCGAGGGTTTCATCGAAGGTGGCGAACCGTGGAGCCCGTGCCATAATTCCCGCCACCAAATCTCGCGTGGGGCGAGCATGGCCGGTGCCGATATTGAATATCGCCCCATTCAGCGCACCCTTGTAGCGCAGGGCCGCAACTACCGCTTGTGCGCAATCCCGTATATCAATAAAATCGCGGGCATCATCGAGCTTTCCTAGGCTAATGTGCCGTTCATCGGTTTCTTTGAACCAGCGAGTAAGTTTGCCCGGTAAAGTGGCTTCCGACATCCCGATACCTACCGGGTTGAATAGGCGGAGAACCGCCGTATCAAGCAGGTTGGAGCTCCTTGAGACAACTAGACGCGTCGCTTCAAGCTTGGAGTGGCCATACGTACTGACAGGAGTCTCCGGAGATTCTTCGGAGGTGCTTTCCGGAGCGGTGAGGGGAGCATATTCCGCAGCAGATCCGATGTGGATCATTCGGGTGCAAATGGCGGCCCTTTCTGCGGCTTTCAGCAGCGCACGGGTTGCCATCACGTTGTCGCGCTCGAGCAAGCTCGCGTCTTGGCTGGCTATTCCGGCACAATGCACGATCGCCTGGGGAGTAATTCTTGCCAGGAGTTCACACAAATCATCCAGATGGTCCAATGCGAGAAAGCAGACTTCGCCGTCGGTTGCTCCACTTCGACTTCTGGACAGTGGATGGATGCTGGCCTCTGGAATGGACTCCCGAAGAACCCGCACGACGTGACCGCCCACAAATCCTCCCGCTCCCGTCACGAGAATAGATCGCATGGCACCTATTCGTCCTTTCCGAATCCGAAATCAAGGGCATCGATTTCCCGATTCGCCTGCTCAAAGTCATCGGGGCGGCCAATATCGAGCCAATAACCTCGAAACGGATAGATGTTGATATGGGCGTTTCGGCTGAGCATATCTAGCACGAGGTTATCGAGCCCGTAGGGCTGCCCATCGGGGACAGACTCCAACACCTTTCGATTGAACACGTAAATGCCCATACTCACATCAAAGTGATAAACCGGTTTCTCTCGAAAGCCGGTCAACCGGTTGTTTTTCTTGTCCACGTCGAGGACGCCGAAGTCGATTTTTGACTCGCGCTGATAGCCAGAAATTGTCAGGTCTCCACAAGATTGCATGTGATGATTACAAAGGTCATTAAAATCCAGGTCCGTTAGAATATCGCCGTTTAATACGATAAAGACATCTGGGAGATGGTTAATCAGCTTTAAGGGAGCTACCGTCCCCAGTGGGCGATCTTCTAGGGAATAAGCGATCTCCAAGCCATACTTTTCGCCATTGCCAAACAGGGCCATGATCGTATCTGCCATGTAATTCACGGCGATAGTAACCTTCGTCACGCCGGCTCGACGCAATTGCTTCATCAAAAGTCCAAGAATCGGCCGGCCTCCAACGGGCATAAGCGGCTTCGGTAGAACGGTCGTATAAGGTTGCAATCTCGCCCCTTGGCCTCCCGCTAGAATTACTGCTTCCATGAGTTATATGTTGTAAATATCGGGCTTGTAGCGAGCTAAATTAGAGGGCTCCAAAAACCACCGTACAGTCTGCTCGAGTCCACGACGCAACCCATCCATTCCCCGGTAGGTGGGCGCCCAAGAAAGTAATCGCCCCGCTTTCTCGTTCGAGGCGAGCAATCTTTCGACCTCGCTCTTGTCAGGCCTAAGTCGGGCATCCTCGGATACTATCTCAACCTGCTTGCCCATGATGTCTGAGATCAGACGAGCCGTATCGCCTATCGAGATTTCGTAGCCGCTCCCAATGTTGATCACCTCACCATTCGAAGCATCGGATTCCGCACAGGCAATGAAGCCGAGCGCGGTATCCTCGGCATAGTTGAAGTCCCTTGTCGGATGCACCGCCCCAAGCTTGAGGGTGTGCGAGCCGCTTGCGAGTTGGGAAATGATCGTCGGGATGACCGCCCTGGCCGACTGGCGCGGACCATAAGTATTGAATGGGCGGCAAACGCAGATGGGAGTTTCGAATGAGCGGAAGTACGAAAGCGCGATCTGATCGGCGCCGATTTTGCTTGCCGAGTAAGGTGACTGGCCTTGCAACGGATGTTCCTCTGTGATCGGCACGAAAAGGGCAGTCCCATACACCTCGCTAGTCGACGTTTGGACGAATTTTTGCACTCCCAGTTCGCGGGCGGCTTGAACCGCGTTAAGTGTTCCTTTAACGTTTGTGTCTACGTAAGTGGCTGGCGAGTGATAGGAATATGGAATCGCGATCAGGGCGGCGAGATGAAAAACGACCTGGCAGTCTCTCATTGCCGATTTCACCCCGAAAGGATCACAAATGTCGCCGGTGACCACTTCGATTTCAGCTTTGACTTCTTGGGGCATGCCGTCGATCCAGCCCCAAGAATTAGCGGAATTGTAATGGAGAAATGCCTTGACACGGCATCCTTTCCGGACCAGAGCTTCGGTCAGATGAGAGCCGATAAACCCTCCGGCACCGGTGACAAGAACGGATTGCGTACCAATGTTCATAAACTAAATCTTATTCTCAGCTGTTGAAAGGGCCTACTTCCAGCAACTTTTTCGGTGCCGCGAGAGGGTACCTCGCGGCGTACACAATGTTGAGCCGATAATAAATCATGATCGGCTCAAGCAACCCAGGCTCGCCGTACAGTATCCTTTCATCTTAGAAGCGAATTATGTCGATTGCTACCACCCCAAAAGGAATGTCCCGCAGTATTGCCGACGGAGCAAGGAAAGCGGAAGCAGTATTTCCAGACGCTCATCCCGCCATTCTTCAATGGGGATGGTTTTGTTTAGGTTTATACCTGTTCCTTTTTATAGTTCCGCCTAATGTTCGAACTGGATTTCGGGTTGTGCCGATGCTTGTAAGTTCGTTGTGGATGGCGGCCACGCTTAGCCAGACCAGAGTGCGACTCAAGCTTTGTTTTCCCGTGGTCATCCTTCTCATTCTGCAATTTTGGAGTGCGTTTACGTCTATTTACGGCAATGTGTATCTGGGGCGTAGAATCGAGCTAGGCAGCTGGTATTTCTTCGCCCTCGAGACATGTTTCCCTTATGCGGTTGGATACCTCCTCTGCCGACTCGATCCTCGGGCTTTCGTTTGGATTCCGCGGCTTATTATCGCCCTGTGCGTCATCTCTGGCACCTTGGGGATCATGCAGTTCTTAGGCGTACCTCCAGGACCCCAAATCGCCAGAATCTACGGAAAGTTCTCCGAAAATCAGGAAGGAAATAGGCCCTATGGGCTCAACCCCTATCCAGCGGGCCTCGCCGTTCAAGCGATATTTGGATCCCTGCTCATCGCCACCAGAGCGATGCAGCGCAAGTTGACCAATGGGGAGCTGTTCCTGCTTGGCCTGTTTGCGGTGGCGGCAGTGTGTTCGCAAGCTCGACTATTGGTCGTGATCCTTGGCGCATTGTGGATCTTCCTCATCATTTTGATTTGTAAGCGAAGCCTGTGGCAGGGCGGGGTAATGATTACCGGAATCATCGCCCTAACATTGGTTCTGATCAATAAATACCCTGACAAATTTGAATACCTCATGGGATTCTTTACCGGAGGATTCGACACCATTTCCTACCGTCAACAGCAGCGGTGGTGGATCGGCCAAAACATCATGGAGCAACAGCCTATCTTTGGCATCGGCCCCGATAGCGGCCTATTCCAGGGTGGTTATCGGATGGCCGATAAATGGGCGCCTCATACCCGAGTTCTCGAAAACGCTTATCTTCTCTTCCAGAGCATGTATGGATACCTTGGCCTCTTTCTCCTTCTCGTTGGAACCATCGGAACGGGATGGATTTGCGTCAAGCTTGTCCTCAATCGAAGAGGAGCCTTATTTGCCCGTCGAACGGGCATTATCGGAAGTCTATTGGTTGCCTCCCTTCTCGTGAATTACATCACTGGAAATACCATGAATGACCCTCAAATGCTGGCGATTCTTTTTCTGCTGGCAGGTTGGATTACGGCAGGCGTTTCTATGGAGAGAGCGGGAGCAAGTTTTGAAACGGATCTGGAGGCAAAGCCTGACTATGTGCCCGTTATGCTCCGTTCCAAGTACAAGCCGGACGCCCTTATGAGGGCCAAAAACGGGAGCCGGCACAATTTCAACCGATAGGATGTTGAAGTTTAGATTGAGGTGCATAGCCTGTTGCTAAAGACTGCCGTTCGCTCTAAAGACCGTTTCCTCATATTTGGATCTCCAGCTATCGAGGATGCGGAGATTCAAGAAGTGGTAGCCAGCATGAAAACTGGTTGGCTTGGTACGGGGCCGAAAGTCGCACAATTCGAGCACGATTTCCGGAATTACAAGGGCGGGGGATACTGCGTGGCGGTCAATTCTTGTACCGCAGCCCTGCACTTGGCAATACTTGCGGCAGGGATAAAGCCAGGGGACGAAGTCATCACGACCGCAGTCACGTTCTGCGCTACGGTCAATGCGATCATTCATGCCGGCGGAACGCCCGTGCTAGCGGATGTCGATCGCTGCACCATGAACATCGACCCGGCAGACATCGAGCGAAAACTTTCCTCCCGAACGAAGGCAATTATTCCAGTGCATTTCGCTGGCCGAGCATGTGAAATGGATTCAATCGGTGCTTTGGCGGACAAGCATCGCCTGACCCTCATCGAAGACTGTGCGCACGCCATTGAAACCGAATATCATGGAAAAAAAGCGGGGACGTTCGGGGAGTACGGTTGCTTTAGTTTCTACGTGACAAAAAACGTTGTCACGGGCGAAGGCGGGATGGTATTGACTCGTAATGAAGGTGACGCAGCTAGAATCAAGATCCTTGGCCTACATGGCATGAGCAAGGATGCCTGGAAACGTTTTAGCGATGAAGGCTATAAGCATTACCAAGTAGTTGAATGTGGATTCAAATACAACATGATGGATTTGCAGGCAGCTATAGGAATTCATCAATTGGCCCGAGTTGAACGCTACTGGAGGAGGCGAGAGGAAATTTGGACGCAGTATAACGAAGCATTTAAGAATCTGCCGATCGGCCTCCCGTCCGCAATCGAGCCGAATACTCGACATGCCTACCATTTGTATACGGTAATGATCGACGAGAACCGATCAGGGCTATCGCGTGATCAATTTCTCGTCGACATGACAAACCATAATATTGGAGTCGGAGTTCATTATCAAAGCATTCCGGAACATCCCTACTATCAGCAATCATTTGGATGGAAGCCGGAAGATTATCCGAATGCAATGGCTATCGGAAGACAAACAGTTAGTCTGCCGCTAGGTGCAAAGCTGACCGACGAGGACGTGGCGGACGTGATTTCGGCGGTAAAAGCGACCGTTTGCCAAGTGTAGGGTTCTAAATACGCTTGAGCACTCTTCAACAGCAGGCGGCGTCCGGCATTCGGTGGACTGCCAGCGCTAAATTGCTGTCGATGGCATTTCAAATTGCCCAATTAGCGGTGTTAGGAAGGCTGCTGATCGTGAGTGATTTTGGACTGATGACCACGGTCATGGTAGTTATCGGTTTTGCTCAGGCCTTTGCCGATATGGGCTTGAGCAATGCGATTATTTATCGCAGAGATGCCACGAAAAACCAATTATCAAGTCTCTATTGGCTGAACATTCTCGGAGGCGTCATTCTGTGCGCTTTAGTTCTGCTGGCGGCGCCGGTAATCGCACGCTTCTACCGAGATTCGCGCTTGGTGGTTCTCATCTGTTGGGCTGCGCTTAATTTTCTCATCTCTCCGTTCGGTCAGCAGTTTCAAGTTCTTTTGGAAAGAGACTTCGCTTTCAAGCTGATTGCCGTGATCGAATCGTTCTCGATGGCGGTGGGCGTGGTGCTATCGATCATTCTGGCCTATGCCGGTTGGGGAGTCTACGCGCTCGTTTGGGGTCAACTTGCGACCGCTTTCCTGCGTGCCGGCTTATTCGCATCGAACGGATGGGCTCACTCCCGACCGGGATTCAGATTTCGTTTCGACGATTTGAGAGGTTTTTTGGGGTTTGGCACTTATCAACTTGCCGAGAGAACTATTAATTACTTTGCCGGAAACATAGATAAGCTCCTTATCGGACGCCTATTCGGGCTTTATGCCATGGGATATTACAATGTCGCTTATACACTGATGGTAAGGCCGAAAACGGCCCTTAACCCTATAGTCACGAGAGTAGCATTTCCGGTGTTATCGGCGATTAAAAATGACGATGATCGGTTATGTCGCGGATATCTCCGAGTAATTAGACTAATATCTTTTACGAACTTCCCTATATACGGGGCGATGTTCGCTCTTGCTTATCCATTAGTGATGGTCATCGTGGGTCCGAAATGGGCCGAGGCGGTGCCGATTCTCCAAGTCCTGGTGTGGATTGGAGCGTCCCAAAGCTTGGGCAATCCAATTAACAGTCTGTTATTATCGAAGGGACGAGCAGACCTGGGCTTCTGGCTCAATGTGATCGTACTAGTTCTTTATGGCGCAGCCGTATGGATAGGCTCCCGATGGGGAGTCGCTGGAGTTGCTTGGTCTATCCTAGCTTGTGAGCTTGCCGTAGTTCAACCGGCAGAGTATGTCTTAAGATGGTTGCTTGTGGGAATGCGCGTGGGACCTTATACTTTGGCGTTTATCCCATCGCTAGTCAATGCTCTCGCCGCAAGCGTTGTATGCCTCGAATTCGATCGTCTTCTGGAAAGCCAAGGTTATGGCCTAAGATTGGTCGCAGGTCTTCTCGTATATTTCGTTATATATGGCCTTTTAGCGTGGTTCTTCCAACGACCATTTGTGGTGGAAGCTCTCCGCCTCGTGCAACGCGGTGGCACCCCAAGTCGATCGGAGGCCGTTTAGAATGACTCGCTTTCCGATTATTCATTTCAGTTCGACATGGCTCGAGCAAACACAAACATGGCTTTATTCGCAGGCCAGGGCGTTGGAGCCATATTCGGATGTTCATATAGTTTGCGACCAACCGAGCAACTTGGACCAGTTTCCGATGCAAAATATCTCTTCCTTACAGATGGAAGACCCACTTCGATATGGCTTCGCGAAGGTTCGGGAGAAACTGAGACTGCCACGAGATCGCTCCTTGATCTGCAGGGTGGCCAAGCAGTCTGGGTCGAGGCTATTACATTCGCATTTTGGCAATGTTGGTTGGGAAAACTTATCCGCCGCGCGTCATGCTTCACTACAACATGTGGTCACTTTTTATGGCTACGACCTTGGATTCTTACCGAAAAACAATCAAGCTTGGCAATCACGCTATCGAAACCTATTCGCCGAAGTTGATCTGATTTTGTGCGAAGGTCCGCATATGGCCAAGGGAGTGGTGGCGCTAGGATGCCCAAAGGAAAAGGTAAGCGTACATCACCTCGGGATCGAGCTAAGTCGATTTCCATTCAAGCCAAGAGAGTTGGCAATCGGCGAACCTTTGCGCGTGCTCATTGCGGCAACTTTTCGGGAAAAAAAAGGAGTACCGTTTGCGTTAGAGGCCCTCGGTAAACTGCAGAAGGACGTTTTGCTGGAAATTACCTTAATTGGCGATGCGACACGCCAGCCCCGAGATCAAGAAGAACGAAGAGCCATCGATGAAATTGTGGAGCGATATGACCTTGAACCAATTTTGCGTCGACTAGGGTTTGTCACCCATGAGAAAATGATCGAAGAGGCCTACAAGCATCATGTTTTCTTATCTCCGAGCGTCACGGCCTCTGATGGCGATACAGAGGGTGGGACGCCCGTGGGAATTATCGAGATGGCAGCGACTGGGATGCCGATCGTAAGCACCACGCACTGCGACATTCCAGAAGTGATAAAGGAGAACCAAACTGGCTTGCTTGCCCCCGAAAGAGACTCCAAGGCTCTCGTTGACTTACTAAAACAACTTGCTAGCGATCCAAGCCGCTGGCTGCCTATGGTCACCGCCGGAAGAGCTCACGTCGAAGCCGAATATGACGCTGCGAAACAAGGAGAGAGGCTCGCCTCCCTTTATTGGGCACTGCTCGCATAATTTCAGCTACGGGATGCTCGAACAGGCAGGGTTTCTTGGAGACCTCTCTTTAGGTCATATTGTGCGTCGAATGCCAACACTTTACGAGCAAGATTCGGATCTCCTACCGAATGCTTAATATCACCCGGCCGCTCGGTAGAATAGACAATGGGCGAAGTGCTATCGCAAAGATCGATCACCGTTTCAGCCAAGGTGTTAAGAGATGTTGCTTGTCCGGTGCAAATATCCATACATGAGCACTTCTCTCCATCGATGCTCATTGCGAGTTGATTAGCGCTCACCACATCTTCCACAAAAATAAAGTCACGGGTTTGCTCGCCATCTCCGAAGATCTCTAATTGTTCATTTCGCTGTGACTGGGCAATAAACTTTGTGATCACACCTGCATAAGGGCTCAGTGGATCCTGCCGAGGCCCGAACACATTAAAATAGCGGAGGATAACAGCATCCAAGCTCCGAAATTGGCAATAGCTCTTGATGTAGTTCTCCGAAGCAAACTTCTGCACCCCGTAGGGTGAGAGCGCCCTAGTTCCGGATTCTGAGCGATCCCCATAAACTGCTGCCGACGAGCTGAATATCATCCGGGCGTTCTCGCGGACCGCTGCTTCACAAACCTTCAGGGTGCCTGTCAAATTAACTTCGTGGGCCAGCAACGGCTTGGATAGAGAAATGGGCACACTTGTGATTGCCGCCAGGTGAAGAATATAGCGGCAACCGTTGGCAGCCCGGTTCAATATGTCGTCGTCCAGAACGTTGCCTTTGATAATGGAGACATCGTCAAGGAATAGGCGAAGATTGTCGATCTTGCCTGAGGAGAAATCATCCAGGATCGTTATCTGATAACCAGTTTTTACCAGGGCTTCCGCCAAATGGCTACCGATGAAGCCAGCGCCACCCGTAATCAATACACGCTCGCCCATCTTATTGACCAATTGTGTAGTATTCGAACCCTGCTTTCGACGCTTGAGTCCGGTTATAAACACGCCGTCCATCGAAGAGGATCTTCTGCCTCATCGCACATGCCAGGCG
>JBBREX010000059.1:0-14973 GCA_038225245.1 Fimbriimonadales bacterium | reverse complement strand
AAAAGTGGGACGGGGTACCGCCATTTCCTGGGCGATGAGAGTCATTGGGATCGCCGCCTCGAACTCGGCGCGATGCTTCAGCACCTTTCGATAATTAATCGAGTTCGGGTCGTTCGGTCCGAGCTCCAGGTAGGCCGCCTGCAGTTCCCTCTTTGCGGCTTCGCCTTTGGGAGTTTTGCGATAGGCTTTCACGGCATCGTCGATTCGCTTCTCTGCCGGGTCGTACAACCGGATATTGAGACCATCCGGTCCGGCCCCGTTCACGACCTTGACGACCAGCTCGTTGTCGCCGGCCTTGAATTCGCCTTTGACGGTGTCGATAGCCTGCTCGACTCCGCGGCTGACCTTGTTCGCATGGATGAGCTTGCCGTTGAGCCAAACTTTGACTGCGTCGTCGCTGGAAACCCCAAAGGTGAAAGTCTGCGCGGCAGCCATTGTCACGGTCCCCCGGACGTAGACCGATGAATTGTCCTTCCCGATTATGCTTTCGTAAGACTTGCCGACTTCGAAAGTCAAAGGCTTCCAGTGCGCTTGGCCCGACTCGGCCGGCTCCTGCTTGTCGAACGCCTCATCAAAAGACTTCTCGGTATAAACCGGGCTTATTTGCCAATCCTTTGTGGAAGGAATCGGCGAGCTACGATACTTGAAATAAGCAAGAGCTTGGTTCGGAGAAACCGTGTCTCTCTGCTCATCTAAGGTGCGAGCCATTGCCGCCAATCGCTTCTCTTCCTCAGGGGTTGAGGCCCGTATGAAGGGAGGCGGCAGCGTGAGGTTGCCGTCGAGGGGCTCATCCTTCGTGCTGTTAAAAAAAGCATAAAGTCCGTAATAGTCGCGCTGCTTGATCGGGTCGAATTTGTGATCGTGACAGCGAGCGCACTGCACGGTCAGTCCCAGAAAAACGGTGCTCGTCGTGTCGACCCGGTCGAAGGTATTTCGGGCGAGAAACTCTTCGGCAATGGCGCCCCCCTCCGCCGAAGTGAGGTTCATCCGAACGTAGCCGGTCGCAATGAGTTCCTCGGTGGTCGGATGTGGCAGCAAATCACCTGCCAACTGCCACTGGACAAACTTGGTGAACGGCAGGTCCTGGTTGTAGGCCCGCACGACCCAGTCCCGGTAAGGATATACGGCTCGTTCGTTGTCGAGTTGAAGCCCGTGGGTATCCCCATAGCGAACGGCGTCCAGCCAGTAGCGAGCTTGATGTTCCCCATATGCTGGTGAGGCTAGGAGGCGGTCCACATAACGCTCGTAGGCTCCCGGTTTCAGATCCTGCCGAAAGGTTTCCAACTCGGAGGGCGTGGGTGGGAGGCCGGTTAGGGTTTCGGCCGCGCGAAGGGCGAGGGTGTCCCGATCGGCTTCCGGCTCCGGCTTCAGCCTGGCCGCGTCCAGTTTGGCAAGGACGAATCTATCAATGGGGTTTTTGCACCAGCTTGGCTTGGTCACAGGGGGCAAAGCAGGCATTGTCGGCGGCACATATGACCAATGCTTTTCGTAGCGCGCGCCTTGCTTGATCCACTGCCGCAAAGTGTTAATCTGGTCCGCGCTGAGGGGCTTCACTCCGGAATCTCGTGGCGGCATCCGCATGGCGGGATCCTTCTCCGAGACCCGTTCGATCAGCAGCGACTTGTCCGGCGCGCCTGGAACGATGACTTTGGCTTTAGTCGCCCCGGCAAAGGAATCGAGGTGCAAGCCAGCCGCTACCTTTGCCGCATCGGGTCCGTGGCACTTAAAACAACGAGTTAGAATCGGGATTACATCGCGGTCGTAGTTGACGTCACGGCGCGGCAACGTCGGCTGAGAAGAGATCCCAAATCCGAGTGCGCCGAGCGACAGCAGCGGGATTATTGCCTTCATTTCAGGCCGATTCCAGACTAAAGTCTACCTGGGGCCGGTTGGACGGCAAGTAACCAACCTGCCGAAAAGCCCCCTGGAGTTCGATTCCTCTCTCGTAGACCAGATAATCCCGGAGCCCGCTTAAGGTGATTGATTGATTTCCATTTCCTTCGGCCGCGTCCTCTCCGGCGCGGCCCTTTGCCATGCCACCGACGATCCCGGCCACCTGACCGCGGGGCTTACTACTGAAGGTCCTGCTTCCACGGTCTCGCAGGACCACGAGTGAAGACGTCCGAATAGCCGTTGGTGTCGCCCCCGACCAGATTCGCGGCGTAGGAGTTGAACGCCACATAACGTCCGTCCGCGCTGATGCAAGACTCCCGGCTGTACCAGTCCGCCTGCGCACCATCCGATGTAAGGGAGACGCGCTTGGTCTTTCCCGCCACCGTGTCCCGCACGAAGACGTCCCACACACCGTTCGTGTCGCCCAAGACCAGGTTGTCGGCCAAAGATTGGAACGCCACATACCGCCCATTGGCGCTAAGCGAAGGCCTATGACCTGGCATACCGCTTTCGTCGTTCCCCTGCGCCCCATTGGAGGCGACGGAGGCGCGCTCTGTAGTCTCAAAGAGCTTAACTTGGACTTGGGCGCCGATTATTGACAACGATCCCATAGTGATCAGCACCCCGGCAGCGAGCCGGAACCGTCGCGAAGATAAATTTAATAGCATTACTTTCTTCCTTATCATATCCTACCAGGGCAGCCGCCATGGAGCCGTCTACTGAGTTCCTTGCTCCCGGATGATGCCCTTCCCAGAACGAAGCAATCCTCGAAGTCCATTCATGCCTCTCGGACCAGGCTGAGCAGCCCCCACACGAATTTAGCGGCCTGATCGTCGGCATGGGAAGGCATAGCGATTGCCAACAGCAGCAAACCTGGGGCGAGTAGTGTTGGTAAATTCGAGGAGGGATGTCCGAAAATGTCAGTACTTTGTGGATGGGCATCCTGATTCGCGGTTGGTCAGCCATTTCAAGACGAATCGCAGCACCCGTTTCTGGGTTCTTATCTCACCCAACCAGCCAATTCACTTGATCCACGAAGCTCCGCCAAGTGTTAGTAAAAACCGGACCGGCGGGTCGTATCTGGAGCTGGCTTTGCAAATTCCCCGTTCCGGATTCCACGTTCGCCCTGGAACCGGACACCGTGACCACTGAATCCGTTGTCGAGGCCGCGCGGGTGTCTGCGTTCACGAACCGACCTTGCGTATAGTCAAATAGATCGATGAGCTGATTTAGCCCGGTTATCGAAACTTTGTTTTCAACCACGAATTGCAGAGTAATCGGACTTTGTATCGGGGAGTGGCCGGATACCCGCAGCATGATCGGCGATTCGGTTCTCAGAGCGGTAACGCCATTGCGAACCACAAGATAGTTATCGTCCGAGTTGAGCAGGCTCGAAAGATCGCCCGCTTCCAGGACCCCTCGAAAAACGCTGAATGACGACGGCCGGACATTGGCGGGAAGTATCCACATCAGAGCTTCGCGACGGCTGAAGGTCGCGTTGTACCCATAGCCAACCACGTAGGTGACTCCCACGTTGTGGGAAATACCTCTGGCGAACGAGGAAGTGAAGTTCGTCGGTAAGGACACGTGCAAATCGACCCACGAGGCCGACGTGCCGTTCCAAAGGCTGGCACGATCCCTCCCCCCGACCGTGGCATAGCCAACCTGCTGGCCGCCGTTCACGCCGTAAGCCTCGGAATCAACCGCCCCAGCCGGGCTTAAATCTATCCAAGATCCTGCCGTGCCGCTCCAAAGGCTGGCATGATATACGCCACCTATCCGCGCAATGCCAACTTGCTGCCCACCGCTCGCCCCATAAGCTTCCGAGAACGTCGCACCGCTAGGGTTTAGATCGACCCACGAGCCCACGGTGCCTGTCCAAAGGCTCGCGTGATAAGCCGTATCCACGAGCACGTAGCCCACTTGTTGACCTGCTCCCACCCCATACGCCGCCGAGTCCGTCGCATTCGCAGGCTTAAGATCGACCCATGACGCGCTCGTTCCGCTCCACATGCCCGCATGGCCAATGCCGCCGAAGTAGGCGTTGCCCACCTGCTTGCCCGCGTCGACTCCGTAAGCCGCTGAGTCACTCGCACCGGCGGGGCTCAAGTCCACCCACGAGGACGCCGTGCCGCTCCAAAGGCTGGCCCGATAAGAGCTGCCCACGACCGCATAGCCAGCTTGCTGACCGCCCCCAACGCCGTTGGCAATTGAATTGGCCGCCCCGGTTGGATTCAAATCGACCCAAGACCCGGCCGTTCCGGACCAAAGACTGGCATGATCGGCTCCGCCTGGGAAGGTCCTACCCACCTGCTGGCCGCCCGCCACGCCAAGGGCGCTCGAATATGCCGTCCCAGGGTGTAGGTCGACGACAACCCATTGAGCATTCCCGCTGATGGTAAGTAAAAATAAGCCAGCGGGGACAAGAACTGATTTGAATTTAAGGGCAAGTTTCATGGATTATTTATGGTATCACACGATTACCAGGCTAGCAAGCCTCAGATCTCCTTAAGCAAGAAAAGCACTTTTTCTAGGCACATTGCGACCAAAGAGCTACATCGACCGAAGCTGTAAGAAGGTTCCAAATAATGGCCCGTCTTGGCCGCTTAAACCTCCTCATTGGGGAAGCCGCGAATGCCACGAGTCATCGGTAGGCCTGGGTCTGACTTGTCCCACCTTTCCCCACGAGTGCATCGGTCCCCCTCGTCCATGCGTCCGCCATAATTGCCACGATGCCCGACGAAGTCGCCGACCTCATCTATCTCGATCCCCCCTTCAACTCCGCCCGCAGCTACAACCTGCACTTCAAACAGCGCAAAGGGCAACGCAAAAAATCGAACAAGTGGGAAGGAAAAGGAGGAAAGGAGTTAAACGCATACTCCCTCTAAGCTCCCTGGATTGCAAAAACTCGTGCCCCCAAGATCTGTTATTTCGGCCCCACGGCAGGAGCGGCGGCCGGCGATTTTTTCGGCATCAAAGGCCGAGTATCGAGAAGCGCCGCCTCGGTGTAGTGGTTTTTCGAATTCCAAAGGAGAAAATCGAGGTAGCCCAGTTCGTAGCAGGCTTTGATCTGGGCCTGAACCTGAGCCTTGCCATAAGGGACGCCATGCATGGAGAAATCTTGGAGCCAGGGCCGAATGGTTTTGCCGGGAAGCCGTTTCGAATAATCGCGCAGGCTCTTGATCAGGATCGCGTAAGGCGCCAAATTAGGGTCCTTGATTTTGTACTCGCCCTTTGCGAAATGGGAGGGGTAGACCATGGGCGAAATGAGATCGAATGGAGCCGAGATCATCTCCAGTTCCTGGCCGATGCCTTGGTCGCTCTTCGAGCTGCTGACGATGCCGAAAATATCGGCGCTCAAAGTTGCCCCGTAAGCCTTGACTCGCTTTCGGATTTGTTCCGCAAAGGCGGCTACGACTTGAGTCGGCGAGGCCTTCGGATCGGGATAGGAATGCTTGGCGGGGAAGACCTGGGTCGAAGATTTGCCTTCGCTGGGAAAGCGCACATAGTCGAGTTGGATTTCCGGAAATCCTGCCTTCAGGGCAATGTCCACTACTTGGCCGATATATTCCCAGTTCGCCTTGTTGTAGGGATCGAGCCAGGTATAGCGGGCCCGATCTTTCCACGGCTTGCCGTTGGGAAACTGGACCGCTAGATCCGGCCTGACGGCGGGAACGGGTTTGTCCCGAAAGCATGCGATTCGCGCAATGGGATACACATGTTTTGCCTTCAACTCGGCGATTAGGGCGGGCAAGTTTGCGATTGCGATAGACTTCTTGGAAGCATGGGCTTGAGCAGCGAGCGGAATGTCGGTTTTGACGTAAATCGTGCCCGCGTCGCGAATATCGATGACCATCGCGTTAAGGTCGGTCTTATCGAGCAAGGCGATCATTTTAGCTTTCTTCGCGGGGCTCCCTGCCGACCACGCGGTCATATAAATGCCGCGCACGTGGGCGGGCTTCACGAAACCGGCGCTGGGAAGGGCGGGCTTTTCGACTCGATGAGGGGAGGCGACTCGCTTCGCTGCGAGGGCATCGGTTCTGTGATTACACCCCCAGGCAAACGGCAATAATAGCCAGGCGGCAAAATGGAATTTTATCGGTGGATTTGGGTACATGGAGTCTTCTTGGGATTGGCCTTGGCCCTGGCGGGCTGCGGCAACTCGAAATCTGCCCGCCCGCCTATGCTACGAAGGGCCGAGACCGGCAGTGCGCCGACCAAGGTCACGAATCGCGCGCCGAACGATCAAGGCTCGGTTCTTATTGTGGAATATCACAAGATCGCAAAGAAAGAGGCGCGATGGGATCGATCGATTTCTCGATTTCGAAGCGATCTCGAAAGGCTATATCGAATGGGATTTCGACCGGTCACCCTCTCGCAAGTAGTGGCAAACCGGATGAACCTGGCCCCAGGGGCGTCGCCGGTCGCGATTACCTTCGACGACTCCGACCGGTCGCAGATCAATTATCTGTCCGATGGAACGCTCAACCCCGATTCGGCAGTTGGAATTTGGCAATCCTTTGCCAATGCGCATCCTGATTTTCCGGTACAGGCGACGTTTTTCATCTTGCCGAACGGTCCGTTTGGAGATCGTTTGCGCGGTCCCGCCATCGTGCAAACTCTCCTTAAGATGGGATGCGAAATAGGCAGCCACACCATGACGCATCGCTCTCTTAGGAAGCTTTCCGACGCGGAAGTTCAGCGAGAATTCGGCGAATCGGTAGCGATGATCCGAAAGCTAGGGGCAGAGCCAAAATGCTTGGCATTGCCCTACGGGATTTCACCCACTAACGCTTTGCTTATCCGCTCGTACATATGGGCGGGCAAGCGAGAGGGCTTTCGGGCCGCCGTCTTGGTGGGAGCGGGACCGGCGGCGAGCCCAAAGTCCGCCAACATCGACCCTCTTCGATTGCCTCGCATCCAGGGCATTGAAGGGCCTTACGGACTCACGTATTGGTTGGACAAAATCGAAGCCGGAAAGGTCGCCCCCTACGTGGCGGGGCCATAGGTATAATCTTGGTCCGGCGCGCGGGTGGTGGAATTGGTAGACACGCTACCTTGAGGTGGTAGTGCTCACAAGGCGTGAAGGTTCGAGTCCTTTCCCGCGCACCAGAATTTCAGCCCTTCGGACTAAAGTCCGCGCTCCTTTCGGTAGGTAATCTAACCCTCAATGTCCCTAATTCGCGTAATTCCCCTCGGCGGCGCCGGCGAGATCGGCAAGAACTGCACCGTCGTCGAGCAGGGAGACGACTTACTTCTTGTCGATGTCGGGCTTTCCTTTCCCAATGAGGAAATGTTCGGCGTGGATATCGTGGTGCCCGATTTCACCTATGTGCTCGAGAACAAGCACCGGCTCAAGGGCATCTTCCTTACCCATGCCCATGAAGACCATGTCGGCGCGCTGCCCTATCTCCTGCCCTACGTGAAGTGCCCGGTGTACGCCACCGAATTCACCCACGCGATGATTCGGCCCAAGCTCGACGAAAAGGTCGGGCTGCAAGGCCTCGACCTGCGTGAAATCAAATACGGGGACATCATCCCCGCCGGAGACATGAGCGTCGAGTTCGTGCGGATCACCCACTCGATTCCGGAAACAAGCTCTCTGGCGGTGCGCACTAGCCAAGGCATCGTCCTCTTCACCGGTGATTTCAAGTTCGACTTCACCCCTGTCGATAACAAGCTCACCAATATCACCCGGTTTGGTGAGCTTGGCGAGGAAGGGGTATTGGTGCTGCTAAGCGACAGCACGAACGTGGAACGCCCGGGCTGGGGACCGAGCGAGCGCGAGGTTAGCGAGGGATTTCGCAAGGAGTTTGCCAATGCGGAGGGCCGCGTGCTCATTACTACTTTCGCGAGCAATATCCATCGCATGCAGCAGGCGTTCGACGTGGCGAAGGAAACCGGGCGCAAAGTGGCGGTAGCTGGGAGGCGGATGGAGCAAACCGTAGATATTTGCTCGCGGCTGAACGTGTTGCGCATGCCTCCCGATACACACGTTCGACTTTCGGACGTCGATGAGTATGAACCTAACCGTTTGGTGATCTTGACCACGGGCAGCCAAGGCGAGCCGATGGCGGCCCTATCTCAGATGTCGCGCGAAGAATACAGCCGGATGCGAATCAAGCCGGGGGACACTATCTTGTATTCGGCGAGGCCGATTCCGGGCAACGAAGCAGCTATCTGGCGAACCGTCAACCGGCTTTTCCGCATGGGAGCGAGGGTGGTTTACGAGGGCCAGGTCCCGATCCACGTCAGCGGCCACGCGTACCAGGAAGAGCTGAAGATGATGATCAATCTCACCCGGCCTTACTATCTGGCGCCCGTGCATGGGGAACCGCGGCATCAACATCTGTATGGCGAAATCGGTCTCGCCATGGGATATCCCGAACATCGAGTGTTCAAGCTTCAAGACGGCCAACCGTTGTGCTTGGATGAAACCAGCGCCTGGGTCGATCAGCCAGTAGCCTGCGGGCGCGTCCTAGTCGACAACAGCGGCAACACGGGAATCTCCGACGAAGTACTTCGGGACCGGTTCAATTTGGCGAACGACGGGCTTGTGGTGCTGACGATCGCAGTCGACGTGGAGCGCGGCGAAATTGTGGGTGAGCCGACGGTTCAGGCGAAAGGTTATTCCGGCAACGAGCGTTCGCTGGAGTCGGCGATTGGCGTGCTTCAGGATGCATTGGGGCAGCTTTCGGCGGCCGAAATTAAGGATGTCGACGCCGTCCGTCACGCGGCCAGCGACAGCGTTCGCAGATTTTTGCATAAGAAGGCTCAGCTCCGTCCGCTCGTGGTTCCGGCGATCATCGAAGTCTAGTCAATCGGGAAGACCGAGTTATATTAAATAATCCAGGAAGAGCTATGCCAGAGCGAACTGTCCATCCGGTGTACGCCACGTTTTCGTCGCTCTTAAAGGAAATTAATGCAGAATTCGCCCGACATCGTTCGAATAAGGGACCTTTCCTTGTATCCTAGAGGTAGATGCGGCGAGATTCGACAAAAAAGTTAAGATTAGGATGGCAAGCGATATGCTTAGGCATTCTCGCAATCGCGTGCATCCTGCCCGCTTCCACTCTCGGCACGACCAAGATACGCAAGACGGTCGAGTTCAACCGCGACATCCGGCCGATTCTTTCGAAGTGTTTAGCTTGTCACGGCCAGGATCCCAAGGCTATCCAAGCGGGATTACAGCTCAATATCCGCGCTAAGGCAATCGCGAAGCTCGGCAATGGCGACCGAGCCATCGTTCCGTTCCATCCGGAGAAGAGTGCGCTCGTCGAGCGAGTTTTTGCCAAAGATGACGCGGAGCGAATGCCCCCGACTTATAGCAACAAGACCCTGAGCCTCGAAGAACGCAATTTACTCAAGCGCTGGATCGCGGAAGGGGCCGAATACAAAGAGCATTGGGCTTTCGTGCCGCCCGCCCGGCCTCCATTGCCGAAAGTCCACCTCAACTGGACGAAGAATGCGATCGATACGTTTGTGCTGGCGAAACTCGAGGAGAACGGGTTGCGTCCATCGCCGCTCGCGGATAGACGCACCCTGATCCGCCGCGTCTCGCTCGATCTGACCGGATTGCCTCCAGCTCCCCAAGAGGTCGCCGCCTTCGTAAAGGACAAGTCGCCGAACGCTTACGAAAAAGTGGTCGACCGATTGCTCAAGTCGCCCCGCTATGGTGAACGGATGGCGATGGACTGGATGGACTACGCTCGCTATGCAGACAGCAATGGGTACCAGGCGGACTGGGAGCGCTTCCAGTGGCGCTGGCGTGATTGGGTGATCAACGCATTCAACAACAACATGCCGTACGACCAATTTACGGTCGAGCAGCTTGCTGGCGATCTTTTGCCGAATGCAACGCTCGAGCAGCGGATCGCCACCGGATTCAATCGAAACCATCGCATCAATACGGAAGGGGGCGTCGTGGCCGAAGAGTGGCGGGTCGAAGCAATTATCGACCGAGTGGAAACGACGAGTGCAGTGTGGCTTGGGCTCACCGCCGGATGCGCGCGCTGCCACGATCACAAATATGATCCGCTCAGTCAGAAGGAATTCTACGGCTTGTTCGCATACTTCAACAACGTGCCCGAATCGGGGACGGGCGAGGAGCGGCCGGTCAACCACCCGCCCGTTCTAAAGGCCCCTTACCCCGAACAGTTGGTTCTTGGTAAGAAGTTCGATTCCGAACTCGCGATCCTTCACAGCCAAATGAAGGCCCTGCTCGCACTGAATGCGACCAGTTCGCGGAACTGGCGCTTGCCGGAGCCTGCGCCTGCTCCTTTAGATGGCTTGGTTGCACGCTACGACGTAAGCGCGTCCGCCAAAGATCCCGCGCTCGTGAGGGGCCATCCGAAGTTTGACCCGGGGCGTTCGGCAGGGGCCATCCGAACCGGCGAGCAGGACTATCTCGATCTTGGGAACGTGGGCGATTTCGACTCCGGAGATTCCTTTTCATATGGGGCATGGATCAACCCGGAGAATGGCAATGGCGCACCAATCTCGCGCATGGACCCGAAGAACGCCTATCGGGGCTGGGATATGTTCCTGGCGGGAGGTCGAGTTTCCGCACACTTGATCGATCAATGGCCCGATAACGCTCTCAAGGTCATCTCCAAGAAGATGCTTCCAAATGGGGAATGGAGCCACGTTTTCGTAACCTACGACGGTTCCAAGAAGCCCGAAGGTCTAAAAATCTATCTCAACGGAAAGCCGCTGGAAACGGAAATTGAAACGAATAAACTGACCGGCACGCTGCGCACGAAAGTAACGGCAAAAATTGGCCGCCGCACCGACATGGATCAGTTCGCAGGATTGGTGGACGATCCAATGATCTACCGACGCGCGCTTGGGCCTGAGGAAGTGGCGCGGCTGGCGGACGTCCATCCTGCCCGGAGACTGCTCTCCGTGCCTCCGGAGAATCGCACTAAGCTTCAGCAGACGACGCTCGACCATCTTTGGTCGCGCGAGCACGACCCGGCATTCCGAAAGCTCGACGATAGGAACGCTTCACTTACCGCCAAAAAGGCACAGCTCGAGGAAAATATCTCGACCGTTATGGTGATGGCGGAAATGGACCCGCCACGCAACTGCTTCGTGCTGGTCAGAGGGCAATACGACAAGCATGGCTCGCGCGTGGAAGCCGGGGTACCCGCATCTTTGCCGCCTTTGCCCAAAGGAGTGCCCAACAATCGCTTGGGACTCGCGAAGTGGATCGTGTCACCGCAGAATCCGCTGACTGCTCGCGTAACCGTCAATCGCATGTGGGAGCGGCTTTTTGGCAACGGTATCGTATCGACGGTCGAGGATTTCGGAACACGCGCGGAATTTCCCAGCCATCCCGAGCTTCTCGACTGGCTAGCCACCGAGTTCGTTCGCCTGAAATGGGATCAGAAGGCGATATGGAAAGAGATGGTAATGAGCGCGACTTATCGCCAGCGCTCCGATGTGAGCGCAAAGATGGCGAAGCTCGATCCTCAAAATAGATTGCTGGCACGCGGCCCAAGATTTAGGCTCACTGGCGAGACATTGCGCGACCAAGCTTTGGCGGCGGGTGGGCTCCTCGTTCACAAAATCGGCGGCCCCTCCGTACGTCCTTATCAACCGGAAGGGATTTGGGACGAGGTCAACGTGTACGGCAACCTGCGGAATTACAAGCACGATGAGGGACCGGGCTTGCACCGGCGAAGCCTTTATACAATTTGGAAACGCACGGCGGCCCCGCCCGACATGACGCTCTTCGATGTGCCCTCGCGAGAGGCTTGCCGGGTGCGAAGAGCTCGAACCGATACGCCATTGCAAGCGCTGGCCATGCTTAACGACGTGACGTATCTGGAGGCGGCACGCGCCTTGGCCCAACGCATGCTGAAGGAAGGCGGGCCGACAGCTGTGCAAAGGCTTAGATTCGCTTTTGGGGTCCTGCTTTCACGGGAACCCACCCCAGTCGAACTCGGGATTCTCAAAGCGAGCGTGGCGAGGCGGCTTGCCCATTACGCGGCCGATCGGGCAGGCGCAGAGAAGCTCCTTAAGCAAGGAGACTTGCCCAACGATCCTACGCTGGACCACGCTGAGCTCGCCGCCTATACGGTTGTCGCGAGCACGATTCTGAATTTGGACGAAGTATTGAATAAGGAGTGAGGGGGAGCGTTCCCGAACCACTTTGAAAACCTTCCTTGTCATCGCATTGGGCGTTGTATTTGTTTGCTCATTCGGGCAAGGCAAGACTGGTAAGAAACGTTATCCGCTGACCTTAGCCGGAATCAAGGTTGGATTTACCACCGACCGCCAGGTCGTCGCGAAGTTCGGCCGAGGTTATTTTGTGGGAGATGAGGGCCACTTAGGCGGGAGATACTTTGTTGCGCCACCCGGCGGTAAGGCAAGGCCCGCTTTGCACGTGGAGATCGGCGTCGACCATATCATCGATGAGGCAAGCTTAACAGACGACTCCCAGACCTTCCATCGAAAATTGAACGTGAAGCGAGCGCTTTGCTCCCGGCTGGCTCATTTGCCATACGTATCGGGCTTGTCGCTCGGTTCGACTCTCGGAGAGACAAGGGCCAGATGGGGCAAGCCTGCTCGGATTACGGGCAAAGCTCCAAACCAAACGTGGCACTACGCTGGTGGCGAAGAGGAGGTAGAAGGCACCCTTTTTTTCGAGGCCGATTTAAGATTTACGAGCGGAAAATTGACGAGGATAAGGATCTACAACGGAGAATGACCAGCGCTAGCCCTTCAGATACTTATCCCACCAGGAGATGATTTCGCCCAAGCGGTGAAGTCTCAAGTCGGGAGGGCCGCCTCGCGAGAGACCGTGGGAGGTCGTCGACGGGTAGCGGACGAACCGGGAATCGATTCCCCGCACCTGAAGTGCCGCAAAGACCTCCTCGCCTTGCTCGACATTGCAGCGAAGATCACCTTCACTATGGATGATGAGCATCGGGGTCTCGACCTTATCGAAATAGGCGATCGGCGATTGGCGCCACAGGTCTTTGATCGCATCGAGATCGCCCCAAGCATATCCTTTCCAGTAGCCATCCTTATTGATGGGGAAGTCGGAGTTGCCCGCCATGCTGACCAAGTTGGAAACGCATCGGTCCGTGATCGCCGCTTTGAATTCGTTCGTATGGCCGACTACCCAGTTGGTCATATAGCCTCCATAGCTTCCGCCCATGACTCCCATCTGGCCGGGGTGGATGTAGGGCTGATGCTGCATCCATGTGGTGACTGATTGAATATCGACCCAGTCGCGATCGCCCCACGCTCCCCTGATAGCTGCGCAATGCTCTTCGCCGTAGCCCTTGCTGCCGCGCGGATTGGTGTACACGACAACATAACCTTGCGCGGCGAGAACTTGGAATTCATGAAAGAATGCCCATCCGTATTGGGCATGTGGCCCACCGTGAATTTCTAGAATTGAGGGGTATCGCTTGGGCTCGAGGTAGCCAACCGGTTTCATAACCCAGCACTGGACCTTCGCTCCATCGGGAGAGTCGAGCCAAAAGTCCTCGGGCTCGACGAGCTGAATATCGCCATGGAACTTCTTGTTAAAACTGGTGAGCACCCGAGGAGCCAAGCTCGTAGTGGGACCGGCTTTGGACCTTGGATTCTGAGCGGGCGCGACCCCAACACCGCTCAGCTCAAAAATCCCGACTTCGTTGAGCTGGGTCGCCGTTCCAAATAGACAGGCGAACTTCTCGCCGTCCTTGCTCAGGTTTCCGACCGTAATCGTGTGCTTGCCAGAGGTCAAAATCTCGACGCAACCACGGTCCACTTGCACAAAGCCAAGCTGAGTTTCGCCGTGCCAGCCGATGCTGACATAGATCGCCTTCGAATCGGGCGACCACTCGAGCATAGCGTAGCCATAAGCCTCCTTGGTGTCGCTAAGACCCATGACCGAGAGGCAGTAATCGTCTTTATCCGTGAGGCAGGTGAACTTGCCTCCCCCGGAGGGCACAACGTAGAGTTTGCTATTCCGAACGCCCCAAGGATCGTCTTCGCTATGATCTCCAAAATAGGCGAGCGATGCACCATCTGGTGACCAGGAGACCGATCCTTTCTCACCTTTTGGTAAACCTTCAAGTTGCCAAGCTTGTCCGTCGGATATCGAGACACGAAAAATCTGGTCGTTGGGCTTGTCGGCCCAAGGATTCTTGTTAACGCTGTGCGAAATCGCTAGTTCGTCGGAACTGGGCGACCAATCGAAGCTATAAAAACCGAGAGGGCACTTTTTGTAAAGCTCCCGATGCTTCCCAGTTTGCGTATCGACGAGGTAGATCCCATAGCGCTGGTTTCCGAAATAGCCGTCCCCATCCAGGCGATACCAGGCGGAATCGAGCTCACGAGGCGGGATGCTCAGCCCTTTTTCCTCTCGTTCCTTTTTGGCGCCATCCGTCCAAAGAGGGTCGAGCTCTCTAAACGTGAACGCGATTTTGGAGCCATCGGGCGCCCACTTGATTTCTCCGATCGATCCCTCGGGCAGGGATGTCAGCTTTCTTGCCTCGCCTCCGGAAGTTGGGATCACAAATATTTGCTGCTGTTTGCCTTCGCGTCCGCTGATGAAGGCAATTTGGGATCCATCTTTCGACCATCGGCCGCAGCCTGCTCCTCCTTCGCCCTGGGTCCACTGCTGGGTCTGCCCATCCGGATCCACCGTAAACAGATTCGTAATGTATTTATTCTTATCGTTGATGTGTTTCTTCGAGAAGAGAATTCGGCTACCGTCCGGGTTGATTTGAGGATCACCCACGAACTGGATGTTTAGCAAGTCTTGGGGGGTGATGGGACGCTTTGGCATTAGCGAAGATTACCCGCGCCAGCCGACTCTACCAGCGGATAAGGTTCGCGCCCCAGACGAGCCCCGCGCCGAAGCCGACGGTCATGACGACCATGCCTCGGCGGAGCTTGCCGGTCTGCACCGCTTCATGGAGCGCGAGAGGAATACTGCCGCCGCTTGTATTTCCATATTTTTGGACGTTGACGAAGACTTTCTCATCCGGTAGGCCGATTCGCTTCGCTGCAGACTCGATAATGCGCAAATTGGCCTGGTGCGGAACGAACAAATCGACGTCTTCGACGTCCATGTCC
>JBBREX010000058.1:0-15096 GCA_038225245.1 Fimbriimonadales bacterium | reverse complement strand
TAGTGAAGGATCTCTGTTAGAGGCAGGCGGTCGGAATAGAGATTCTTCGCAGGCTCAGAATGACGACGATGTCATCCTGAACGTAGTGAAGGATCTCTGTTAGATGCAGGCGATTGGAATAGAGATTCTTCGCAGGCTCAGAATGACGACGATGTCATCCTGAACGTAGTGAAGGATCTCTGTTAGAGGCAGGCGGTCGGAATAGAGATTCTTCGCAGGCTCAGAATGACGACGATGTCATCCTGAACGTAGTGAAGGATCTCGGCTAGAGGCAGGCGATTGGAAGAGAGATTCTTCGCAAGCTCAGAATGACTCGTGTGCTCGGAAAAACAAAAATGTCGGCCGAACTCAGCGAGTTCGGCCCAACGCCTTTACTTCTCTTCCTTAAACTCGGCGTCGATTACCTCGTCGCCCGGCTGAGCAGCCCCTACCCCGGCCCCAACCGGATCCTCGTGGGCTACGTTTTCCTGCTCGCCGGTTGACTTGTACAGCTCCTCAGCAAGCTGATGGCTCTCCTGCTCCAGGTCGTTGAAGGCGGTCTGGATCTGATCCTGGTCGTCCGTCCCGATCGCCGTCCGAAGCGTGCGTACCTTGTCCTCGATCCGGCCCTTGTCGGCTTCGGAGATCTTATCGCCCATTTCGCGAATGGTCTTCTCGGTCGAGTAGCAGAGCTGGTCGGCTCGATTCTTGAGCTCGAGCATCTCCTGCATTTTCCGATCGGAATCGGCATTTGTCTCCGCTTCCTGCACCATGCGGTTGATTTCGTCGCGATTCAAGTTGCCGGAACCGGTGATCGTTATCTTCTGTTGGTTGCCGGTGCCCTTGTCTTGCGCATTGACGTTTAGAATGCCATTCGCGTCGATATCGAAGGTCACCTCGATCTGGGGGATGCGAGCGGGCGCGGGAGGAATCCCGGCAAGGTGAAACCGTCCGAGACTCTTATTGTCACGAGCCAGCGGCCTCTCTCCCTGAAGGATGTGAATCTCGACCTCCGGCTGATTGTCCACCGCGGTCGTGTAAACCCGGCTCTTCTTGGTCGGAATGGTTGTGTTCCTATCGATGATCTTGTCAAAAATGCCTCCTTGGGTTTCCACGCCCAGTGAAAGTGGCGTCACGTCGAGAAGCACGATGTTCTTAACTTCGCCTCCCAGCACACCCGCTTGAATCGCCGCTCCGACCGCGACTACCTCGTCGGGATTGACGCTGCGGTTGGGCTCCTTGTCGGTGAGTTTCTTCACGAGGTCCTGAACCATCGGCATTCGGGTCGAGCCTCCCACGAGGATCACCTCTTGAAGGTCCTTCGTCTTCAGCTTGGCATCTTCGAGGGCTTGCTTGAATGGAGTTTTGACTCGCTCCATCAGGTCGGCGCACAGCTCCTCAAACTTCGCTCGCGTGAGGGTAATGTCAAGGTGTTTGGGCTGGTTGTCGACGGCCGTGATATAGGGCAGGTTGATCTGGGTGCTGACTTGGGAGCTCAGCTCGATTTTCGCCCTTTCCGCAGCTTCGCGAAGTCGCTGCAGCGCATCCTTTTGCTGATGCAGGTCGATTCCCTGATCCTTTTTGAATTCGGTGGCCAGCCAGTCCACGATCTTCTGGTCGAAATCGTCTCCCCCCAGGTGGCTGTCGCCGGCGGTAGATTTCACTTCAAAAACCCCTTCGCCGACCTCGAGTACGGAGACGTCGAACGTTCCTCCTCCAAGGTCGAAAACGAGAATCGTCTCGTTCGCTTTTTTATCGAGGCCATAGGCAAGGGAAGCGGCGGTCGGCTCGTTGATGATGCGCAGGACCTTGAGGCCGGAAATTTCGCCCGCGTTCTTGGTCGCCGTGCGCTGTGAGTCGTTGAAGTAGGCAGGCACAGTGATGACCGCTTGATCGACGGTCTCACCGAGATAGGCCTCGGCATCGCCCTTCAGCTTTTGGAGGATCATTGCGCTGATCTCTTCCGGCGTAAAATCTTTGTCTACGGCCGCGATGTGGGCGACTACGTTGCCCTTTTTGTCGGCCTTGACCTTATAGCTGACGCGCCGCGCTTCTTCTTGGACCTCGGTAAGCTTGTGGCCCATAAAGCGCTTGATGCTGCTGACCGTGTTCTCCGGGTTAACGATCGCTTGGCGTTTGGCGGTGACGCCAACAAGGCGTTCGCCATTGCTCTTGAATGCCACTACGCTGGGCATGGTTCGAGTCCCTTCTGCGGTTGCGATGACGGTCGGCTCTCCACCTTCCATCACGGCAACCACTGAGTTGGTTGTTCCTAAATCGATTCCTACTGTGCGTCCCATTTCTTGCCTACCTTTGAGCCTAATATTTGGCTATGCACTCATGACACTTGAGCCTGCCACACTCATATTCAACGAGGAGTATACCACCTGAGTTCCAGACGCAAGCGCGGGTCCTAGGCTGTTGGGCTACGATCGAGCTTGGAAATTGCCGATAATTTTGCTGTGAGAACCGGGGCAATACTGACGATTGGCACGCTTGCCATCATTTTAGGGCAGGTCTCGATCTTGGCGGTGATCAAGCCTCCGAAGGGAGTAACCGGCCAGATTCAGGGCAAACCCTTCCACATGGGCGAAGCTCGGCTCAAGAAGCTAGGATTCAATACCGCTTCCAGCGGCAAAAAGATCGAAGACCGCGCTCAGGCTTATATCCTGGAATTGAGGGAAGGTTCGGAATTCTTTGCGAACAGAGAGTTCGATATCTTTTTGGGCATCGATCCCGGGCGTGGACTTGCCGGTCGGACTTTAGTAAGCAAACCCTACGTTTTCAGTAGCGACGAGTACCGAAAGCAACTATATGGGAGCCATAGTGGCTCGCGGGTGGGTCGAGGCATTACCGCGGTTCATTGCAACGTCAGAGGCTGCCCGACCGAAATGTACTCGGACCGAATCAACTGCACTGTAAGCTTTGGAAAAGCGTCGAACGGGTTTATCGACGGAACGATCCGCTTGATCTTGCCTGGGAAGAACGACGCTTCCGGCTGGTTTCGGGCCAAGCTCGAAGATCTCCGCTCACGGACTCGCACGGGTATGTAGCCTGAGCGTCCCGCCCATGAACGCTAATTTCAATGCCTTGTTGGGTGAAACCAAAAGCTCGTCTCCCCGCTCCGTATATTCTAGCGCTGGCAGGCTTTATAGGGAGCGCGAAACTCCGGCTTCGCATCCCGGTCCGCCGGTCTGCTCGGCAAGGGTTCATACACAATGTCGGGGTTTTGTTGCAAGCCTGAGGGTTGGGCCTGGCGAATTTGGAGACCCGATCGAGCCAACCCGGAGGCATCTAGTGTTTTGTCGCCATCTGTACGGCCACGAAGGGGCATGAACCCCATTAAACCTAGCATCCCCCGGGTGAACTTCGACGGCCAAAACACGTCCACACAATCAAAGAAGGATGAGCTACATTAGTGGGGTGTCCCGGTTGGATTCCAATAGGCGTCTCGATTCCGCATCCGAGCACGCGCTCGTCGATCAGTGCCGCAGGCAGAATTACGAGGCGTTCGGGAAGATCGTGGACGCCTACCAAGGCCGCGTGCTCGGTTTCGCCCGACGCATGACGCCCAACCTGGAGGAGGCCCACGATGTGACCCAGGAAGTGTTTCTACGGGCTTTTCAGGCGTTCTCCAAATTCGACGGACGTTCCTCGCTTCGGACCTGGCTGTTTCGCATCGCCCACAATCTGTGCGTCGATAAGTCGAGGCGAAGCGAACGCGCTCCTGCCGAGACGCGAATCGAAGCAGTTAACGAAGGCGAAGAACAGTTCGACATCTCTGATATGAGGTGGAGTCCGGAAGCCGTGATGTTGGACGCCGAGCTGCAACAAGTGTTGGATAGCGGAATCGCATTGATGAGCGAAAAACTTCGGTCGGTTTTGTTGCTGCACGACCGCGAGGACATGGGCTATGAAGAAATCGCCCAGATGCTCGAGATACCGATCGGCACGGTCAAGAGTAGGCTTTTTTTGGCCCGCGCCCATTTGCAGCAGCATCTGAAGAAATATTGGGCCGGGGACGTGCCGGTGTGAATGAAATGAGTTGGATCGAAAAGATTAGAAATGAGAGCGCCTTGTCTCAGGGCGACGCAGAGCGGCTCGAGCAGGGCCTAATGGATTCGGATTCCCTTGGCAAAATGGTTCAATCCTTGCCCGACGACGTTCCGAGCATGGCGTGGCGCAGCGCCTTGAACGAGAAATTACTCGCCGCATCGCCTCGCCGCAGGCCTTCAGTATGGCGCTGGCCTTCCCTAATCGCCCTCGGAGCGGCGGCCGCCCTGACGTCCATATTTTTCTTGAGTCGCCCACCCGAAATCCTCGCCCCCGAACAAAGTATGGGCCCAGAGGCAATGTTAGTCGCTGAGCACCGCGAGTCGGTAGCGGCCTTGGAAGTCAGCAGCGTAGGCCTCGGCATGGAAGAATCCAAGTCGGTCGCTACCGGCCACCCCGATTGGAACGAATCGGACCTCGAGCCCCTATGAACAGTCGCTTGATCCTTGTGCTGTTGCTGGGCTTTTCCTCTTGCCTCGCCCCCGCCCAGAAGGTTGGCCCGCTCCAAAAAGCGCAACGGCGTGCAATGCGAATGAAGCAGGCAGGATTAAACGCCCCCCTACTGCAACGAATCATGCAGGCTCAAGGAGGTCTTCGCTTTAGCGGCGCCCGCATGGTGGAGTTTCGTCAAGGCGCCGATTTAAGGAGCCACGAAGAGCTTATTCTTCGTGACGGGCCTCGCGTCCGCATCACGTTTCCTGAAGGCTCGCCGTTTGCCGGGCAGGTGATCGTGGAAAACCGAAAACAGCGGCTGCAATATTTCCCGGATAAGAATGAAATCCGAGTTTTGCCGGCCAGGCTTGAAGACGCGATGGATCGCTTCGGCAATCTGGTGCGACAGGTACGTCAAAATGGATTTCAATTTAGAGTTGCTGCCGGGGGAGACGTGGCCGGCATCCATACCCAAAGCATCTCGTTTACGGACGCAAAGGGAAACATCGTACAACGTCTTTGGGCCGATCCGAACACTGGCATGGTTCTGAAGCGAGAACTTTACGATGCGGTGGGGGCGAAAGCAGGCGCGTTCGAATATCGGCAGATCAACTATCGGCCAAATCTATCGGATGGCGACTTCGATATCAGGCGAAAGGGAGCCCGCCTCGTCACCATGGACGACCAACTCCTCGAGGTGGCGAAGAGTCTGTCCATGCGGCCCTACCGAATTCCTGCTGGAGAACCCTATGAGCTTCAGAACGTTCGCGCCATCCGCTTGCGGAAAATGGGCGTGCTGCACGAACTTTATGCGGGCACTGGGAAGCGCATCTCGCTCTATCAATGCCACATGCCGCTCGACCGCATGAAGGCCAAGCGCCTGGCCGGAGAGCGACTTAACGTCGTCAGCTTTAGTGTAAGGGGCTCGAATTTCATGCTGGTGGGTGATGCCGACCAAGGGGAATTGGAGCGCCTTTCTCGGCTGATCGGGCGATAGACCCCGACCGAAGACCCATCGCCAGACTGCTCGGGAGTTAATGCAGACGCCTCGAACGTCATAATGGGTTAAGGTGGCTGTACAAACTGCCAAGACAACGGCGGGCTCGCGGCGGCGAGTACGTCAAAAATCTCCGTGGATTCGACGCTTAAAAATAGCGTCGGCCTTATTTCTCGTGATCTGTGCCGTAGGGGTCGGTTTCGTCTGGTGGGTTTGGAAAGGCGAGCTGGACAAAGCCGCTCTTAAGATCCCCAATCTGCCTGACATCATGCAGGAGATTTCGAAGCAGCCAACCACGATTTACAGTGCCGACGGCAAGATTCTTTACGAGATTTCGACGGAAAAGCGCATTCCCATCAAGATCGACGAGGTACCTCAGTTCGTGATCAACGCCACACTTGCGGCCGAGGACAAGCGTTTCTATCAACACGGTGGAATCGATGCCCAGGCGATCGGCCGAGTCCTCTTTACGAACGTTCGAGAGGGACGAATGGCGCAAGGCGGAAGCACGCTGACCATGCAGCTTGCAAAACGCGTCTACAGCGATGGCTCGAAAACGTGGCGCCGAAAAGTTCAGGATATGGCGCTTGCCGTGATGATGGAACGGGAGCTCACCAAGGACCAAATTCTCGAACTGTATCTGAACGAGTGCTTCTATGGTTCTGGAGCCTACGGCATTCAAGCTGCCGCCGATATATATTTCGGTAAAAAGATCGATAAGCTGACTATCGGAGAAGCCGCTTTGCTCGCCCGATTAGTGCGGAGGCCGAGTCAGGAGAATCCCTACGCAAACAAGCAACGCGCCATCCAAAATCGCGACATTGTCTTGGGCATCATGCGCGACGAAAAGATGATTTCGGAAGAGCAGTATGCAAAGGCGATCAACGAGAAGCCCAAGTTTCGATCGAGGTCGAGGAAAGGTCCAGGAATCTCGAAGCGAGCCCCCTATTTTGTCGACTACGTGCTCGACCTCCTGAAAGACGAACTCCCTGGCGTGGACATCACTTCTGGCGGATATCGAATCGAAACGACTCTAAATACCAAGTTGGAAGACGTGGCCGAGCATGAAGTGAGAGACCTCGTCAACCATTATCGGTCGAGTGGAATTCGCACGGCGGCGCTTTTGCTGACGGATCGAGAGGGTCGCATTCTCGCCATGGTCGGTGGGGTCAACTACGATCGAAATCAATATAACGTGATCGCCCAGGGCCACCGCCAGCCTGGGTCTTCGTTCAAGCCGTTCGTCTACTCGGCGGCCTTCGAGAATGGCGATCTTAGTCCCAGCGACCGATTATCCAATCAGCCATTCGTTTGGCATAGCCCCTATTCGAACGAAACGAAGGTATTTAAGAATTCGAACGGCCGATATAGTTCCAGCGTCTCCGTTCACACCGCCCTCACTCAATCTCTTAATATGCCCGCCCTAAGGGTGATAGAAAAGGTGGGTCCGGAAAACGCCGTACAGTTCGCTCAGTCCGTGTTTGGATTTAAAAGTAAGCTCTTTCCGGCTTTGCCACTTGTGCTGGGAGCTTCAGCCGTGACCCCTCTCGAAATGGCGCAGGGTTATAGCGTTTTCATGCTGAATGGAGATCGATTCACCCCGTTTGGAATTACCCGAATCGTGGGTCCGGACGGCACCGTACTGAAGCAATACCAATCGAACATCAAGCAACGCGTATTAAGTGCCGACACCGCTTCGTTGATGGATGATCTTTTGAGAGGGGTTGTAACCGGCGGGACGGCTACTCGGGCTCGCTCGATCGCCAATGCCCGAGGCAAGACGGGCACCACAAGCGAAAACAAGGATGCCTGGTTTATCGGATATACGGATCGCTTCTTGGGCGTGGGTTGGATCGCGAACGAACAGCGAACTCACGGCCGGTGGGTTTATGAGCCGATGGCGCGCCGAGTGTTCGGCGGCACTCATACCATCCAAATGTGGACCGGGCTTCTGGAGTCGGCTCAACGCATGGTAGGAGAGAAGCCAGTGGCGCGCCAAAACCGAGACGAGGAAGTGCGCATACCGTCGCCGAATCGAGAACCCGCCGTTTCTGACGGAACGGAGGACCGTCCGACCACCGACGGAGCGGTCGTAGCTCCGGATACCCAACCCGACGTCCAGCCGAAAACTGGGGGCGACATCCCCGACGATTTAGAACCAGTGCCTCCCAAAACGAAGCCGCCAGTGCGGAAAGCTCCCCCAAGCGATCCACCTCCGCGGGAGGCGGAACAGCCCGAACTCGTAAAAGTTTGGATCTGCGCGGACACGGGTCTTCTGGCAACGCCCTATTGTCCGGAACGGGTGCACGTCTCTTATTCGCGCGGGCACGAGCCGAAGAGGCGCTGTCGGGTTCACGGACCCGAGGGCGGCTAAGTTTGTCGGTCATCCATACCGAACAGGAAAAGCAGCTAGACGCCAGATTGCTCATTTTCCCTTCGGTGATGGCGCTGGCGTTAGGGATCATGTTCGTGCGTTTGTGGTATTTGCAGGTCGTGCAAGCGCCCATACTCACCGAGAGAGCATTGACCTTTCAATTTACTTCGGTGGCTAAACTGGCTCCCCGAGGAGTGATCGTGGATCGCCGGGGCGAGCTGCTCGCAGGAGTCAGGCCGCAAATCATCGTTACCGCGAAACCTGGAATCGTTCGTAAACATCCGGAAGTGTTGCAGCGCTTGGCGGAGATGGTTGGAGTCCCTATTAAGAAACTGCAGGAGAAAGTCGGAGCCGCTGCCTTCCGACCGTATTTGCCCTCCGCAATTTTTGTAGGCGCTTCGATCGAGGTCGCGACGAGAATCGCCGAGTCCGAAGATGAACTGCCTGGGCTTGGAGTGGAAACCCAGCCGATGCGGTTTTATCCAGATACAGTTAATTTAAGCCACATCTTAGGCTATGTGTGGACGCCCACCGATAAAGACGTCAAACGCCTCGCCAAGCAGGGTCGAAAGCCCGCCGAGTATGTGGGCAAATCGGGCATCGAGCACGAATACGAGCTCGAACTGATGGGTAAGCCCGGATCGGAGCGGATGGAAGTGGACGCCCGGAGACGCCCCATCAGATCAGTTTCCCAAGACAACGCACTTCCGGGAGACAAGTTGGTCTTGAGCCTGGATTCAAGCCTTCAGAAACTTGCCCTCGAAAAACTTGCGGGAAGTCGCGGAGCGATCGTCGCGCTGGATCCGAGAAGCGGAGAAGTACTTTGCCTGGCCAGCTCTCCGACCTTCGACGCAAGCATTTTTCAGCACGGAATTAGCTCGTCAGATTGGGACAAGCTTGAAAACGATCCCGCGCATCCGCAAATCAACCGAGCGATTTATGCGAGCTATGCGCCTGGTTCGACCTTCAAGATCGTTACAACTTTGGCTAGCATGGAGGAGGGGAAGTTTTCTCCCACTGAAACCATCTTCTGCCCCGGCTATTATCAAGTTGGGAACAAGAAGTTCAAGTGCCTTGGCCATCATGGGGCAATTTCCTTTGAGCGGGCACTCGCAAAGTCTTGCAACACCTATTTCAGTACTTTGGGCGTTCGGGCAGGAGTGGCCGCGTTGCGCCGAGTGTGTGAGCAAGTCGGTCTCGGCCATCGTACCGGGATCGACCTGCTTGGCGAAGGTCGGGGTATCGTACCCACCCAAGCCTGGATCAAGCGCTGGCGTAAGCCGGCTCGGTGGTACCCCGGTGATACGGTTAACCTCAGCGTGGGCCAAGGAGAAATTTCCGTTACCCCCCTCCAGATGGCGTGCCTTGTCGCCCTCGTCGCCAACCGAGGCGCGAGCTACAAGCCTCACCTCGTTCGCGCCATTTTTCATGCCGGCCAAGACCAAGGTCCGCAATATATAAAACCGGTCGAGTCAGCGAAGATTAACATTTCGGATGCCGACTGGACTACTCTTCAGCAGGCAATGGTGAGCGTCGTGGAAGGGGGCACTGCGGACGTGGCACGAATCCCTGGCCTCCAATGGGGTGGCAAAACCGGTAGCGCGGAGAATCGCCGGAATGCCGAGACTCATAGCTGGTTTGTGGGAATCGCTCCCATGACCTCGCCAAAGATCGTGGTGTGCGTCGTAGTGGAGAATGCCGGGCACGGGTCGGACGTGGCAGCGCCCATTGCTCGAGAAATCGTGAGGCATTATTTGACTGGGCGCAACGCCAAGGTAGACGTTCAGTCAACCTCAAAACCGGCAGCCGCAGACGATGCTTTTTCAGCCGCTCCGACATCGCCCAAAGACCGATAGATTTTGGCTAGTTCGAGGGCAGCCCCATGCGCAAGGTCTATTTTTTGCTTTGCCACGCTGAGAGTTTCATCGCCGAACGAAGCTTCGGCGGATAAGGCCGCCATCTGCTTGATCCGAGGAAGGGTCACGGCCGCGTACTTTGAAAAACCCTTGACGGCGGCCTGCAAGAGTCGCGCTTTTTCCTTGACATTCGGAACTATCTTGGCCGCGCTAATCCTCGCTTCGTAGGTTTCCGTGGGGACCATTTCGGGAATTGCGAGGACAGTAAAGGCTGAGCGATGCTCGACCTCCTCTATCCGAGCCAGAGTATTACGCAACGCCGATAGGTCGCTTTGCGCTACATCGAGCTCCACCATCTGCTTGAGTGCCAACAGGTTATTGGGATCGTACACGAAAACGCGATCGAGGACCGAGTACGCGGTCTCATATTGACCGGCTGCGACAAATGCTCGCGATAGGGCTCTTAAGTGGCGGGGTGTCGGGGAGTTTGCTGCGGCCTCCCGAAAGGCATGGATGCGCTCTTCTTGCGACAACGAAGGGTCGTAAGCTCCCGCCAGATACCAAGCTTCTCCGTCGAATGGTGCCAAGGAGAGAATCTGAGCGAAGTCCTCGTGCTCCTGCGATCTGGCCATGAGAGCTGCCCTAAGCTGTGCTTTTTGGAGCTCCACGTTCCCAAAATAAATTCCTCCCCCCGCCACCAGGAGCAGTGCGACCAAAGCTGCCGTGGCGCGCAAAGGGAAGGGCACATACTCGGGACCGGTGCCATCCGCCGCTAGCTGCAGACCAATGCCAAGGAGGCCAAAGAACGCAAACCCTAGACCGAAATAATAAAGGTCGCTATCCACGACGGAATGGGCCAGAGACGCGGAAATTCCCCCGAGAATTCCAAGTCGAAGCAGATTCCGATCGTCGGGCAACCGCCGGGCCCCTCGGCTGATCGTGGCCACCCAGAGACTGATTGTAATTACGAATAGGCCTAAGACTCCCGCGCTGCCTTCGGCTGCAAGCTGCAGGTAGGTATTGTGCGCCATGTGGGTTTGTTGCGTTAAACCAGGTTTCGCCGAGCTAAATCGATAAACGCCCAAGCCAACCCCCTTAGGCTCTCGTTGGATGGTCTCGATCGCACTCTTCCAAAGGAGCTTGCGAAATCCCGAAGATTGTTCTTGGGTGGTCGACGCGCTGGTTACCCGGAAGAAAGCTCCGCCATTTGCTTGGGACCGGTTTAGCAGCAACGCCAAGCCGAGCGCAAACGCAACGGGCACCGCGGCGGGGAGCAAACGCCGCCCCACGCCCCAAAAGACACCAAACGCCGCGACCACGACTAATCCGAAAGCGGCCGCTAAATATCCGCCCTTGCTCTGAGTAAGGATGAGGGCAAAGAGAATGACCGTCGCGCATAAGCACCAAATCAATCTCAGAACTTTCGATGATCCCAGCATCAGTCCAAGCGCAACGAACAATCCGAGCAGCAGCATTCCCGCCAGAGCGTTCGGATTTTGCCAATTGGCGAAGATTCTCCAGCCCGGATCGCTTGCTCGCGTCGCCGCATATTCGGAAATCCCTTTCAAGGCGAGAAGCGAGCTGCCTGCCACGAAACTGCCCGCCAGAAGTTTAAGCCGCTGTCCACGTCCACCTGCCGCAACAATCGCGTAAAACAGCGCGCCATAGGAACACCATTCGACAAACGCGGACGCGCTGATCGTCTTAAATTCAGAATAGGTGACGGTGAAGCCAAGCAACCCGAACATTGCTAAAAACGGGATGCTAAATCGAACGGTAGGAGCTTGTAGGACGGGGTTTCGTATCAGGGTAATGGCGAGAGCGCAAACTGCCAAGATGCCGATCAAAGCATGGGTAAAGAGTGGCAATTCGGTTCCTTCCAGGATCGAAACGATCACCCTGCCTATCCCAGGAGCAAGAGGCTGCGACTCAATGCTCACTTGTCCGCCAATCAAGGGAACGATAAATAAGGCGATGGCCAACAGGCATTGAGGAAGCGTAAGACGAAGATTGGCATGCTCGGAAGCCGAATCGTCCGCTAATGCCATGGCAAGGCTAGGATACATCAATGGTTACCGACCCAATTTTCGGTTCAAGGAATCGAGCGCATTCTTGGCAAGAAACAAGCTGGCCCGAAGCGTGAGGGCGACGGCGGCGACCAGAAATTTGATCGGCCTGGTCGGTAGAAATGCCTTCTTGAGCTCGTGTTTGCGATAAAACCGAAGCATGGATCGGTGGAAGCGGACGATCATGCGATTTGCCACCTGATCGGTGCTACGCCCGATCGCGTGGGTAATGATCGCCCCTGGGAAATAGACAACTTTTAGTCCAGCCTTCCAGCAGCGCCAACAAATGTCGACGTCTTCGCAATACATAAAGTAGCCTGGGTCTAGCACTCCCACTCGCTCGATCAAGGTTTCAGTCAGCAACATCGCCGCGCCCGAGACCCAATCCACCTCTCGGACCTCTTCGTGGTCGAGGTCTTGCATCAGATAGTCCCGGGTGAAGCGATTCTTGGGAAAGAATTTGCCCAGCGGAGTGTTTCGAAATAAGGCGGCCACCGGATTGGGAAAACGCCGGCAACTGAACTGAAGAGATCCGTCTGGGTTGATAACCTTCGGGCCAACGATGCCGACCTCCGGATGAGCATGGATGTATTCCGCGAGTGATTTCAACGCCCCCGGGTGAACAACGGTATCCGAGTTGAGCAAGAACGCGTGAGGCGCAGATCGATTGGCGATGGCTAGATTGTGGCCGCCTGTGAACCCTAGATTCTCGGACTGGCGAAAGAGCCGCACGTCGGGGTACTTGCCTTGCACCATTCCCGCAGACCCATCGTCAGAAGCGTTGTCGACTACGATAATCTCGAAGGGAGCATCTTGTCGTTGCGCTTCCAAGCTTGCCAAGCACTTGTCAAGGTCTTCGCGAGTGTTCCAGCTGCAGATCGAGACGCTAAGCTCTAAAGCCAGCATAAAATCCTTTCGCGCGAACTAACGCTCCCGTCCAGAGTGCGCCTGCCACAAACGGCCATCCAAGTATCCGGAACCAAATGCCTCCGTGCTTCCAAAGGTAACGCGCCAAGCTGCGATGAGACTCCCAAACCATCTCCTTTGGCAACTGCTTCGTACTCATCCCGCCGTGATGGATGACCTGCACTTTGGGAGTGTAGAGGCATGGCCATCCCGCCGCCTTCATCCTTGCTAGGAGATCCACCTCGTTAAAAAAGATAGGAAATTGCTCGTCGAAAGGTTTTCTTGGATTGCCGACCGCCTCGAGGGCCGACTTTCGATAAAGGAGGAACGAACCCATCGGCTGAGGCGCCGGACCTTCATCACCATAGTCAAACTCCTTGAGCCAATATCGACCTCCTAAAATTCCCCATACGGTGGGGAAGTCACGGACGGAGCGCTGGACTTTGCCGTCTCGCCCTACGAGCTTTCCGGCGAGGGCGCCATAAGAGGGGCAATCTCTGAGAGTGGCAACCGCAAAATCCAGTGATGCATCGACGAATTCCGTGTCCGGATTAAGAGTGAGCAGCCATTCCCCTTGCGCACGCTCCACGGCAAGGTTATTTCCGGCCGCATATCCGAGATTTCGATCCGCCGCAATGAGCTGCACGTCAGGAAATTCGCGGGAGATCATTTCCGCGCTTCCGTCGTTAGAGGAATTATCGACGACGATAACCTCGTATTCTTCTCGGGGCGAGAATTTCGCAATACTTCCGAGGCACGTTCGCAAAAGGTCCTTTGTATTCCAATTGACCACAAGGATGCTCAGCATCGGCGCGCGAAGCGTACCTGATGGTTTTGCGGGGGAAGAACACGGAGCAAAATTCGCGTCGATAGTTGTTGCTCTTTAGTTCGCAAGATCGTCTCTAGCACAGGTGTTTACTTGACTTAGTCGAACAAACATCGGTACAGTCAGCGAAGTTGTCGGGGGATGGCGGTCGTAATTCGGCGTTTTTCCCGGGCACCAGAGGAGGTTAGCCTTGATTTTAAGGACAAGCGCCTTATGGGCCTGCTTGCTAGTCGCGAGCGTGTCTTTTGCACAACAGAAAAGTTATATCGTACAGGAGGGGGACACTCTCGGTGGAATTGCCGCTAAAAATGGCATCTCATCCGAGACCTTGGCTAAAGCCAATCCTGCAATCCATCCGGACAAGCTTAAAATAGGGGTCAAGCTATTTGTTCCGGCCAAAGTATCGATTTCAAAAACGACCGCAACCAGTGGTGGCTATGTCGTTCGCAACGGAGATCACGATTGGTTGATCGCCAAGAAGAGTGGAGTCACCGTAGCCAAGCTTCACGAGCTCAATCCTAACGTAAAGTGGCGCGTACTGCAAATAGGGGCACGCCTCAATGTTCCAAGTGCCCCCAAAGTAGCGGTTGTCGAGCATGTAGCGGAAAAGCCGGTCAAAGCGGGCGGCAAAGTCACCGTGCGTGAGGGCGAAAACGATTGGATCATCGCTCGTAAGGTCGGCGTAACCGTTAGCACGCTGCACAAGCTCAACCCAAATGTAAATTGGTCGAAGATTCAAATCGGCCAAAGCTTGAACATCCCGGGCGGAGTTTCGCCGATCGGCAAGGTCGCGAGCATTACCACCAGCCGAGCTAAGGTATCCAAAGAATCGGTCAATGTTCGTAGCAAGCCGGGCACCGGCGGCGAGATGTTAGCCACGGTTGCCCACGGCACTATGGCGAAGTTGCTGGACCGCGAGGGATCATGGTACAAGCTTCGATTTGTAGGGGGAACGGTCGGATGGGTTCGAGGTGACATGCTCGCCCCGGTAAAGGCGGCTGCGGTTGTGGCAAGCCACGTTTCGCATTACCGTTCGCGTCCAACCGGGCGCCGACACTTCGCTCGGCCTGAAGAAGCGGTGGCCATGAATCAGCTCAGTGAGCATACCGGTCTTTTGGACCAGGCTTATCGATACAAGGGCGTTCGCTACCGCTACGGCGGCACCTCGCGCTCCGGGGTCGATTGCAGCGGATTCACCTCCACCGTTTACCGCTCGCAAGGCTTGCGCCTGCCCAGGACGGCGGCGGAGCAATCCCGAGTCGGCAAATATGTGGGCAAGGGTCAATTGCACCAGGGCGATCTGCTCTTTTTTAAGACCAATCGAGGCACCCGCATCAATCATGTCGGAATCTATATCGGAAACGGCAAGTTCATCCACGCCAGCAGTGGCGGGGGCCGGGTCCGAACCGACACCATCAACCAAGGCTACTATTCTCGCCGATACGCCGGAGCCAAACGTGTGATGAGTCGTCTCGCCAAAGCAAAAGTGGCCAAGGCCGACCACATCGCCATGAAGAAGGCTGAGAAAAAGCTTGATCGAATATCCGGATCTGGATCTCGAGCCACGGATACCGATCCGGGCCCAGAATCAAGATAGATTTTCAATT
>JBBREX010000057.1:0-15485 GCA_038225245.1 Fimbriimonadales bacterium | reverse complement strand
CGGTTATCTCGACCAAGGTTACGAAGTTGCGCTGCACATATCGAAACCAGCTCGCAGTGGATGGCGAGCTTGCCGGCGGCACGTGCATCTGGATGGTTCGCCGAAGCGCATTCGACCATTATTTAGTCAAGCAGGCGATGTCCCAAGGATCCGTTCTCGAGGCAAGCACAACGGTCCAAGCCCTGGAGCGCAATGACGATGGGTGGCTGGTGAAGACCGATCGAGGCGATTTCGAAGCTAAGTCCCTGATCGCCGCCGACGGGGCCAAAGGCCAGTCTGCCAAGCAGCTTGGATTCGAGACGAAACAGCGCCAGATCGCGGGTGCTCTCGAAGCGGAGGCGTCCCTCGCCTACCCACAAGACGACGTGCTGCACGTGGACTTCGGGACGGTCAAGAGCGGCTACATGTGGAATTTTCCCAAGCTCGATGGGCACTCCATCGGGATTGGCGCGTTCAAGGGTAATGCGCCGAAAAATATGCGCGAGCTTCTGGGCAAGTACTCTGCTCGCTTCGGCGTCGATCTTCAGAGCAGTCGGCAGGCGGGGCATCCGGTGGTGGTCTGGCACGCCAATCAGCGACTGCACACCGACGGTGCCCTGCTCGCCGGGGAAGCGGCAGGAATCGTCGATCCTTTCAGCGCGGAGGGCATCCGGCCATCTATGCGGAGCGGCATGCTCGCCGCCCACGCGATCAACGGATTACTGGCGGGAAACCCGACTGCTCTCGAAGGCTACTCGTCCGCGATCCAGGAGGAGATTGGCGAGGACATGGTATGGGCCGCTCGATTGGCGTCGTTGTTCTATCGCTTTCCAGGCATGGCCTACCGGTCGGGCATTCGGCATCCGGGGGCTTTTCCCTGGCTGAGCGAAATCGTGTCTGGGCGAGCCCGCTATCGCGACGTCGCTCACCATGCCATCGCTCGCCTCGCGGGGAAGTAGGAACGGTCCCTGCTCCCAGCTCGCTGCCATAATTCGGCACATGCTACTCGACGGCAAGAAGGGCCTCGTGCTCAACGTGGTCAACAAGAACAGCATCGGCTGGGCAATCGCGGAGGCGGCGGCCGCTCATGGCGCGCAAGTCGGCGTGGGCGCCCAGAATGAGCGGTTCATGGAAGGCGTCGCCAAGCTCGTCGAGGGGAACAAGAGCTTTACCCCGTTTACCGTCGACTTTTCCGACGATGCTCAGCTCGTCGCCCTCGCCGATAACGCCGCCAAGACCTACGGCAAGATCGACTTCCTTGTTCACTCCGCCGCTTTCGCCAAGCGCGAAGACCTGAGCGGGCGCTTTCTCGATACCTCGCGGGAGGGATTCGGAATCGCTCTCGACATCTCCTGCTACTCGTTGGTCGCGCTCTGCAAGCATCTCGAACCCGTTCTCAACGACGACGCCAGCGTCATGGCGATCAGCTACTTGGGGAGCCAGCGCGCGGTGGGCAACTACAACGTGATGGGGGTCGCCAAGGCGGCGCTGGAGTCCGCCGTACGCTACCTTGCCTTCGATCTGGGCGTGCGAGGAATTCGGGTCAATACCCTCTCCCCCGGGCCGATCAACACAGTGGCCGCACGAGGGGTGAAGGGCCTACTCGACATGATCGGTTACGTTCACCAAAAAGCGCCCCTCAAACGAGAATATGCGCAAAGCGAAGTGGGGACGAACGCGGTTTACTTGATGAGCGATCTCAGCAAGGGCGTCACCGGACAAATCATCTTTATCGATAGCGGATATAACATCGTCGGCATGTAGGACCATGCGTCTTCTCACCGTTCCCAATTGGTCCTTCGGGCGCGATCAGCGATTGACGAGCGCGATGGTAGAAATTCTCTCCGGCAAGCCGGTGCAGCTTCACTACCTTCAGGGAGACCTCGACCACAACCGCACCGTGAGCGCTTTTTCGGGCGAGGCCGAGATTGTTGTCGAGCTCCTTTTCGAGTTATGCCGCTTGGTTCTGCCCGCCATCGATTTGAATCGGCATCTCGGCGCCCATCCTCGAATCGGTGCGCTCGACGTTTGTCCATTCGTCTTGCTCGAAGGAGTCTTGGAACCCGCTCTGTCCACAGTAGAGTTTTTCGCCCACCACTTGGCGCATGGCTTCGATTTGCCGGTTTACTTGTACGAGCGTAGCGAAAAAGGTCAGCATGAAGCGGATTTGCCTTCTTTGAGGCGCGGCGGATTTGGCACGTTGACCAGCCGTGATCTTCGACCTGATTATGGACCTAACGTCGCTCACCCGCACTGGGGAATCAGCGTCGTTGGCCTCCGCGACTTTCTCATCGCCATGAACATCAACCTAGCAGACCCCGATCCGAGCTTCGCAAAAGAATTGGCTCGCGAGGCGCGGCATCTTCGGCAGGAAGGCGATCCCCGTTTTCTTGGAGTTCGCGCGCTTGGATTTCCGCTCGCTTCCCGCGACCTCTCTCAGCTCAGCTTTAATTTGACCTTACCGGACATAACCACCGCTGACCCGATTATTGAGTGGGCTAGCCTCTCAGTTGAAAAGAGGAGGGTTCAAGTTATCGGTACCGAGCTGATCGGGGTGATTCGCAAGCGGGATTTACCTGGAGCGAGCCGCCTGCCGATCCGCGCCGAGCAGGTCGTCGAATGCTAATCTAGAGCGGCATGGCGCTTGAATTCGATCTTGGCTTTTTCGGAGGCGGCCAGCTTGCCCGCATGTCCATCCAAGCCGCTCAGAGCATGGGTTTGCGTTGTATGTCGATCGATCCTGACGAGGATAGCCCGGCTTCCCAAATCGCGGTCGCGATCCGCGCTCCGTTGAACGACGCCGAAGCTCTCTCCCACGCCATTGCCTCCTCCAGACGCATGGCTTTGGAGAACGAATTCATACCCGCTCGAATCATTCGCGAGGCGTATCAAAAGGCCAAGCGGGACGAAAATGAGCTCAAGCCGGGGATCGACTCTCTGGCCACGATTCAGGATAAATTGCTGCAGCGTCAGGCCCTGGCCCATGCCGATGTTCCCGGCCCCCACTTCGCCCCCATCGACGACGACGGGGTCGGTGCGATCGCTCGCGTTGGCTTTCCCATGGTTCTCAAGTCGAGATTCGGGGGCTACGACGGACACGGAATCCGAGTCGCCCGAAACGCCGAAGACTTTGAAAATTATCGAATTATGTGGGAGTCTAGCCGTTGGCTCGCCGAGGAAATGCTCGATTTCAAAAGGGAGCTCGCGGTCATGGTTTATCGGACACCGGAGGCGGCGCGCGCTTTGCCCACTATGGAGACGGTACAAAGCCGCCATGTCTGCGATCTAGTGTTTCCTGCCGAGATCGATGCCTCGGAAATCGCCATCGCCGCCGTGGAAGCGGTCAAAGGATTTGGCCTGTTCGGTGTTGAGCTTTTTGAGGCTAAAGATGGACGGCTTTTGGTAAATGAAATTGCCCCCCGACCCCATAACAGCGGCCACTACTCGCTCGACTGGGGAGGAATCAGCCAGTTCGAGCAACACGTTCGTCTCGCCCTCGATATCGCCGTCGATGATCGAATCGGAGCTTCGACGTGTATGGCGAATTTGATCGGACTCGAGCGCGTAGGAGATTGGCGGTTTGGCCTTGCCGCCGCCCTCGCGAAGGAGCCCGGCGCGCGTTTTCATTGGTATGGAAAGACTGAAGTCCGGGCGGGCCGCAAAATGGGCCATATCAATGTTTGCGGAAACGATATCATCGAGCGTGCAAAAGCGGCTCGAGAGACTTTCATGGGAGCTTGGGCCAGACTTCCAACCGGCCCATAATCTTCAGTTAGTGTCCAAAGCAGTTGTCGAAGGCGATTAGCCGCATCGCCTCAGCGAGGGTTGTTCTGCCCGCGATAACTTTTCGAATTGCATCCACCTGCAACGGCTCGTAGCCGATAGCGGCGGCGAGATCACGAATATAAGGAATCGGCTTCTGATCCGCGATCGCGCTCGCTACTTCTGGCGAGACCGGCAAAATCTCGTGGACCGCTTCACGTCCGCGGAAACCCGATTCAAAGCAACGCGGGCATCCCACCTGCTTCCGAATAGGCGGCACACTCGAAGTGCCAAGCGCGGAGGCAAGAAGTCTGCTCTCTTCTCCGTCCGCTACCAGCTCACTACAATGGGGACAGAGCGTTCTGACGAGACGCTGAGCGCTGACGCCGATCAAGCAAGTGCTTAAAAGGTACGGGTCGATTCCCATATCCAAGAGGCGCGGAATTGCGCCTGGGGCGTCGTTACAATGTAGCGTGCTTAGAACTAGATGCCCGGTGAGAGCGGCGCGGATCGCCGTCTCCGCCGTCTCCTTATCTCGTATTTCCCCTACCAGGATCACGTCGGGGTCTTGTCGTAGCGTGGAACGAAGTTGGGCGGCGAAGGTGAGGCCGACCTTTTCGTTCACCTGAGACTGGCTGATACCGTCGATCTCGTATTCGACGGGATCTTCGCAAGTCATGATATTGCGACGCGTTTCGACCAGCTCTTTGAGTGCGCTATAGAGGGTAGTCGTTTTTCCACTACCCGTTGGGCCGGTAACAAGCACCATTCCGTACGGCCGTTGAATCATGGCGCGAAACATCGGAAGCTTGATTTCGTCGAGGCCCACTTCGGGAAGTCGCTTGAGCGATATCGACCGATCCAATATGCGCAACACGATGCGGGCGCCACGGTAATTGGGCAAAACCGAAACACGCAAGTCAATCGTGCGCCCATCCAAGCTGGCGGTTATGCGGCCATCCTGGGGAACGCGAAATTCGACGATATCGAGCTCCGCCATGATCTTGATTCGAGTTGCCAGCATGGGCAACAAAGTGGCCGGGATTTCATGCACTTTTTGCATTTCTCCGTCCACCCGGAATCGGATATCGACCCGATCTGCGCGCGGCTCGAAGTGCACGTCACTTGCTCCCATGCGGATGGCATAGGTAAGGATATGGTTCACCAATCCCACCACGGGGCGCGTGTCCGCCTCGGTCAGGGTGCTCTTGTCCCGCTTAGAGACGGCGCCAAGTTCCTTCTGCACTTGGGAAATGAGGCCGGTAAAGGAGTCCTGTAGACCTTGAACGCCATACGCCTTCTCGATTTCTAAGAGCAGCTTGGACTCTGGAGCGAGCAGCGGTTGAATGCGCATTCCCGTAAGATTGCGAACCGTATCGATGGCGCCCATATTCTGGGGGTCAGCCATAGCAACGGACAGAAGCTTGCCTCCTATTCGAATCGGTAGCATATGGTGAGCTCGGCACCACTGGGCGGGGACCTGAGCGATGGCCTCCGGCTGGGGCCGCTCCTTCTCGGAGTCCCAAATCGAGATTCCTAGCTGGGCAGCTTGCGATTTCAAGAGATCGGCCTCGGTCAAGTATCCCAAGCGAATAAGGGCTGCGCTTAAGGACTCGCCGGTTATTCGCTGTTCGACCGCCGCTTCCAGAATCCGTTTGGTATCCACCAACTTGTGGGCTAGCAAAAGGTCGGCGAGGGCTTTATCCGCCGGAAGAAGACTCTGAAGGGCGTTCGGGCTAGGATGTTTGGGCAGGGGCGGCTCCGGTCCAGAGGCCGGTTCCGGTTGGAATTCAACCATGATCCTAGGCTTTCTCGGAACATCGACAGTTGGAGCCATCGGCGTTTTTGTTATGGTATTAACATCTGGTTCAATAACGATCATCACATCCTGGCTGACGCAGACGTCTTGTCGATTTTCCTTTATCGTACGCTCATCAAAATACTTGGCCCAATTGAACTCGTCCATGGTTTTTATTCCTCCGCAATTTGCCGGACTGCGAAACTCCGCCGAGTTGAGATATTCCACGTTTTTGAACCTAATCGACCTGCCATTTGTTCCGCCAGTAAACGTTTTGTATTCTTTAAATGCCCCACAAACTGCCAGCGGTAAACCCTTGTTCTATTGGAAAATCAATTAACGAGGAGGCGCGCAAAGATGGCGAGGCGCGAATGAATAAGAATGTATCTTCTCTCACTAATGAAAGAGGAGCGTTGGATCGAGGCAAGCTTGGGTGGAAAGGTCACTTATGACGAAATGCGCGTTTTCGGCATCGAATTGCGAGACCTCATCATCCAAAGCGAGATCGGACGCTACGCGATTCACATCGATATGTCCCGGGCGCAGCCTTTCGACCGAAATGTCGATCGGGTTCTGACTGAAATTAAGGACCAATGCTTGCGTCAGGGGGTCACCCGAATCATGACGCTGGTGGCCAACGAAGCTCAGGCGGAGTTCTATACCGCACAACGCCTACAGAACGTTCTCGAAGGCAAGGAGTCCTACCTCCTCGATAGCGCAGCTCTAGTCGGCGTTGTTAACGCTGCATAGAACTTCCCCCAGCCGACCCGCCCCGACTTTAGTAACTACGATCACCCCTTTGAAGCGTCGCCGCCCCCGCGGCGGCGCTGTCCTCTTTCTCAAGCCCAAAAAGACGCCACAATAGCAACCAATGAAGAAGCTGTGGGGTGGGGCATTTAGCCAAAGCAGCGATCTGCTCGTGGATCGGTTCGGCCATTCCATGGAAAGCGATCTGCGCTTCTGGAGGGAGGACGTCCAGGCTTCGATCGCCCACGCCAGGATGCTCGGTGAAAGCGGCATCCTCGCCAGAGAAGAGTCGGCAACCTTGCTGAAGGGCCTTGCGACCATAGAGCATGAGGGGACTGACTCTTTACCTAAAGACGTCGAAGATATTCACGCTGCGGTTGAGGCTAGGCTGTTTGAGCTGATCGGGCCCCTCGCGGGCAAGCTGCACACGGCAAGGAGTCGAAACGACCAGGTTGCGGCTGACACGAGGCTTTGGCTTCGAGGAGCATGCAAACACATCTGCGATGAAATCAAAGCTCTTCAGTCGGTTCTTCTAAGAACGGCAGCATCTCACGTAAAAACCGTAATGCCCGGTTATACTCATCAGCAGCCGGCCCAACCGATCAGCTTGGCAATCCACCAGTTAGCCCATTTCTGGGCTCTTCAACGAGATGGTTGGCGCATGGAATTTGTCAAGGTAGCTGGCGATTTTTCTCCGCTCGGAGCCTCTGCCCTCGCCGGGACCGGCTTTCCGATCGACCGCCTCGTCACCGCAAAGGAGCTTGGATTTGCCGCGCCCATACCCAACGCGCTCGATGCCACCTCAGATCGCTCTTTCGTTCTCGATGCCTTGCACGTCTCCGCTTGCACGATGATCGATCTTAGCCGTATCGCTCAGGAGCTTATCCTGTGGTCAGGCCCGGAATATGGGTTCATCCGTCTGAGCGATGCGGTGACCACGGGCTCGAGCATCATGCCTCAAAAGCGCAATCCAGATATGGCCGAACTCATCCGAGGAAGGACAGGGCGCGCAATCGGTAATTGGACGTCATTTGCTTCCACGATGAAAGCTCTGCCTCTTGGCTATAACCGAGACACCCAAGATGATAAACCGGCTTTGTTTGATTCTTTCGATCTCACAAGAGACTCGTTGCAGCTTGCTACGCTCATGCTGGAAAGCGCGACTTGGGATACGAAGCGGCTGGCCGTCGCGGCGGAGGCCGGCTTCAGCTCGGCGACCGAAATCGCCGACGAGCTCGTGCGCCACGGCTTGGCATTTCGAGATGCCCACGAGATCGTTGGCAAAGCTGTGTTGATGTCCGAAGGCCAGGGACGGTTCACGCCTGAAGCCAAGAACTTCCTCGCAGAGAAGTTGGATTCATCGATCGTGGAACGCTTGACCGGTAAAAGTGCCGCTTTAGAGATCGTCATGAATCGCCGCTCTCTGGGAAGCACGGGCAGGCAGGCGATGGGGAACCAAATACGTCACGCCAAGCGATTGCTCAAGAGACCGGGATTTCCATCCATTTACTGACCGGTTCCATTCATCTGCTGGCCTAAGATCCTTGAGGCCGAGGCTAGTGCCTCCTCCATTTTGCCGACATTCTTGCCTCCTGCGGTAGCGAAATCAGCCCGGCCACCGCCTCCCCCGCCTGCGATCTTCGCTAATTCGCGCACGAGATTGCCTGCATGAGCTCCGAGGGCGACGGCCTCCGCCCCCGCTTTGCACACGAACAATGCCTTCCCATCCGAGAGAAGACTGACTAGGGAAACCCTCTTGGCCCGGCCTTCGGCTAACCGGTCCACGATCAAAGTAGCCTCTTTCGAATCGCCTTCCGGCAATCGCTCGATGGCCAGCTCGATCTGCCCTACCATCTCCGTTTTGGCCGCTTCATCGCCCGCATTCTGAGTCCGAAGGCGTTCCAATCGCTTGTTCAATTCTCGTTGCTGCTCGACCGCCCGCTCTGCCGCGTGTACGAGCTCCTTGGGCGAAGACTTCAGAATCCGGGCTGCTTCCCCGACGGTTTTCGAGAGCGACAACACCCAGTCGTATGCATCCTCACCCGTTACGGCTTCGATCCGGCGAACTCCACTTGCCGCCGAACTCTCGCTCAAGATCTTGAAGAGGCCAATTTCTCCGGTGCTGCGCACGTGGCATCCACCGCAAAGCTCCAGGCTGAAATTCCCAATCTGAACCATCCGAACGCGGTCTCCGTATTTCTCTCCGAACAGGGCCATGGCTCCTCTTTGCTTGGCCTCGTCTATCGAGATGTCGGCATGCGTTTGAACGGCTTCGTTAAGCAAAGCATGCTCGTTAACTAAGCGCTCGACGATAGCGACTTCCTCAGGACTCATGGCTCTTCCATGAGTAAAGTCGAACCGAAGGTGATCGGGGGCGACGAGCGACCCTGCCTGAGTCACATGATTGCCAAGCACCGTTCTCAAAGCGGCGTGGAGCAGGTGGGTCGCCGTATGGTTGCGAGTGATGCGTCGTCTTCTGTCGATGTCCACCCTCGCCTCGACATCCTTGAAGAACAGGCCTTCTTCAAGCTTCGCTACTATCGCTTCCTGGCTAAGACCCTTAAAGTCCAAAGAAGCCGAGCCGTTCGAGGGCTCAACGTCATGCCAGATCTGCCCAAACTCTCTCCACGTATTCAGCACTCTTAGCGTCCAGTCCTTGCTGGAAATGGTTCCCGTATCTCCAACCTGCCCGCCCGATTCCGCGTAAAAAGGAGTCTGATCGAGGCTTATTTGGAAGGTACCCGTGGTTTTTCGGTCGGCATCGAACCGTGGGCTGACTTGAGCGACTCGAGCCTTCGCCTCGGTGTGATCGTAGCCGATAAATCTGGTTTGCGGCACCGCCGCTTTGGAGGCGACGATGACAAGTGCTTCGTCGTGCTCGCCGTACACCGCGTCCATGCCACTGGCTCCACGCGAGCGCTCCTGAGCTTCGCGCATCGCTTGGCCGTAGCTTTCCAAATCGACTTCTAGCCCCGCTTCGGCCGCCAGTTCCTGGGTGACTTCAAGTGGAAAGCCGTACGTGTCGTAAAGCTTGAAGGCCAGATCGCCTGGAAATGCACCGAGGCCCTTGGCCTCACGCCGAGTATGCAAATAATCCAAGAACGTACGATAGCCTTCCGCTAAGGTACGCCTGAACAATGTCTCCTCACTCTTCAACGTTTCCACGATCACGTCTCCGCGTTCGTGAAGCTCCCGATAGTGGTCGCCCATCGATTCCAAGACACCCTCGAAGACTTCGTGGAAGAACGGCTGTTCGATGCCGAGAACACGCTGGCCCTTGAGCACCGCTCGGCGAATGAGCCGTCGTAGCACATAACCGCGACCCGTGTTCGCGGGCAAGATCCCGTCCGCGATGCAAAATACCGCCGTCCGAATATGATCTGCGATGATGCGGGTGGCCTGGTCTCTGGATTCCTCGGATGGATTTGACTCATACATCCGATTCGCAAGAGAAGATATCTTGGCGATGATCGGTTGAAAGACGTCGATATCATAGATCGACTTGAAACCACCGAGAACGGTCACCGTGCGCTCCAATCCCATGCCCGTGTCCACGCTTTCGAAGGGCAAGGACGGCATCCCGGTTTTATCGTATCCGTCCCCGGGGCGCTGGGGATTACGAAGGCGACCTTGCCATTCATATTGGATGAACACGTCGTTCCAAAACTCGAGCCATTTGCCCTGCGCCTCGTCACGAACGAAGTCTTCGGCGCAGTAAGGTGCATTTGGGGACGGTTCTTCTTTCGAAGTCCAATAGAACATCTCCGTGTTCGGTCCACATGGGCCAGGCGGTCCTTTTGAAAAGGATCCGGCCGGCCAGAAGTTGGTTTCCTCGCCAAGTCGAAATATGCGATCCTCCGCTTGTAAATTCGCGGCTCCAATTTGCGTAGCCCAAAGTTCGTACGCTTCGTCGTCTTCCTCGAAAACGGTGAACGCAACCCGGCGAGGATCGAGGCTTAGCCACTTTGCCGACGTGATGAATTCCCACGACAAAGCGATGGCTTCCTTCTTGAAATACTCGCCGAGCGAAAAATTGCCCATCATTTCGAAAAAGGTGAGATGGCTAGAGTCGCCGACGGTCTCGATGTCTCCGGTGCGGACGCATTTTTGGGAGGTTACCAAGCGCTTGTTCGGGGGTTGGGCAAGGCCACGAAAATAAGGCTTGAATTGCACCATTCCCGCTCCTGTGAAGAGCAAGCTTTCGTCCAATTTTCCGGTTACATCGTAGGGGACTAGGGAGCCCGAAGGGTGGATGATATGTCCCTTCGACTGGAAGAATTCGAGATACTTCTGGCGCAACTCGCGAACGGTCATTGAAGGTTCAAAGGGTACCTTGCACCAATCCGCCTACTGCGGCGCGTCCGTCGTATACACGGCCGCTAGCTTGCGCTCCCGCTCCTGAGATATTTCCGCCCGCCCGCCGACTCGCTCCGCCAGTGATTCGCCGTCCAGTCGGTGATACCGTAAGACTTCGGCCGGAGTGCCACAGGCCGGATAGCCTTCCACCGCGAACTTGACGAACTGCTTCATCCCAAGCAGATCGTGCTCCACCAAGGTCGCCAACAGCCGATCGCCTAAGCCACCCACCGGCGAATGATCCTCCAATACGAAAATGCGCTCAAAGGGCCGAACCGCCGCCGCCAGCCAATCGATGTCGAACCGATTCAGCGAGGACATATTGATCACCGAAAGTCCGAATCCTCGCTCCGCTAACAGCTCAGACGCCACCAGTGCCTCGTGCAGCATTACCGGTCCGTAGCCGAACAAGACCGCATCCTTGCCCTCTCGCAAAACTGCACCTTCGCCTAAACGAAAGCGGTATGCGGATGGCAATTCGATTCGACGAGGAGATGGACCAATGGCGAGCCGGATAGCACAGCTCTCGGACGATTCGTTGACGCAATATCGAAGGATTTGCCTCGTCTCCTCGCCGTTGCAAGGCTGCAAGATCGTCATGTTGGGCAGGGCCCCGAAGAGGGAAATATCGCGGATGCTTTGGTGCGATTTGCCAGGTCCGGCAGGAATCAACCCGGCGAAGTGGCAGGCATAAATAATCTTCGTGCCCTCTCCCGCGTTAGTGTAAATCTGCTCGTTGGCGCGTGAGGAAAGAAAGCTCACGAAGCTGTTGACCACGGGCAACATCCCCTGCAGGGCGAGGCCGCCAGCCATGCTCACCATGTCCTGCTCGGCGATTCCGTTCTCGACGAATCGCTCGGGAAATTCATGCTCGAATTTGCGCACTCGGCAATCTGCCGAAAGGTCGCCGTCGAGGACGATAAGATCAGATCGCTCATGTCCCAGCACAACCAACTCGTTCCCATACGCTTCCGCCACGAACTCCTGTAATGCTTTTGCGCTTGGCTTATTTTCAGGCGTTACGTCGATCAGTTCCAAGTCGCGGAGGCCCGATCGCGAAAATTGCTCCCGCACCGAATCGAGGAGCTCTTTCGCCGCCGCCATGAAGGATTCGTCATCGGGTGCTCCCGAATGCCACCGATAAAGACCCTCCCCCGGCTCCATGAAGGAAACGCCCTTGCCTTTCACCGTGTCTGCGATGAGAATCTTCGGGCGGTCCGAAACTTCTCGAAACCGTTGAAACACTTGTTCGATAGCAACAAAATCATGCCCGTCGCATCGCGCCACGTGCCAGCCGAACGACCGGAATTTCTCTTCCAGACTTCCCAGGGCGGTGATTTCATCGACGGGCTTGTCGGTCTGCAGCTTGTTATGGTCGACGATCACGTGCAAATTCGAAACTCGTTGGTGGGCCGTGGTCTGCAGGGCTTCATAGATTTGCCCTTCCTGAAGCTCGCCATCGCCGGTGAGGACAAAAGTTCTCGCTGCCCGCCCGAGCATGGCTTGGGCCCGTGCCATGCCCCGGCCCTTCGAGATGCCCATGCCAAGCGATCCTGTGTTCGCCTCGATGCCAGGAACGCCCATGTTGGGATGGCCGTCGAGACCTCCCAGCCTGCGCAACTTCAAGAGCCGGCTTTCCGGGATCGATCCGAGAGAATGCAACATTGCGTATAGCCCCGGCACATCGTGGCCCTTCGACGAAAAATAAACGTCTCGATCCGCCCCTCCGCTAAGGTTCAGTTCTCGCTCGTAAAGCCATACCACGAGATCCATCGCACTGAAACTCGAGCCCAGATGCCCGGAGCCCGCGCGCTTCACGGCGGCGAGCGTATTGAGGCGACATAGCCCGGCGATCAATTGGAGTTTGAGAACGGGATCGAGCGCGGATGATCGAACACGATCAAAATTTGTCTTTGGAGCAAGCTGGACCTGAAGGTTCACCGCTTTATTTTGACCTGCTAGCGCCATTCTGAGTCGTCCGTCATTCTGAGCCCTGCGAAGAACCTCCGTTACAATCCGCTGGCTTTTGGCAGAGATCCTTCGCTGCGGTCAGGATGACCCACACCGAAAGTCTCAGCCCCCCGAAGGATTTTGTTTCCATCGCTCGCATCCTCCCGAGATACTTCGCCACGCTCACGATGACGCTTTGGCCCGAATCCTTTCCGAACTTGGTTTTTCCAATGGCGGCTTCTTCGCGATTTGAGGCGTTAGGATTTTCAGCGCGCCTTCCAACTGCCGATCATGGCCTTGCCCATCGATTTCTGGCACGATCTTGACATCTGGATCGACGCCCTTACGCTCGATCCGATAACCATCCACGATCACATCCACCATTGGTATTTCTAGGTACGCCCAGTCCGCTACTTTGAAGGGTGACGTGCCCAATACGTCTCCGGCCGTGGTATTGCCCACCAATTTGGCTCGCCCACTCCGCTTGATGATGTAGCTCAAAACTTCTTTCGCGCTGCGCGAGCCTTCGTTGATCAAGACCACGAGTGGCCGCCCATAGCCGAAGAGTTGCTTCATGCCGGGGCCGGTGGCGCCTCCCATCTTCCATTCGATACGCACTTCCGGGCGGAAAAACGGATCCATGAAGCCTTCGGGCCGTCCTCCAAAGCCATCTCGAAGATCGAGAATGAAGCCGTCGGTATCGCGAAGTTTGCCATAGACCGCCCCTTGGAGAGCTTGCCGAAAGTCATCGTTCGCTTGCGTCCAAAGATGAATATAGCCAATCTTAAACTTGCCCGTATCGATGACATGGGCGCTATTGCGAGTAGCCTCTAAAAACATTTTGAGGCTCGGCTCTTTTTGCACCTCGACCTTGGCATCGAATTCCTTTTTGTCTCGTCGGATGTGAAGCGTAACCGACCTGCCCACCTTATCTCGCAGAGAAGCTACGGGGCTGAAGGGCTGGCCATCGACCGATAGGATGAGATCGCCTTTCCGCAAATCGGCCCTTTGTGCCGGCATCCCGTCGAGGACCATACGAACCGCATAACCATCCTTGACTCGCCTAAACCAGGCTCCGATGTGGGGCATTTCTGCTCCCTCCTTCCGTCCGAGGCCGTCCATCGTGTAAAAGCCTTGCTCATCGTCGGGGAGAAAGTCGAAGTGCGAATCGTGAAACTCGGCGATGAGCTGATCCATCGTGCGGCTAAATTCTTGGCGCGATTTTGCCCCTTTCGCGATCGGCGCGTATCGGTTTAGCAGGCCCTCCATTTCCCCCTTTCGAGTCTGCCTGGCGTAATAGCCGTTCTGAATAGCCTTCGAGCATTTTTCCCAAAGCTGCGCGAAGTCATCCTTCGGCGCCGCGGTCTGGAGCAAGGCAACGGCGAGATGGAGAACCAAAGTCATCTAGCTTAAGAATAGCTCTTTTCTCGTGTCATACTTTCTGGAGGATTTAGCCTTCAAGGAGCCTTCCGCATTGTCCATCACGCGCTTTAGAAATTTTATCGAGTCAGGTTGCGGTGTTGCCGTAGCGGTTATCGTCGGCGTTTTGCTGGTAGTAGGCTTTCTTTCCTATGGGAATTGTGCGCGCGGGGCGCAAATCGGGGCCGCCAATCCGAATGAAAAGCCGATCGCCAGCATTGGAGATTTCGTCATCAGTCCTTCGTCACTGGACAATGCCTACCGAAAGCAAAGCTCTGATTACGTCCGCGCGAACGAGACGGTCCCTCCCCAAGCCGAACAGCAGATGCTCGCCTACAGCTTGATGCGCCTTGTGGATCAAGGTCTCACGGTGAAACTTGCCAAGAAGGAAGGCATTAACTTCAACGACGATGACGTGATCAAATATGAGGAATCATCTTTTGACAGGCAAGTCGCCGAGTACCGGAATCAGCTTGTGGTGGAAGGCAAGCTGAAGGCAACTTCCACCGTTAAAGAACTTGACGACTTCGTTAAGAATCAAACTCAGGGCCGAACCCTCGAAGCGGTAAAAAAGGAAAGGGTTGAGACGGTAAAGACCGAACTGGCCAACCCGAGCACCAAGCCCGAGCGGATTGCCACCGCAGAAAGAGACGCGCTGATCGAGAAATGGCAGAAAGGCGTTACCGCTTCTGATGACGAGGTCAAGCACAATATGTTCGACACGCTCGTCGTGAAGCAAATCCAGTTTGCTTCGCCGTTTGGCCCAAAACAAAACGCCGACGCGATTGCGCAAAAAGTATTGGCGGAAATAAAAGGCGGACTGACGTTTGAACAAGCGATGGATAAGTATTCGAAAGGGCCCTCCCAGCCGAAAAAGAAGCGATCGGAATCTACCACCGCTTTACCCTACGGAAGCGTTCGTTGGGACGAAACCCTGAAACCATTGCTCGCTCTCAATCCAGGCGAAATGACGGGCGTTCTCCAGACTCGCGGCGGGCCTATGATCTACAAGCTGATCGAAACAAAATCGAACGTGCCCAGCGATTGGGACAAAAAACGCTCCCAATATAAGAATCAATATGCGACCAACACGGCGGCCCGCAAAATGGCCGACGAACTGGAAAAGCTCCGCAAGGCTAATGAGGTTAAGTGGGATAGCGCTGGGTATCGCGTCCTATACGAGTTCAGCCAAATGCTGATGAATCCATCGCCGGAGGACGACGACCAAGTTAAATTCGCAGCTAAGCTCCGAACAATCATCAAGAATGCCGCCGATGCCGCAGGGGCCGATCCTTTGGGGCTTAGACCAGCTCAGTTGACTCGGTTGGTGGCTTTCGACCAATTGTACAACCGAGCAAAGCCGGAAGAAAAGCTGAAGCTGGCAGACGAGCGAATCGAGATCTACAACTCGGTTCTCAGTTTTTCCGAAGATGTCGATATGCGCTTGCAAATCGCCGATATGCTTATCGAGAAA
>JBBREX010000056.1:0-15978 GCA_038225245.1 Fimbriimonadales bacterium | reverse complement strand
ACCATACCGTGAACTTCGAACTGTGGCAAGGCGGCCAGAGAGTCGAATCCTATCCAAACGTGCCCCCGGTTGGCGGGCAATACACGCTGAATCATGTGGTGCAGGAGGACGGAGAGGTATTCGATGTTTACATAACATCCGCTGGTTTCCTTCGGAAAAAAATCGGGAACGTCGCATTCTCGGTCGACAATCCGCCCACCATCAATACCTCCCTTATTAACGGGGATGTGAATGGTGACAATGTGGTCGATCGCCTCGATTTGAACTACTACATCACCTCTGCCACCGGAGCCGGCATCCTGCTCAACCTGGATCTGAACGGCGACGGAAGAGTGAACTACCGGGATGCGCGGATTTGCATAAAGAACCAGGGTAAGCGAGGAGACTAGCCTAATGCTAACAATCACAGCATTGGCGCTGGCGATGATCGGGCTTGGTGGGCAACCGAGCGATGCAGCGGGGCTGGTCAAGCGTTGGCTCAAGAAGAACGTCGCCGAGTCCCAGCGACTTTCAAATGCGGAGGGACCGACCCTGCTACACGACCCTTCGATAGATGCCACTTTGCCAGGGATCGCCTTTTACTCGCTTCATTTCCGCGAATATCCGATGCAGCTCGTGGCCCCTGAGCCGCTCAAGCAGCGCAACGTGTTCGCCGTCCAAGGCAAGAAAGAGGTGCGCCTGCTGGTCATGCCGAAGGACCTGCAAGCAGAGTTTCGAAGGGCGAATATTCAGCCCAAAAAGGAGGCAGTGCTGGCCTGGCTGCACATCTCCCAAGTTTTCAGCCAAGATGGGTTCTTCCACTTCCTCGCCCCAAGCGCCTCCCTCAAGCGAGAGAAGAGCAGGTGGGTGGCCACGGGCGTGGTGGCGGTGGAGCCGAAGGGCGGGGACAAGGGCCAGATCGCCGTCACCATGACCTTCCAGCGCGGCAGAGGGAGTTACGCGCTGATGAACATCGAAGAGAAGAACACGGTGCAGCCGGGGGTAAGGCCGATTTGCCAGGCCACGAAGCTGCTCGATCCCGATCCCATCGTGCGCAAGATGGCGGAGCGCGACCTGCTCGTCATGGGAGTTTCGGCGAAGGGCTATCTCATGGAGCAGCGCGCGAAGGCAAGTCCGGAATTACGCGAAGAGATCGACCGGGTCTGGAAGCGCATTCTGCGCGGCGATCGGTAGTATTGCGGATCCGGCAACAAAGCGATCATCGCGGAGTGAGCGATGATCGCTTTGTTGGGCTCGGATAAGCTTTCTATTGTTACGTTCGGCGCCTCCGTCTCAACAAGAGGCTGGCTGATCCAATCGCAAGAACGCCGACACTAGCAGGTTCGGGCACGGGAGCGGCTTGCCACCAGGAATCAAGGCCAATATCGTGATTTTCGAGCGTGGCATAGGCGGATTCGCCCGGCGACATTAAGAAATTGTAGGAGTTATTGGTCGGGTCGAAGTAACCTCCCAGGACGGGACTGGCCAGGGCTGCTAGCTCCATCTGGGCTTGGAGAGCGGTTTTGTTGGCCGTTGCCACCACAAAGTTTCCCAGATTCGTCCTTAAGGCGAGGCTACCAGCGCCGCCATCCGCATTGATTCCAGCGCAAACCTGCTGCGCATTCGTCAGCCCGGTTGCCATCCATTGCTGGATGTCGAGGGAAGCAAATTTGTCGTCCTCGACCTTACTTTCGTCCCATCCGACTTTCGGCTTTTTACCGTCTCCTTGCGTATCTTCGATCGTTGAGCTTCGGGGCCAGGTTCGTGCCACCTATCGTGACTTTGAAGCGATTGTTGGATCCGGCTTCAACGGCAGCTTTCACGTTGGCCGCCTTTCCTGCGGAGTTGCCTTTGTCGCATTTATAGCTGAACTTTTGCGCTCTTCCGCCGTTGCCTGGAGTGATACTTATATGAGCGTCGTCGCCTTCTCCTCTTGTCGTATTCACGCCGGTGATCGTAGTGCTGACCGATTGGGCCTGGAGCGATTGCATGAACGCGAGCGCAGTGATCGTCGAACAGGTTGTCTTGAACAGTGTTTTCGTCATTGTCTCCTTAGTTGCTGCTTTCCCTCCTATCGTGAGGTACTTGCTAGGCTTTTCATGGATAAGGAAACAAGGAATCGAGAGGTGTTGCACGGCCAGCGAAAAAAAGCGAATTGCGCTAGCGGTCAGAACCCATCAGCGTCCAGCAGGCCCAATATTGCGGTCGTGAGTAGCGGCTTTTCAGCAAAGCAAGGCACGCCAGCCGCACGCTCTCCGCCTTCGTGAAGCCACGTACGTAGCTAGCATAAAACTTCTCCACCCAAATCTGCGCCGCTTCGTCGTTCACCCTCCAGCGAGTCGCGACGATAGACGGGCAACCGGCGATTTGGAAGGACCAAGCAAGGCTTAAAAGCCCTTCTCCGCTCGCCAGCCGTCCCTGCGAGGTCGAGCATGCAGAAAGAACGGTCAGCCCTGCGCGAAGCTTCCATTTTTGAATGTCCTGCGGGTAAATCAGCCCCAAGTCCCCGTGTTTGCTGGGGGCGACGACGAGCACTCCCGCGCCCGGCGCATGGTCATTCGGCATCGCATGGGAAGCAAAGTGGATGAGGCTTGCCGTGGGCGCCTTTGCCTTTATCGCCTCTGCAGTGGCCGCTTGCTCTTGCAGCCAATCGTTATGGCCACCCAATGCCTTCGATACAAGCTCGGCTTCTTGCTTCACGTAAGGGAGATCGCGCAAACCACTTCGGGCCGACGCCTGCCCAGGCCCGTTGGCGCTGTATTTCGAGATGCTGACCAGAAGGCGCGAGCCGGTCAGGCTATGACGCGCGGCGGCAATTTGCCTGCAGGCGAGCCAAGTCGATGCGGAAGAAACGTTCGTGATGGCAAATCGCTCGATCAAGAACTTTCCGTTTGCATCTCGCAGCGCACCAAATGGAATCTGGTGAAGCGCCTGGTCTGGGCAAAGGATTAGGTTTTTAACGCCCGCTAATTCGACTTCCAGCGGTTTAAAAAGTAGATCATAGAGCCTCTTTTCCGCATCGGCTTCCTGAGTACCGAGCTTCGCGATATTGTCGCGTAACGCTTCCAATTGTCGAGACGAAATCGATACCTCATGGACCATCACGCCGGAGTGGCCTCCACGGACCACGAAGCAGAACGTCGAGCCCTCGGCAACCGCAAATTCGATCAAGGCCTCCTGCTTCAAAAGAAATTGACTTAGCTTTTCCGTGTCAGCTACGGATGCCGCGTTGGCGCTTATACTTTCCGTGCCCAGGGCCTGTCTGAGCACCGCGCCCTTCCCTCTTTGTAAAGCCGAAAATGCCATATTATTCTGATTCGCCCGAACATAAGCTCTCGCCAAATCTGCCGGTAGCCCTCCAAAGTCGGTAGCGGCACTCGTGGCAAGCTCGGGATCGGGAAGTTTTGAGCGAAGTTGTTCGACTTGATGAAGTGCTGCTTCGTAACGCTTCGCCGCCTCCAAGAACTGCCCATTGCCTTCGCAGATCATTCCGAGGATCGCCTGGCATAGGGCTATATCTTGCCAGGTCTGATTCTTTTCATAGAGCGGCAAAGTTTCTTTTATCGACTTGGAAGCATCGTCGAACTTGCCTAGTCGAGCAAGGGCCAGAGCCGCACCCGTGAGCGCCCTGGCGCACTTGAGTTGGCGCCCCGCATCGCCGAAGATTTTTGCCGCAGACTGGTAGAGATGGATGGCCTCAACTTCACGCCGCGAATCGTTGAGCAAAACCGCTTCACTAACCAAACAGTCGGCGACGTCTACGCGTTGGCCCAGTTTCTCGAAAGAAGCTCTTGCACGGCGTAGCGTGGGAATGGCATTGACGTCTCCGGCCAAAGCCATGATCGCGCCAGTATGTTCAGTGCAAAGTGCTCGCCTGTGCTCGTTGTCTTTAAAAAACTTCCAAGCCTCGTCGACGAGCCTCTGCGCTTCCTCGTAGCGGCCCGCCTGAGCGAGGGCAACCGCTGTGTTCAGGGATACCTCCGCGCACGCTTCCGGCTTGTTCGCTTGTTGAAACAGCTCCTTCGCCTCGGCATACATCGCGAATGCTTCGTAGAGTCGACCTTGGTCGGTGTAAATCGCCCCTACATCGAGGTAGCCGGCAGCAGCTACCACCGGATTCCTTACACGCTCGAGTGAGCTGATTGCTTGCCGACATGCTGAGCTCGCATGGTCGAAATCTCCCAGCTTGTAATAGCCAACGCCGAGATTGATGCAGATCTTGGCTTTTATGTCCGGGTCTATATCAGCCAACGCGAGCCCTCTTTCGTACAGTGGCATCGCGTTTGCTATCTGCTCCGTTCTCGAGTACATCAGCCCAGCGTTGAGATAGAGCTGCGGCAAGTATCTATCGGCGGGGTCTGCATGCTCTAAGTTTTCGATCGCCTTCAGATATTCGGGGATCGCCTCCTTATATTTCTTCGTAAAATGCAAAGCCTGCGCGATGAAAGTGTGAAGGTCACCCTGGAGCTTGAGATCTGCAATTTTTTCGGCGAGCGGAACGGCCGGCCGGAGAATGGCCAGGGCCTCTGAGTAATTCGACATTACGTGCCGGAATACGCCCGCAACCAGCCTCGATTTGGCCCGTTCGCGGTCACCGCCCAGCCGATCGGCGAGATAGATCAGGCCGTCCGCCGCCGTCGCACGCAAGTTAATATCTTGTGAAGCATCAACCCTCATGGCCGTACAGGCAGCGAGAACGGCTTCCTTGGTTATCCATTCAGGGTGCTGGCTCACGAGCTTCGTGAGATCTGTCTCAGCTTGAGCTTTGCCAACCAAGACAAGCCATTCGTACTGCTCCTTGCTGATCTTGTCCGGGACGGGCTGTTGCCAAACCGCGAACAGGGGCACAAGAACCAATAGCAGCCTAAACGCTGACATAACAAGCTACTTCGATGGATCGGCCAAGCGGTCTTCTAATTCTGCCTTGAGTTCCTTTGCCCATTTGCCTTCGTTGCCTTCTTTTTCTGTGCCAAGTGGCGATTCCGCCGCCTCTTTAAGTAATCCACAGTTGCGCAAGATCATCGCGCTCGTGAAAGGCGTTTCCTTCACGTGGCTTCGCGCCCAACTCACTCTTCTCGATTGTTCCGAAGTTAAGATGTTGAAAACGTAACTTGCTTTCTTTGTGGCGGCCGACGGCGGCACTTTGTCCGGATCGAGCTCTACAATAAAAGTTAATTGATAGGTTGAGCCGCGCTTCAGAGAAGCACCATCTGCGAACTTTGCCGTCGTGCCTTCGACAACCAGAGGGATTTGTACTCCGGTCGAGCGTTCGGTAAGAGTTGTTTTATATTCGATCGCATCCTCCACCGCTTTCCATTTGAAAGAACTCGGAGGCTCTATCAGCCCTCGGTTCCCGTAGTCTGGGCTTTCGAGCAAAATATGTGGCCGTCCGGTGGCGTCGCCAGAACGTGACGCCGAGGCTACCGTGTTGATCAGAGCAGCGGCAAGAGTGGCAAATGCTGGGAGCCGGTGTCCGTTTTCGAAGTACGTGCCCCCGCGCTCCACTATATTCCCATCGTATCGATGCTGGACAATCAGCGCCTCCCGAGGATGATTGACGGCGACCGTTGATTCCCGTGACTTCGGTTGTGGCTCGCGAACGGCTTTATTGGGGTTTCCTTCCGCCGCTTTCTTAATGGCATCTTTTCTTTGCGGCCGCTCCTTCGGATCATTCTGCTTTACGATCAATTCATGCGAGGACCCCGGACCACGCACTGCCCCGCGAGAAGCAAAATAGAAGGCGAGTCCCGCCGCCGCAACCGGAACGGCCACCGCCCAGGCCCACCGCCATTTTGCTCCCTCTCGCCGCGCCGATCGAGGATCTATCTTCTCGAAGCTCTTCAGAGTGCGAAGCGTCTCGCTGCAAGTAGGGCAAAGCGCCACGTGATCCATGCTCGCCTCGTAGTCGTTGGCCCGCCTTCCTTTCTTAGCCAGTTCGATCAGCACATCGGCTTCGAGGCAGTCGCCCTTTGCCGCTTGTTGGAATGCCGAGCGCCAGCTTTGCTCCACCGCCGTCAGATCTCCACTCGAATCCACAGGAGCACCTCCAATAGGGCTAGGACTTGAGCTGCGGGAGAGGGTAGGAATTTAGCGATTTTAAGACATGCCGCCCTGAACTGCTTGCCGCGCTTAGCGATTTGCATGGACTCCTTCTCGGCCTTCGTGAGCCTCTCGCCGGCATCCTCTGCGATCGCCGCCTTCGAGCTCGCTTCCTTAATCACCTGGTTTCCTCCGACAAGGTCGAGCTCATGGTCGAACACGTAGGCAAGCAAGTTCGCTCGCCCTCGCAAGAAATGACTTCGGACGGTTCCGCTGCGCATGTCGAGCAGCTGAGCCATGTTTTCGAAGGATTCGCCTCGGTAAAACATTGCCATGACTTTAAACTCCGCGGAGGTACACGCTGCGCGAGCAGCCCTTAAAAGACGTCCTGCGGTTTCTTCCGCTTGGGAATTAGGATGCTCGAGCCCTTCGATCTGTTGCGCGGGCGGCTCGAAATTCTCCTGAAAATCGCTGAGCGAGACGTTTCGCTCCGACTTTGGTAGAGTCCGCGCGTAATAGAGCTTCAGCTCGTTGAGTGCGATGCGTAATAGCCAGTGGGACATCGGGCAGTCCCCCCGAAAGGAAGCAAGGCGGGAAGTCGCGCGCAGGAATACGGTCTGAACGAGATCTTCGCAATCGTCCTGAGTCCTCACGCGCCCCCTCAAGTAACTTGCAATAATTCGGCGATGCGATTCTAGTTCCGCAGGTGTCGCGGAGCAACTGCCCGCGCTCGGTGCTAGTTCGGAATGTACTGCCACCCGTGTCTCCGGATCTATTATATAACCAGGTGGAAGAGAGGAACTTGGAATGACCGACTTGAATGACTTCGTACGGAGGGCGCTAGGTGCTGGTCACGGTCGTGACGAAATTCGGCAGATTCTATCGCAAGCCGGTTGGCCCGATGACGAAGTGGTGGACGCTCTCGCTCGATTCGCAAGCGTGGACTTCCCGATACCGGTTCCTTGTCGTCGAACTTCGGGTTCGCCGCGAGAAGCATTTCTATACATCGTGACGTTCATTGCCCTCTATACTTGGACGGTGTCGCTGGGACAGCTTCTTTGGGGCTTTGTCGACCTAGCGTTCAGCGATCCCCTGCAAAGAGGCTACGATGGAGGCGCTGCATCTTCGGAGAGTTTGAATTGGGGCATCTCAGCCATCATTGTGTCGTTTCCCGTTTACTACTTCCCCACGAGGGCTCACCTGCGCAGTTATTTGCAGAGCCCGGAACGCCGTACATCTACTGTGCGGCGATGGCTAACCTACTTGACCCTTGCCGCCTCGTCGATCACGGTGCTGTGGACTCTTGTCGTTCTCGTGGCGAATGCTCTAGGCCCAGAACTAACGGTTAGGTCGATTCTCAAGAGCCTCATCGTCATATCCATCGCAGGGGGATCCTTCGGCTTTTATTTCTGGGAAGTCCGTCAAGGAGACGAGGGTGCAGCGAGATGAACCGGCTAGGCGGTGACTCTCGGTTATCAATTTTTGGCGGATTAGTAATCCTTGTGGTTATAGGTTCTGTGGTGGCAGGGCTGGTCGTTACCGGTGGGCCGAATCAGGCCAGAAGGGAGGCCGCCGATGAGAAGCGATCGAACCATCTAGACGTGATCCTTCGGCGTGTGCGTGCGTTCTACAAACGCAAGCAAATATTACCGGCAACCTTTAGCCAGGCTATCGGGCAGGGGGCAAGCGAACTTCACGATCCAGTTACGGGCCGGCCATATGAGTACCGAGTCATCGATAAGACGACATTCGAGCTTTGCGCGACTTTTGAAACCTCCTCGTTATCGAGATATGGGACCTACTTTCCGTTCGGTGCTGATCGCTTTCGTCGGCACAAGAAGGGGCGAGAGTGCTTCGAATTCCCAGCCACCCCGAACTAGGCCCTATACTAATTGGCGTCCGGGTCTCTGAGCGGGACGATGGAGAAAGCGAGTGGCCCGCCCCCTGAGGCATCGACGCCCGATTCTATTTCCCCAGGCAAGGGCGGGGCGCGTCGTCGTACCAATACACGCTGGCGACATTCCAAAAGGAACCCTCAATGATACACTTAAGAAAGCAGGACTGAAGCAATGACCGAGTACCCAATTTTCCTTGAGCGAGAAGAAGACGGACGGTATTCGGTCTATGCTCCTGATCTCCTTGGCTGCGCAAGCTGGGGTGAAACCCGCGACCAAGCCATCGCCCATATCCGCGAGGCCATCGAGCTGTGGATCGAATCCGCTGAGGCGGACGGTGACCCGATTCCCCCTCCGGGCTCCTCGCTTGAATATGTGCGGATAGCGAGTTAAGGTCACAATCCTTACTCCCGTCACCAACCCTAGGAACAGGATTCGGGAGTAATTAATTTCCCATACCTCAGCACTGTTTCGTAAGGAAGGCCGAAGTTCACGGTCCTAAGAGTGGAGCAGGTCGGCGGCGGTGAAGCCTCAGGGTTGAAATGCGTGGACGATGACGGTCGGAGGCAAACGAACCCCGCTCCATTCTAATGACAACTCGCCAGGCACAGCGTACAATGGATGCATGCAAGTGGAACCGCGAAATGCGGGGGCGGTGGTTCAGCCCAAGCTGATCACCCTGAAAGAGGTCAAAGCCAGCCCCAAGGTCAAGAAGCTCATCGATGGGGCGAACGAGCTATTGCGGGCGATGGGCTATACCGAGCATGGGCACCGGCATGTCGGCATCGTCAGCAGCATCACCCGCTACATCATGGAGAACCTCAATATGCCCGCGCGGGAGGTCGAGCTGGGGCAAATCGCGGGCTATCTGCACGATATCGGGAACGTGATCAACCGAATCGACCACCCGATTTCTGGAGCAAATATCGCCTTTACCATCCTCGATGAAATGGGGATGGACTGTGGCGAGATATCGCCGATTCTCGGAGCGATCGGCAATCACGAAGAGCTCGTCGGGCTTCCCGTGAGCACTATGACGGCTGCGCTCATCATAGCCGACAAGTCGGACGTCCACTTCAGCCGCGTGCAGAATCCCATTTTGGAAACGTTCGACATTCACGACCGGGTGAACTATGCCGTGCAAAAGAGCCGGGTCATGATGAAGAATCCGGAGAAGATCATCGAGTTGAACTTGGAAATCGACACGACGTTCGCGACCGTGATGGAGTACTTCGAAATCTTCCTGACCCGCATGGTGATGTGTCGGCGATCGGCGGATATTTTCGGTTATCGGTTTGCGTTGGAAGTCAACGGGACGTATCTAGAGTAGATGGTCGGTTCGCTCGCGTTGGCGGTTTTGGGTTTAGGCCCCCAGATTCGAATTCCTCCCATCACGTTCGCCTTGCCAGGCATTTATCTTTCCGATAACGGCACCTTGTTTGTGTTCGACAACATGCGAGCCGGGTCGTTTATCGCGGGAGATCGCTTTGGCAAACTCTACAAAATCGTGCCCGGCGAGAGCATGAGCTGCTCGGCGGAATGGACGCTGACCGACGGTTGGCCTCTGGAGTTTTCCAAGCGAGACGACTGGCAGTTGGTCATAGCGAAGCCGGTGCTCCAGCCAAGCGATCTTGTGGGGTCATGGCATGGGGACCTCAGCTCCGTGCTTCGGGCGAAGCCGAAGGCGTTTCCGTTTACCATCGAAGGCCCTGGCGACACGCGGCTGTTCGGGCAGAACCTGCAACAGGTTGGAGCGCTTTGGCAAATCAGCTTGCGAGGTGCCTATGGGGAAAGCCAGGAATCCGTTGAGCTCGCGGAGACCGAGCCCAATCAGCCAGGATCTCTGGAAGGCTCGTTCAAGGTCAATGGGACAAAGTATCTGCTGCAAGGCACGCGAAGAAACCAATTTGCAAGATTCGCCCTGTTCGAGCCTGAAAAGCCAGGGGCAGTGGGTTTTGGGATGCTGGCTTGGGATCCAACCGTCGCTCGGATCGTCGAGCTGCAACGGGGCAAGGGCGTTCCATGCGACCGCGTTTTGCTGAGCTATTCGCTGGGAGCAAGACCAGGCAGACTAAGAAAAGTATTGCTCAGCCGGACTCGGTTACTCCCTTAAGCCATCGGCCGCCATCCATCCGGCGAGGCCCCCAATATAGGTTAAATTTCCTCCCCAGCCTAGCGTCTGGATGGGAAAAATAGACGCCGAGTAGCAGCTCGCTCCCCACATCAAGACAGTGACCACCACGACGCCGGCCATCAGTCTCGACGTGCTCGCGTTGAAGGCGTCTTGAGAAACTCCCACGAGCACATAGAGCGCGCAAGCCGCCCAAAAGTTAACGGTGGCGATAATGCCGAGGGTGACACTGGGAGGAACTCTCATCACGGCAGTGGCGCGTACGGCGATAAAGCGATCGAGCAGTCCTCCGATGGCGAGCGCCGCTCCCAGGGTCACCCCGCTTAGGAAGAGCATGACGGCGAGGCCGAGAGTCCAGGTGGCGATGGGGCCAAAGGTCGGAAAAAGGGGCGGCTCCTTGCTGACCGCCACATATACGGCGCACGACACGATAATGGCGCTGCCGACGATCGGGGCGGTCAGCGACGACGTTTCTTCGATTCTTGCAGTGGCTATCCTGGCGGGGTTCTGTAGCGTTCGGAGGACCTGCTCGTGCTTGCGTAGGTAAGTCGGTTCGAGAGGATTCATCTGGGCGGCCAACGCGTACATCTCGGCCGCCTTGCGAAGGTGGCCTCGGATAGCGGCGATATCGGCAAGCACGGCATAAGGGATCGCTTGCTTGGGATCGCGGTCGATCAATTGTTGAGCGAGGCGCTCGGCGTCGTTGTATCGGCCCCGATTGAGCAAGGTGGCGAGGCGGAGCATGTCGGGAACCGATGCTGGTGGCGCGGGGCGGGCTGTCGGAGGAGAGGTGGCTTGGGGCCGTCGAGGGGGCGAAGATTGGCTTGGCGATCGTTTGGGAACGGGCTCGCCGCGCAGCAGTCGGTCGTAGCTGATACGTCGCTCCGAGTCTTTGAGCACTTCGTACGCTTCTGCGACTCGGATGAATATTTGGGTAGCTTGCGGGTCGTTGCTTCGGTCAGGATGATATTTGAAGACGAGCGATCGGTAGGCGGCCCGAATCTCGGCGGGCGACGCACTCATCGCGATGCCGAGAACTTCGTAATGATTGACCCTCAACTCGATGCCTCACGGGCGGCATCGGCAGCTCCGGAATAGTAGCCTGAATAAAATCCAATGATCAAAAAAGCGACGTAAATGGCGACGGCGAGAAAACACACGACCCCTAGAATCAGGCCCATTTGCTTAGCTTGGACGGCGCCCTCCTCTTCGTAATATTCGGCCATTTTGGTGAGCATGAGGTCGAGGTTGCCGGTGGCTTCACCAGTGGCGGTCATATCGAGCACGATAGGACTGAATGCGCCGGTCTCGCGCAGGGTGTCAGTAATCCCTTCTCCGTGCTCCAGCTTGGCGCTTGCGGGGATCATCATCGAGCGCAGATATTCGTTCCCACACGCATCGGCGGCGAGCCGCAGTCCTTTGTGGACGGGAACTCCGCCCTTGTAGAGGGCTCCAAACGCTCGCCCGAACTTTGCCATCGCAAACCCACGGACGGTGCCGCCCACCCAGGGAATGTTCGCCACGAAAGCGTCCCAGTTGAATTTGATGCGCGGGTTTTGCAGTCCGATGCGAAAGAATAGAAAGAGTGCGATAAGAATGGGCCCCAGGATGAACCAAGTGCCGATCCTGGTGAGGGGTGAGCTGAGGCCGGGAGCGCCGGAAGCCATGGTGGCGATGACCAGATTGGCGCCGCTGATGATGATCATGGAAGCCACGATGACAAGCTTCGGATAAAAAGTTTCCCGGCGAATGAGGTTGCGTAGCTCGATCTCCCGCTGAAGGTAATCCGCAGTCTGAGACAGCGATTCATCGAGAAATCCGCCTTCTTCCCCAGCTCGTACCAGAGCCATCATGAGCGGGTTGAAAACCTCCGGGTAGCGCTGCATGCCAAAGCTCATGGGCCGCCCGGCTAGCGTATGGTCCCGCAATTCCGAGATGATCTTCTGGAGCTTCAGGCTGTGGCTTTGACGAGCCAGGGTGTCGAAGGATTGGATGGGATTTACGCCTGCTTTGAGCATGGTGGCAAGCTGGCGAAAGAAGAACTGGAGCTGGGAAAGCGATACCCTTCCAACCAAAGGGCCGACCACGTCTGTCGCCATCTTGCTTCGCGGCTCGAAAATGGGGCTTGGGATCTCGGCGATCGGCTTCGGAGACGAATTCGAAACCTGTTGGACGGTTAATCCCCGAGCGGCCAGCTCATGGGCAGCTGCGTCCAGAGTAGCTCCTTGGACAGTGCCGGAAACGCCCTTTCCTTCCGCGTCGGTGGCCCGGTATTCAAAAATCGGCATTAGCTCACGTTTGCCTAAGAATTATCTCATCCTACGGCAGTCTTATGGTTCGAGTCCCTTTAACACCTTGGCTGGTAGCTCCAAATACCACATGGCTATCAACATGGCGAGGATGATGCCCGAGGTGACGAAGCATCCCAACGCTCCCCAACAGCCGGCTCGGGCCCTGGCATAATTTTGAGCCGACTCGAACTCTACTTGGCTGGCTTGGGCGAGTCTTTGCAATGATCCGGGAACGTCTCCCACCAACTCTCCGGTGGAAATCATGGGGGCGTATTCTTCGGGAAATAGACCGCTATGAAAAGCGACATCGGACAGGCGGGTCGATTCGGTCATCCGGGATCCCGCTTCCAGTAATCGCCGCCGCATCTCGAGGTTTGGAACCGCATCGGCCGCGAGTTGCCATGCCCTTTGGGGAGATGCGCCTCCCTTGGAAACCAGGCTTAGGACCCAGGAAAAAGTGGTCAAGCATTCCTGCCTGGCTCTCGCCCCGAAGACGGGCCAGGCAAGGCCGATGCGGTGGCGAATCATGCGAGCATGAGTTGACGAGAGCCAAGCTCTGAGGCTAAAAACGAGAACGACGAGGAAAAGAAATGCGGGGCCAATAGGCCAAACTATTTTTTCTAAATATGCGGAGCCGATGGCTTGGAATGGATTTCCCTGGCCACCATTAGCGTCGATCTTTTCCCACGATGCGATCATGCTCCGGCTCATCAGCCAGCCCAAAGGGATGCCGACGAGGGCGTTGATGGCGACAAACCAAAGCCACCAAAACGAGCGGCGGAATTTATGGGCGCTCATCGCTTGATCGGAGATCGCGGACAGGGCGTCGGGAAGGAAACCGCCTTCCTCACCGGCCCGTACCATGCCCACAAGGGAAGGCGAATATAAATCGGGATAGAGTGCGAGAATTCGATTGATTTGCCCACCTTCACCGGCGAACTTGGCTATATTGAGAAAGGAATCTCGATAGCCCTCGTGGGATGTGTGCTGGGCGAGATCGGTAAAACACTTCGCCGGGTTGATGCCCGCGCGAATCTGAGATGCAGCCTGAGCAAAAAGGAATCCATTCTCCTTGTCGGTGCCTTTCTTCGTTCTGTAGGCGGCTTGGGCAACCGGCGGAGAAGCCATAGGAGATCGGGCGGACGGCGATTGCCCCTGGCGAGCCAACGATGTAACCCGGTAACCTCGCTCGCTCAATATCTGCGAGGCATGCTCCGGGCTGGACGCCTGGAGCATGCCATTAATCGGCTTTCCGTAGCTATCGAGCGCGCTATAGGAATAGAACTGCATGCTCGATTCGTTTTACGTCGCCCGCTTGATCGGCGGTGCAAGCCAGCAGATCTTTCACGGATCCAAGACGTGGAAGGACAAAGTCGGGGGCTATTTCACAAAGCGGTTCCAGGACGAACCGCCGCTCAGGGGTCTTAGGATGGGGGACGATCAAATTTGGGTTGGCAGTTGGCGGTTGGCGGTTGGCGGTTTCGGATTGAAACGTATAGCTTAATGACCCGTACGCAATCAGATCCAGATCTATTTCTCGGGGGCCATAGCGATCTTGGGGCAACCTTCCGACTTCGAGCTCGATGCGTTTGAGAACTTCGAGCAAGCGTCGAGGACCAAGGGCGGAGTGCCCAATCAATGCCCCATTTAGAAACGGGGGTTGCGACTCGACATACATTGGTCGCGTTTCGTAAAAGCTGCTTATCTTCTGCACGTCGATGCATCGAGCGAGGGATCTTAATGCTTGTTCTATTTGGGCATGCCGATCGCCGAGATTCGAGCCGAACGCGATGGCGATTGGAACCATGGACCCTGTTTACCCCGCCGGTATAATCTTTTTTGGAGCGGCGGGTATAGCTCAGCTGGTTAGAGTGCCTGACTGTGACTCAGGAGGTCGTGGGTTCAAGTCCCATTATCCGCCCCATTTTCATGGCCGTTGATTGCCCCACTTTCCCATCCGAATGTATCGGCTTTGAAAACCTTAGGAAAGCCTTTGTAGAGAGGCCACCACAACGGATCCTTGCCGTGTGCCGGGAGCATGTGGGGGACATCGTCAATACCACTGGCGCGCTGCTAGACTTGAGGAGATGCTTCCCAGATAGCTTCATCGCGGCGGAAATTGGCGAGCGAGCGGTCGGCGTTCTCCAAAATTTTCCGGGATTGGATCGGATCGTATTGCGTCCGACTCGCCAGGGTTTGATGGGAAAGATCGGGCACTTGCTGGGCATGCGGCGGGAGCGGTACGACCTCGCAGTCATTTTCGACGATACGAATGACCATGTGCTTCACGCTTGGCTGGCGGGCATTTCCTTGCGAGCCGGGATATGGCGGGGAGTGAAGTATCGGCAGTTCTTCTCGGCGTATGTGCCGTACGTGATCGATAAACATGAACTGCGAGATCATTGCCGTTTGCTTCTGGAAGCGCTCGGGTGCCCCCCGCCGTACTCGCCGCCAAGACTCTTTGTTTCGAAGCAAGATCGGTTGGAGGCGGAGAAGCTTCTAAGTTCGAACGAACAGATGGTCGGAGTTCATCCGGGAGCGAGCGAGCCTAAGCGGCGGTGGCCCGCGTCCTATTTCGCCCGATTGCTCGATCTCCTTGGTCCACGGGGCGTGCTGCTCGGCGGAGCTTCGGACAAGAGCGTCGTTCAGGAAATCGTCGGGTTGTGCCAAAGGCCACCCGCGACGATCGGCAAGGACATGAGCATCCTGCAATTCGCGGCGGTATGCGAATCGCTGCAAGTCTTGGTATGTGGCGATACGGGTCCAATGCACATTGCGGCCACCATGGGCACGCCGGTTGTCGCCCTTTACGGTCCCGCGTATCCCTCTCATACCGGACCAATCGGCGAGGGGCATCGAATCTTGCAGGCGGCGTGCTCGTGCCCGAAGCGAGTACCCGATGTTTGCCAGGGCACTTGCATGGCGGACATTTCGGTCGAGCAAGTCTACGGGGCTCTCGACTCGATGGGAGTCCTGTCGTGAACACTCTTGTTATTAGCGGATACAGAGGGAGATGGGCGGCATCCGATCCAGATGCACCCTTTCGGGATTGGAATGGAGTGGAAGGCTGGATCTACGCACTCGAGGCCGATTACATCGACGGACTAAAGGTTTTGCAGACCGAGATCGACCGTTATGATCTTGTTCTTGCGAATATAAATCCCTGGCTTATCGAGCGGTATGCGAATTTGGCAGAGCGTCGCCGGTCAGGAGTGAAGTGGGTGTCCTTGGTGGAGCGATGCGGCAGGGACTATCTCGAGCCGTCGAAAGAGTTGTTGACGACCCTAACATGCTCGGACTTGGTAGCGACCATCAATAAGCATACGACCGAATACTTCGACGCCCTGTCGAATGGCAAAGCAAGGTGGGTTGGCATACCGATGAGCCAAAAACTGACAGATCCTCTCATCGTTCCGTGGGAGCTACGAGAGGCGTCTTGCGTAGTAACGACGCGCTCTGGCTATGGGCCTTCGATGATGGTCGCGCGTGAACTAGCAATTCCGACAAAAGTTTACGTGCCGAAGGTTAATCGAAACCTGAAAAACGCGGGATTGTTTGTTAAACACAAAACCATCAGCCGAGAAATCGCCCTGAACAGCCGGCTGGAAGCGATAAAGTTCAGTGGTCTGGATGCCAGCCTAGA
>JBBREX010000055.1:0-16003 GCA_038225245.1 Fimbriimonadales bacterium | reverse complement strand
GGTTTACCAATGTGTTAGTGGTCCAACGGACTCGGTCGGATTGTAGCTTCGCGCCCGCAAAGGGGATGATGATATCGTAGGGAAAGCCCAACGCTCTCGTGTTCACTATGATATTTAGGGTTCCGGGGTTTTTGGCAACTTGGGAAGGAGGAGCTTGGTCGTCGGTCACCACTCCGTTTCCGCTGATAAAGCCGGTATAGGTGTACGTCATTCCCAGGAGGTCGATGTCGACGTCTCGACCTGCCGCTAAGTCATCGACGGGATCAGCGAGGGCAAACGCGGTGCCCAAAAGTCCGGCAACCAAAACAAGGTGAAGCTTAAAATAATTCATGACCTGGAGATCTCCTCAAAAAGGCGGGGCGTACCCGAATTTCTGATATTGTATCAAATAACGTGCAATTATCTTGTCTCGATCCCGCTTCAGATCATCAAATCGCGGAATTTCGGCTTGCGCGACCGGTGGAGGGTGACGGACCCGAGCACATGTCGACCGATCGCCGGCTCTTGACCTGCGCCGAGGTTGGGGCGATTTTGGGGCGTCTCTATACCTGGTCCGAGCCTTGGGTAACGCTGGGCTGCTTTCAGGATCCTCGGAAGGACCTCGTGCCGGAATGTGCAGTGCCTTGGATTATGCGGCCCACGGGAGGGAGAGGGGTACTGCACGGACATGACGTCACGCTCGGCTTCGCCGCGCCTCTGAGCATTTTTGACAAATCTGGTGGGGGCAGAAGGCTGCGCGCCATTTACCGGGCAATCGCTCAGCCTCTCATCGAGGGATTGCAGGCGGGTGGGGTTAACGCTGTCTTGGGCGAAGATACGCTCTTCGCGAGTCGCCTGGGAACGGGAGCAGATTGCTTTGCCCACGTTTCCGCTAACGACATCGTCGAGCCGAAAACCGGAGCCAAGGTGTGCGGGTGCGCTCTTAAGGTTTCGTCAGCCGCAGTGTTGCTTCAGGCAAGCATTCCGGTCGGCTCTCCGTTGGTCGATCCTCGCGCAGTTTTTCCGGATGGGCAGACGCTCTGCGGATCGCCGCTTAGGGTAGAAGAGTTTGCCATGGCATTCGAGAACGCAGTCCGGACTTGGAGGGAAAACAATGTTGAAAGAATTTCGTGAATTCGCGCTCAAGGGAAGCGTCCTGGATCTCGCCATCGGCGTAATAATTGGAGCCGCGTTTGGAAAGATCGTGACCTCGCTCGTGGAGGACGTTATCATGCCTCCCATCGGCCTCCTCCTTGGAAAGGTGGACTTTGGCAGCCTGTTCATCGACCTTTCGGGGAAGCATCCGAGCTCGCTAGCGGAGGCGAAGGCGATGGGTGCGGCAACCCTCAATTACGGCAATTTCCTTCAGAATGTGATCGCGTTTTTGATCGTTGCGTTTGTGGTGTTTCTTGCCGTCCGGGCCATTAACCGCTTCAAGCGCGAGCAACCGAAGACTGCCGATTCGAAGGTCTGCCCCTTCTGCCAAACCGGAATCGCTCTGCTTGCCACACGTTGCCCGGCCTGCACATCGGAGCTCTCACCAGGTGATCCTGAACGTAGTGAGGGATCTCTTCGATGAGCGCCTAGCGAGAATAGAAATTCTTCGCGCGGGTCAGAATGACGGGGTTGGTCGGCGGGATGCCGACCCTACGGACACGCAAGGCAGTAGACTTCTCGTTTCATGAGCGAGGAAAAATCCGTCCGAGATCTCCGGCTGGAAAAGCTGGCGCGCTTGCGGGAGATGGGGCAAGACCCTTACTCGGTCGAGCGCTTCGAGCGCACGGCAGACGCCCAAACCCTTCTGAACGACTACGACTTCGATAAGCCAGAGGGCGAGCGGCCGGTGGTGCGGTTCGCCGGACGGATCGTGTCGTACCGGCTGATGGGCAAGGCGGGGTTCGCTCACATCAGCGACGGCGACGCAAAAATCCAGGCTTATTTCAAGCTCGGCGATTGTAGGGTCGGCGTCCCGCCGACTACCGACTCCGCCGACTCGCCAAGCTCGGAAGGAGGTCGGCGAGACGCCGACCCTACGGCTGACGGCTGGGAAGTGTACAACCTGCTCGATATCGGGGACCATATCGGCGTCGTGGGCGAGCTTTTCCTCACCAAGACCGGCGAGAAGACGATCCACGCGCGCGAGCTGACCCCGCTGAGCAAATCGTTGCAGGTGCTGCCGCTGGGCAAGGAAAAGGAGGGCCACCACTGGTACGGCCTCACCGATACCGAGCAGCGCTACCGGCACCGGCACCTCGACCTGATTTGCAACCCCGAGGCGCGGCAGATGCTGGTCCAGCGCATGAAGATCGTCTCGGCGGTGCGGCGGTTTTTCCTCGAGCGCGGGTATCTGGAGTCGGAGACCCCGATGCTCCAGCTCGTGGCGGGGGGGGCGGCCGCTCGGCCTTTCACGACACACTACAACGCCTACGATATGGACGTCAAGCTGCGGATTTCGCTGGAGCTGTATCTAAAGCGGCTGATCTGCGGAGATTTGCCGAAAGTCTTCGAAATCGGGCGAGTCTTCAGAAATGAGGGAGTGTCGAATAGGCATAACCCGGAGTTTTCGCTGCTGGAGTGGTATGAGGCGTACGCGAATCTGGAAGACGTGATGACGACCGTGGAGGAGCTGTTCAGGTTTGTCGCGCGGGAAGTGTTTGGCTCGGAAAAGTTGATGAGACAGCTGGATACAGAAGGCGTGGACGCCATGGGCATTCTGCCGGAGAAATACCATTACTATTTGAAGGAGCTGGCCTTCGGTAAGACTTGGCACCGCGTCAACCTCCTCGAAGAAATCGAGCGACACACCGGCCTCGCCGCCGACGACCTCACCGATCTCGACCAAGCGAAGGCGGCGCTCAGGAAGGGTGACTTCCACCGCTCAGACGCGTCCGACAAGTCCGACGTGTCTGACAAGAAGCTTGACCTCGACAAAGAGCACTCCCTCGGCGGCCTGATCGAGAAGCTCCTCGAAGTCTTCGTCGAGCCCACGCTGCAAGAGCCCACATTCGTCATGGGTTACCCGATCGAGACTAGCCCGCTCGCCAAGAAAGACCCCAAGAACCCGCGCATGACGCGGCGCTTCGAGGGCTACATCCTGGGCAAAGAGGTATGCAACGCCTTCAGCGAGATCAACGACCCCGTCGACCAGCGCGAGCGATTCGAGCAGCAGGCGCGCGAACTAGCCAAGGGCGACGACGAGGCGCATCCCATGGACGACGAGTTCGTCCACGCCCTCGAAGCCGGCATGCCTCCGACCGGCGGTTGTGGCATCGGGATGGACCGCATGGCCATGATCCTGACGGGGGCTGAGCACTTGCGCGAGATTCTGCTTTTTCCGATGATGAAGCCGGAAAAAGACTCGTAAAGGCTCGTGGCGCGCTTCTCACCGCCATAATCTGGGCATGATGATGAGAGGGTTCGCCTATTTCGTCCTGCTCGGTTTGACTGGATTGTGTTCTGCCCAAAACAAACCGGTGAGCCCAGACCTCGCGAAACTGACGTTTCTTCTAGGCAAATGGACTTCGGTCGAACACTCGGTGGGTCCTGGCGGCAAAAAGGTCGATTTCATCCTTAAGGGGTCAAATGGGTGGACGCTCGGCGGTCAATTTCTGAAAATCGAGGAGTTCTTCGAAATTCCCGACTTCGGCAAGATCGAGAACTTCATCCTCATGGGATACGATCCCAAGACCAAATCATATCGAGCTTGGTGGTACACCAACAACACGCCACTTCCATTCGCGTTTGTTGGTTATTGGCAGGCACATAAGCTAGTTCTAAGTTCGATAAAGGAAGGGGGCAGACCAGAGCTCCGTATTATCTACGATCCGAAGGAGGACGGGCACTATCTCGCCCGGCTCGAAGTTCAGCGGGAAGGTAAATGGATCTTCCAGACAGAGGCGGAGTACACCCGATCGAAGTAGAACCTCAAATAAGATTGCCCGATGACGAAGCTCCGCGAGAGGTTTTCCTTGTCGACCGCTTGGTCGGTCTCGCCTTGACCGCCCATGGCTCCGCAAGCATGGCGCTATTGGCGGTCAATTCCATTTCGAATCGAAATATCCCGCCGGGGGCGATGCTACCGGGAGTATTGATGGGAGCGGTGTACATCGTTTCCGGTTCTGCGGTAGCACGAGGTCGAGCCTGGGGGTTTCGATTTCAGGTCCTTTTCGGATTGCTGGCAATTCTTTATGCGAGTTCGCTGGAAGCCGAAGTTCGGCGTGGGGTGCCGATGTTTTCGTTGCTCGTCGGTCTCATGTGCGCAGCCGCTCTATACTGTCTTGCTCGCTTGTTGGGGGCCCTAGCACCCAGACCGGACTGATTCGAAAGTCCCGGTCGGTGAACATCTCCGCCTCGCGGGAACTTCCGTTTTGCTCTAAGCGATAGCTCCATTGAAGATCAATTTCGGAGGAGGTCTCGAAGAACCATGTCTCTTATTACAAAGCTTTGTGCCATGATCGCCGCTTGCACTACGGGTGGCACTCTCGTCGCCGGGCACGTGGCGCCCCACGCTCAGGATCAATTCACGAAAAGTGAACCATCTGCTTCGACTCGCAGTCGCGACTTAGACCGCCATATAACCAAACAGTTTTCAAATGCTCCGCTGGCCGAAGTGCTCGCGTGGCTCAGTTTGGAGCGCGTTAGCTTCGTGGCCGATAGCGACGATGAATCCGGCAAGCGCCGGCTCACCCTCAACTTTGTGGACGCTCCGTTAGGTGATGCGGTGGACGCGATAGCCGCTGCGCTCAATGGCCATTGGGAGCGCAAGGGTCAAATCTTCGTGTTCCATCATGGCCGGGATATGTTCCCTCCCATAACGGCCTTCCGATTCGATAAGGATTCTCCTTGGACGCAGGGTCCGATTCCAGCCCAGGACTGGGCAAAGCAATCGAAGGAGTTCGGACAACAATTCAAAGAACTTGCCAAGAGCAAGGCTTTTATGGTCATGCCTCAGGTACACGAAGAGATAGAGCGCGCCATGAAAGGCATTCCCAAAGGTGATCTCGACCGTGGGTTGTCCGAGACGGAACAAGTTGAGATTGAAAAGAGCATCAAGGACATCGAGCCCCAAATTCGCATCGAAATCGACCGCGCAATGAAGAGCGTCCCGAGGGCCAAGCAGGACCAGATGAAGATGGAAATGAAGCTCAGAGACACGGAAAAGCTCTTGAAAAACTTTCGTGGTCCAAATGAAAAGATTTTTCGGCTGGCGCCAAAGGGAGGTGGCCAGTTCCTCGACCAGGGCTCGGCTTTGCCTAAAGCCAATTTCAAAGGCTTGATATCGAGCCTTACGCCCAGTCAGCGAGAAATCATGAGGTCGAAAGGTTATCTCACCCTGAGGGACTTAACGGCCGCGCAGAAAAAGATGCTCGGCGCTTCTTCAGAGAGCGGAGATTGGACTTTAAAGATCAGCGTCGACGGGGAAGACGTAACGATTAAAAACAAGTAATCGGCTAACTCTTTCACGGGCTCTGGGCGAATGCTTAGGGCCCGTGATGCTTCGCGTGACTCTGCCCTGTTTTGGGCGAAAAACAATCTTTACGTCCGAGCATAGACGGTGGAAGGGCGTCGGCGAATGCGCTCTAAGTAGATGGTGAGCCAGGACGTTCATGCTCCGACGAGGCCAAACTTAGTCAAAGAACAACAAAAATCGGAAATTTTTCCTGAAACCCTTGACGAATACATCAAAGTTATCATACAATGCCCTCAAGTTCGTTTTCGAGGGCAGATGTCCAGTTGATCCTTTGAGGCGGCGATCCAGGATGGATCCAAGCCACTAGGAAGTCGGTACCACGCTCTTCGGAAGCAAAACTGAATCCAGGGAATGGAGACCGACATTATGGAAGAGCTTGAACTACAGGAGAAGCCTGGCTTCTTCTCAAAAATTGCGAACGTGTTTTCGCGTCAAGAGGAAGAGGAGGAGATCGAGCAATGCTCTGGGCCCTCGCTTCGAATCAACGCCACCTATCGCTACCAAATCACTGTGCGACGTCAAATCGTGTCGTTTCAAGATGCAGTTGCGGCGGCCGACGGGCTGAAGCGTGGCGAACAACAGGTCCTTAACTTGACCGCCGCAGATGGACCTCTGCGGGAGAAGATCAAAGACTTCATGTGCGGGGTTAACTACTCCCAAGAAGGCACATGGGAAGAGCTTGGGGACAATGTATTTCTGCTTGCCCCAAATCATGCACTTGTAGAAGTCGCCCCCTCGACGCCTCGTATGGCGGCGGCAAGAAATTAGTCCCTCGTATCAATACAACACGGCGATCGCAGTGCGTTGAGAATCTATTGAGATTCACAAAGATCACCGGCAAAAAAATCGCCCCGTCTAAATGGCGGGGCGTTATTGCAAAAATTCACGAGGATTGATAGGTCGAGATTATTTAGTGCAAGCACCGTGCCAAAATCACGTCGTGCCAGGTTTCAACGTACATACCGGCAAGCTTGCCGTCTATGCCGTGGATCATGTCGATACCGATCGAATTATCCCGGCAAGGTTCCTATCCATGGTGACGCGCGACGGGTACGGCCCTCTCCTTTTCAAGGATATACGAGGCCCGAAGTTCCCTCTCGATCAGCCGGAAGCACAAGGTGCGAGCATCCTCGTCGTTGGCACCAATTTCGGTTGTGGCTCTTCACGGGAGCATGCGGTTTGGGCGATTCAACAGGCAGGCTTCCAAGCAGTGATCGCTCGCAAGAACGAGCAGTCCGGCTTTAGCGACATCTTTCGCCAGAATGCCGCCAATTGTGGACTTTTGCTGATCGAACTCCTTCCCGACGCTCACAGGGACCTAGCTACTTCAGGAAACGGAGCCGAAGCCACCATCGACCTCCCTGGGCAGCGCATTAACTGCAGCGGCAAGTCGGTTTCCTTTGATATTTCCCCGAGTCTAAAGGAGCAGATCACTCAAGGTCTAGACTTGATAGGGACCACGCTTATTTATCAAGAAGCGATCGAACGATATGAGAGGCGGTTTCCGCAATGGGCAAAGCCCGATAATCCTGATTAACTTTTAATCAGCTTGACCTCGAACAGCTTGGGCCACAGCTTTCCGGTAAGAAACAAGCGGCCCCCTTTCTCGTCGTAGGCGATTCCGTTGAGAACATCGGTGTTGGCTCGCTCCTCGGGAGTTAGCAAACCGGACGCGTCGATCCAAGCTTTCACTTCCCCGCTCTTGGGATCGATCCTCGCTATGCGGTCAGTTTGCCAAACGTTGGCGTAGATTTCGCCCTTGATGACCTCCAGCTCGTTGAGCATGGATACGGGAATGCCTTGGTCTTTTACCTCTACGCTACCAGTTTCTTTGAAGGTTTCCGGGTCCCAAAAGTAGAGCTTGGAGCTACCGTCGCTCATGATCAAGTGGGCGTCGTCATGGGTGAGTCCCCAGCCTTCAGTCCCATACTTGAAGCTCTTTTTTCGACTGAAGGTTTCCACATCGTAGACGAAGCCAAGTTTGCTTTTCCATGTGATTTCGATCAGGTTGTTCTTCCAGATCGTTATTCCTTCGCCGAAGATGCTGTTGTCGATCGGTTTTGCCTTCAAAACACGCCCGGTTTCCAGATCGACTTTACGGATAGAAGACCGGCCTTCGAGGCCGGTGCCTTCGTAGAGCACTCCGCCTTGATAGAGAAGCCCTTGGGTGAACGCCTGGGGATCATGAGGATAGCTATGCACGACCTGCACCTTGTAGACGGGGGTGGCGGTTGGCGGTTGGCGGTTGATGGAGCCGGCCGACGTTGTGGCGGCAACGCCGTCGCCCGTGGTAGAGCTTATTTCCGAATCCTTCTTGTCCATAGAATCCGCATGAGTGCATCCGAGGATAAGTGCCCCGGCGAAAAGAGGCAAGGCATAGACGGGGAAAGTCAGGGGCATCTTGTTCATTCTCTCTATTTTACGTTACGGCAGATGGACGCGCGGCGCATCGAAAGTCCTAGAGTGCTAGAAAAGGCGATTAGAATGGTAAGCCTTATGAGTTACGGTTGGGAAGGCGAAAAGGTACGGCTGGTTCCTTTGGACAAGGAGCGGCATCTGAATAACGCGTTGCGTTGGCTCAACGACCCAGAAGTCACGCAGTGGCTACTCATCGGCGACTTTCCGCTTACCCGCATGGCGGAGGAGGATTGGTTCGATTCTCAAAAGGAGGTGGGGGAGAAGACCATCTCCTTCTCGATCGAGACCTTGGAGGGCGAGCACGTCGGCTTTTCAGGTCTTCACAATGTGAATTACCGGCACGGATATGCGGAGACTGGCACCTTTATCGGGGCCAAGGAGTGCTGGGGAAAGGGCCTAGGCACCGACGCCGCATTAGTGCGCGTCCGGTATGCGTTCGAGGTTTTGGGAGTGCGCTTATTGCTTTCAGGTTATCTGGACGGAAATCTTCGATCGAAGCGAATGCTGGAGAAAGCCGGCTATCGAGAATATGGCCGGGTTCCCAAGCAGCTTTTCAAACGTGGCGCATACCGCGACCACGTGCTCATGGTTTGCGAACGGGGCTAATTTCGGAGTGCGAGCAAGCTCGCGCTTTTGGTTTGTGATGCCCCGCCACTGGCGAGTGGGGAGGATGTCAAAGTCCCTCAACCCCGCACGGATTGAGGGATAGACCTCCCGCCTCCCACCGCCTACCGCCTACCGCTAACGGCCAACCGCTAACCGCTAACCTACCGCTTAATGCTGAGCAAGTCTTGAAGCATCTCATCGACCGTGGTGACAACCTTGGTGTTAGCTTGAAAACCACGTTGAGTGATGATCAAATCCGTAAATTCTGTGCTGATATCGACGTTGGATTGTTCGAGAAAACCAGAATTCAAACTCCCCAGGCCACCCGTCTTCGGAGCACCCACAATAGGAATGCCTGAGTTGTCGGTACTCTGAAATAAATTACTTCCTACTCGCTCTAGGCCTCCCGGATTCGGAAAGTTGGCCATAGCGATCTGACCCAAAGCGCGGCTCAATCCGTTGGTGAAAAGTCCAGAAATAACTCCATCGGAACCGACTGAGAAAGATTGAAGCGAGCCTGGCGGAAAACCATTTTGATCACTTACTTGGACCTGCGTGTCCGTCTTCAACTGGCCAATCTTGCTAAAGTCGAGGCTTAGAGGCAAAGCCGTAGTCCCAGTAGAGGCGGGAACGATAATTTTACCAAGGGCGGACGGATTAAGATTATGTCCATTCGCATCAAAGAACAAGGGTTCATTGCCTGCACTGTTCCATGCCCCGACGGCCGTCGACCCTTCTTTCGCCGACCATTGCCAGCTATCGACGGCCCCGGCAGGGGGTGTTCCGTCCAAGGTGTGTCCGGCTGAGCCATCTTGGCGATTCGTAAAGGTGATGGTAATGTCATGGGGACCCCCGACGGCATCGTAAATCCTGGCGGTGGTGCTCCAACTTTCCGCAGGGGGAGCGCCTACCGGGGGTGGTCCCATCTCTGCGGCGGCGTTCAGATTACCGGAAACGAATGCCAAAGTGGTTGCTTGGACCGCGTTCAGCGAACCTTGGGGAACCGTTAAGTATGAGGATCCAGTAAGGGGTGTGCTCGAATCGATGGCCCCAAAATTGTCGGCCGGCCAACCGATCACGCGCTCCCCAGTCGCTCGCTGAATGACGGTTCCGGCAGCGTCGAGATCAAACGCGCCATCCCTGGTGTAAGACATATTTGAACCGTTGCTCACCATGAAATAGCCGTTGCCTTGTATGGCGAGATCGGTGGGACGATTAGTTGCGTTCAATGAGCCTTGCTCGTTGTTCATGTCGGTGCCGCTGATCAATACGCCGAGGCCAAATTGGATGGGATTGGTTCCGCCGCGGGTGCCGCTGGGCTTGGAGGCTCCCCGAATGGTTTGGGCGAGCATATCTTGAAACGTGACCCGGCTTCCTTTGTACGAGGTCGTGTTGACGTTGGCAAGATTATTGCCGATGACGTTCATCCTCGTTTGTTGCGCTTTGATGCTGGCTACGCCTGCTAGCAATGCTTGTAACATGTGGTTCTCCTTTGTCGGTTGTCGGTTGTCGGTTGTCGGTTGGCAGTTGGCGGTTGGCAGTTGGCGGTTTGCAGCCTTCGTGCCCCTTCCTGGGTGGCATTAAACTTGGTGAGGCGATCAGCTCATACGATCACCGCGCTGTCGATATTCGTGAAAACATTTTCCTTTAGACTGTTCTTGTCGACCGCCGTGATGACGGTTCGATTCTTCACGCTAACCAAAAGAGCCACGTCATCGAGCAAGACGAGGGAGTCACGCGACCCTTTCTGAGCGGCGCGATCCACACCACTCAGCACGCGATCCCATTCCGCTTTGCCAAGCTCGATGTTGCGGCTTTGCAATCGTGTTTGGGCGTGGCCACTTACTTTGAGGCGGCTCTCGAGTATCGAATCAAAGCCCTCACCGGGTTGGCGGTTGGCGGTTGACGGTTGGCGGCCAACCTGTTCAGAGAGTAACTCGCCGATCCGAGCGTTTTGGATGGGGGCGGCCATGTTAGTTGGTGACCTCCGTAATGGCCGACATTTTCACGTCGACGATTCCCCCTTTCGGCTCCTCGATGCCTAGGTAATACTCACCATTTCTTACCGACAGGCGCTTAGCGATTCCCGTGACCGAGCTGGTTTGTCCGATCGCGGCGCCACTCATCGGACGAGTCGCCGTAACCGTCTTCCCGATCAGGGAAGTGGCTTGCGTCACCTGCAAAGCCTTTTGCATCTGATCGGTTCCTTGCACTTGTCCCAACTGGGCCATCTGAGCAAAGAAATCTCGATCGTTCATGGGTTCGAGTGGGTTCTGATTAGAAAGCTGAACGCTCAGGAGCCGCATGAAAGTCTCCATATTGAGCTGCGACGTGGGCTTTGCGGGAGGGGTCTCGACAAAAGCGCTTTTGGTTCCCTTTACTGGATCGATTGGCATTGTTTTCTCCTAGATTCTCAGATCGACACCGCGATCGGTGGATCGATGAAGGATCGCTGGATGCAGGCCCGTTGCAAGCGGGCTGGCGGCTGGCGGCTGGCGGTTGGCGGGTGGAGGTTGGCGGTTCGCGGTCGGTGATTGGCGATCGCTTAAGTCCTGGCCTCCGACATTCATCGAGCCTAGGCTAAGGCCCTTCGATTCGATTGCCGCCTGCAAATGATGGCGGCTGTCGGCGAGGGCGATTCGCACGGAAGCGTTCGTTGCCGTCATGTCCGCATCTACTTGGTTGCCAAACGACCGAACGGTTAAACTGATCGATCCCAAATCTTCCGGCTGAAGCAGGATCCTGACCGATCCTCCGCGTCGAGCAGCTAGCTCCATCACCCGATCAGCGACCTGGACCGTGATCTCTCGCACTGAAACGGCTGCATGGTCGGCATGCTGGGGAATTTCGTTCGACTGGGAAATCTTAGAAGACCCTGGATTTGTTGGGTTGGCGGTTGGCGGTTGGCGATTGTCGGTTGGCTGAGTTGGCTGCGTTGATTTGTCCTTCCGCTCACTGTCTGTGGACTGTTTGCCGAGGGAAGATTCAGCCGGATTTCCTTTTGGGGCATCGAACTCGACCTGGATAGGCGGCGGGTTGAGGTCTTCGGATTGAGCGGGCTTTGAGTTCGTCTTCGGAGTGACTTGAGCGGCAGCCACCGAGGAAAGGGCTTCTCCCGTGATCTGGGCGGCTACCCCGTGCTTGTCCCCAGATTCGGTCTGACCTTTGTCCAATTCAGTTAGCGGCAATTCAACTTGTAGTTCGGTAGGATTGAGAATCTTCAATGTAACTGCGTCGAGCATCTCAGTGCCCGAAGCAGTTTTGGCCGCTGCGGTAGCGAGCAATTTCTCAAAATCCGCTCGCTCGCCAATGGCGATACCGAACTTGTTTGGGACCGGCGAGGAGTCGGCACTGTCGCTGGGTTCAGCGGTTGCCGGGTTGATAACCAAGGCCAAGAGCGGTGAGACAGGAGTAATCACGCCTGTCGGAGTAAGATTTGCTCCGGTATCGATAAGCGGGGAATCTGATTCCTTACTCGATTTGAGCTTGTCTTCTCCTTTCTTTTCGGAGATTTTTTCGGTTTGGTCCGGCGCTTGTTCCGCAGCATTCGGCTGAGTCGGGCGCGCCCCCTGTTTGGTTGGGAGAGTATTCCCTGGAGGAGATTCCGCTTCGGGAGGAGATTTGGCGGTGCGGATATGCCCCTCGAACTCCGCCGATCGCTCAATCTGCCTATCGACTGGCAGGGGCAAATCGAGTGGTTTCGACTGAAGTGTGGCGGCCTTGATTGGTGATGCGCTCATCGTCCTTGATCAAATGATCGGCGGGCAAAGACCGCATTCTTAGCAGGAAAATTCTATTCATGGCGAAGAGCCACGATAGGGTCGAGTTTCGACGCGCTAACGGCGGGATAGAAGCCAAAAACCACTCCAATCAATGCCGAAAAAAGCGCCGCTCCGATCGCCGCCGCGACGGGGAAAGGAGTTGGGAGCCCCTCCGGGCTGGGCCACTTTGCGGCGGCAGTGGCGAAGGTGACGACACTGCCCAGTACCCACGCAATTCCCATGCCGATCAAGCCGCCAATCAAACTTAAAGTAGCCGCTTCGACGAGAAATTGGAACAAGACCGTGCCGCGCTTGGCTCCCACGGCCTTTCGTAATCCGATCTCCTTCGTTCTTTCGGTGACGGAAACCAGCATGATATTCATGATGCCGATTCCGCCCACAAGAAGCGAGAGGGCGGCGATTGCCGCCAGCACGGCCCCAGCAACTCCGAAAATGGTGCCAAAAACCTTCATGATCGACTCGCGGGAGTCCACTCGATAGATTGTTTTGTTGCCGGACTTTTCCATGAGGGCCTGCCAAACCTCGTCCATAGCGGTTTCGACGGTTACATGAGGTTTAGGGCGGGTAGTGATCATCATCAGGTTCTTAGAGCCGATCCATTTATCCTGAGCGGTGGAGATCGGGAGAAGGACGTCTCGAGCAGACGTTTCACCCATCATATCGATGCGTTCCAGGACTCCGACGACTTCGAGGGTGATGCCTTTGAGAGAGATAAGTTTTCCGAGAGGATGTTTGTCGGGAAAGAGCCGGTCGCGAATTTCCTCACCGATGAGGGCGACGTTCGCTCTTGCTCGGACATCGGCTTCGGAGAGGTAGCGTCCTTCGAGGAGCTTGAGGCGGTTGAGGTCGGCGAAATAGTGGTTGGAGGCGAAGATACGGGGATTAGAGATCTCTCGGCTGCCCACCATAACGCGCTGGGAGGGGATTTGCATGATGGGGGCTGCGATGTCGAGATCGGGCACGCGCTTGAGCAAGAAATCGACGTCTTCATTCTTCAGGCCATCGATGCTTCCCAAGGTTTTGCCCCGCGACATCCGGCCACGGTCGAAGAAGATGAGAATGGTGTCGGAGCCGAGCTTCTTGAATTCGTTGGTCATGAAGTATTGAAAGCCGGACGAGATCATGACGATGATGGTTACGCTCATCACGCCGATGATGACTCCGAGCATGGTGAGGAATGCGCGCAGCTTGTGCAGACGAAGCATATCGAGGGCGACGAGAAGGGATTGGAGGACGGTCATTGGCCCTCATCGTCGTTGAAATTCATCGCCCCTTTGCGCGCGGGGCCTTTGTAATCCAGCTTGGCCACTCGCTGTCCCTCTTGCAAGCCGGAGATAATCTCAACTTTGGCACCCGTGCTTGCACCGACTCGGACAAGATGGCGGCTCGCGGCAGGCTTTGGTCCCCGTCCGGCGAGCATTACAAATCTGCCCGAGGCGTCCTTGCCCACGAAAGCAACCGGCAGGGTCAGCACCTGTTCGTGCTTGAGGACTTGCAGCGTGCATTTTGCCGACATTCCGGAGCGGAGCTGGCTGCTCGCGTTCCGAAGCCATATCTCGACTTCGTATTTCACCACGGATTCTCCTTGGGCGGGCTGAGCGCTTTGCTTGCTTGCCGGAGCGATGCGCTTGACGGTGCCTTCGAAGTCTTGCTCGGGAATGGCATCGACAGTAACGAGGCTTTTCATTCCAACCGTCAATTTGGCCACGTCGATCTCGTTGATATCCAGCTTGACTCGCAACGCTCCCCGGTCTTCGATTCGAACGATCGGAGTTCCGCTGCTAAAGCTACTAAGACTGGCAACCAGCTCGCCTTCCTGCATCACCTTTTTGGTCACAATTCCGTCGAGCGGAGAGCGAATTGCGGTTTCTCCAAGCTGGCGCATGCTGTCGCTCAGGACGCTGCCGATCTGCTCCACACTTGCCAAGCCTTGCAACCGTGACTTTTGGAGAGTCTCGACATCGCGCAAAGAAGCCTCCGCCTCTCGTTGGGAGGCAAGAGCCGAAACGAACTCCTGCCGCTTGACATCGTCCTGAATACGATTAGCGAGGGCGCTGTCCAGCTCGGCTCGAGTTTGCTTAATCTTCTCGTCCGCTTGCTGAAGCTCCATACGCTGTTGGTCGTTCAAGCGGGCAAGACGGTCCTTCGCGGAGTCTCGCCGAGTCCTCGCAAGCTCGAATTGAAGACGCGCATCATCGACATCTCTCTGAGCCACATAACCTTTCCCAAGCAAGCCCTCCTTTCGGTGAAGCTCCCGCTCCGTGTTCTCGTAATTAACTTCTGCTTCTCGATAGGCGGATTGAGTGCTGGTTCGCTCATTTGGCTGAGAATTGGTCTCGAGCTGCTCGCGAGTTCTCTTCGCGGAGGCGTACGCGGTTTCCGCGGACCGAATGCCGCTCTGGGTCAAGGTAGGCTGGATTCTCAGCTCTTGCCGAAGCTGGGCGACGTGTGCCTTGGCTCGGTCATATCCCGCTTTTGCGGTAATCCGCCTTTGGGAAATCTCAATTCCTGTCTTTGCCGCGGACGCTCGCGCTCCTTTCAGCTGCGCCTGATCTTGCTTGACCCGAAGCTGGGTCTCCTGAGGATCGATGACCGCAATCAGTTGACCCTTTCTCACCCGGTCGCCTTCTTCCACGTATAGGTGCGCCAAACGCCCAGACACCCGGCTCTTAACTTCCACCGATTTCACGGCGTCGATCGTGCCTGTTTCGACCACCTGCACCGTGAGATCGGAGCGCTCGACCTTGGCGAAATCGCTTTCCTTGACCTGTGCCTTGGCCACCGATGCTTGATACGCCTTGAGGGCAAGACCGCCTCCACCGCAAACGACGATGAGCAACGCGCCGATGATAATCGCGGCTTTTTTCATAGGTCCCCTGCCTATTTTGGGTCCACCAAGCCGGAATATGGGACTTTCGGCAAGGCCGATGCTTGCCCAACTCATCGCATGAGGCTGGTATAATCTTTGCTTGCGCGTGGAGCACTCAGCGAATTAATGGCTACTTATCGAGGAAGAAAAACTGACATCTGCCGAAAGGTCGGCTATAACATTTGGGGCGAAACGAAGTGCCCAAGCGGCAAGCGGCCCTATCCTAGCGGCCAACACGGCCCCAACATGCGGGACCGGCGCACGTCTGAATACGGCGAGCAGCTTCTCGCCAAGCAAGTGATCCGGCGCTACTACCACATGATGGAGAAGCAGTTCCGTAATACCTTCGATAAGGCGCAGCGGATGCATGGTAACAGCTCGCTCAACTTCCTGCGGCTTCTGGAGCTCCGGTTGCAAACCGCGGTTTGGCGGCTTGGCTACGCAAAGACGATTTTTCAGGCACGTCAGATGGTCACTCATCGCCACATCCTGGTGAACGGCAAGCTCGTCAATATTCCCAGCTATCGGCTGAGGGTTGGAGACGTGGTCGAGGTTCGAGATCGTGACGCGAGCCGCTCGATCGCTCGCATGAACCACTACGAAGGCGCGCCTGTTCCCGTCTATATGGAGCCGGAAGTGCCGAGCTTCCAAGGCAAAATAATCGCCCTGCCCGAGCGTGAGGACTTCCCCAAGTTCTTCCAGGAGCAGCAAGTCGTCGAGTTCTACGCGCGCTAAGCGCTAGTTCATCGCTTCGATGTGAACGGCGGTTCCGTAGGCGATTACTTCGGTAACTCCCGCCGCTACCTCGGTGGCGTCGTACCTCATGGCGAGGACTGCGTTAGCCCCGACGTCGGCCGCATGCTGGATCATCAGCTCGTA
>JBBREX010000054.1:0-16141 GCA_038225245.1 Fimbriimonadales bacterium | reverse complement strand
AATCCTACTCTGAGGGAGTTAACGGCGCCGTAAGCTAGTCGGGCAAAAATATCGCGTCCCAGCTCGTCGGTCCCGAGCCAAAAGTCAGAGCTAGGGGGCATATGGGGTCTCGCCAATTGATCGAGATGCCCATGCCGAAACCACCACCCGAAAATAGCAAAAAGCAATAGAAGAAGCAAATAAGCCACTCCCAGCCAGAGCAATGGATCTCGCTTAAAGCCTCGCGAGTTTTTTCCGCGAGTTACCGGAGATTCCGCTCCCACCGTGCCAAATCGGGAAACGAACAACTTCCTCAAATTTGCGTCTCTCTGATCCGAGGATCGAGCAGAGGAAGCACCATATCAACCAGAAGGTTAATGCAAATGAACAAGGCTCCGGCCACGAATACGGTCGCTTGGATGACCGGTGCGTCGCTCCGCTGAATCGCTTCGATCGCTTCGCTACCGAGGCCGGGCAACATGAAAGCGCGCTCGATCACAAAGGAGCCGGTGAGCAGGAATCCGAAGCTCGTGCCGATCGCTGTCATGACCGGCAAAATCGCATTCCTGAGCGCGTGATGAAAAATGAGCCGTCGCGGAGGAACTCCTTTCGCCACCGCGAGCCGAATGAATTCTTGCTGAAGGGTGTCAATCATGCTGGCTCTGGTCAACCTTGTAAGCAGAGCCATCGGCCTTGCCGCAAGAATGCCTACCGGCAGAATCAAATAAACAATGGCTGGTGCGACGAGGTGGACGGCCCAGGTCTGAGGAAGTACGTCCAGGTAGATGCTGAAAAGGAGTACGAGCAAGGGGGCAAGCACGTAAGTTGGCACAGTTACGCCGAGGGTGCTGATGGTTAGGACCGCGCGGTCGGCAAATCTGTTCTCATACACGGCACCCAAGGTGCCCAAGCCGATGCCGACGATGGCTGCGAGCAAGATGGCGATTCCTGCAATGGTCGCCGTCATAGGCAAATCTCGCTTAATAATATCGCCGACCGGTTCACGTGCCCCGTAGTAACTGCGGCCGAAATCGAAGCGAGAGGCATTTACGAGAAACTTGACGTAGCGTTCGGGCCAGGGCCGATCAAGGCCCTCGTTGTGACGGATGCTTTGAACTTGTTCCGCGGTGGCTTTTTCACCGGCCAAAATCGTGGCGACATCTCCAGGCGCGAGCATATCCGCCATGAACGTAACGAACGAAATAAAGACCAGGCTTACCAGCCCATAAAGCAGGCGTAGGAAAATTGATTTGGCCAGCTTCACCGGCGAATGAGAATACCCACGTCGTATGCGCATCCTGCCCACGCACTTGCATTACTATCGACGGCGGGCATCCTTATCGCGAACCAAACAAACCAGCAGCCCGAAAGAAGCGTGCCCCTCTCAAGATCGCGTCGATCGGATCAGCGCTATTATCAAGTTCGATAATCCCGTATTCGACTCCAGCTTTTTCGCATGCCGTATGAATGCTCTGCCAATCGAGGGATCCGTCGCCGCAAGGCACGTCATGTCTTGGCTCTTCCTTAGACATGTCTTTCAAGTGGACATACGGAACGCGCCCACCCAACTTATCGATCCAATCGACTGGCTCGTCGCCCCCATACCGCACCCAATACGTGTCCAATTCAGCTCCAACCACGGCAGAATCGCTCTCCGAGTACAAGATCTCCAAGCCTGCTCGACCATCTTCCTTTTCAAATTCGAACGCGTGGTTATGATAGAGAAACCGAAGTCCGGCCTCATGCGCCCTCTTGCCGATGGTCTCCAGCCTTTTGGCCAGGGATTTCCAACCCGACGCGTACTCTTCCTTATCAACCCAAGGCAATACGATGGCCGTATAGCCGAGCATGTTTGCCTCTTCCGCCAAAGCGTCCATGCCACCCTCAAGCCGGTCGAATCCGACGTGCGCCCCAACAGCCTGAACATCGGCTTCCTGGAGAAGATCGTGAACCTCCGTAGCTTCCATCCCGTAATTTCCCGCAAGTTCGCAGTACTTCAGCCCACCTGCGCGTAGCGTTTTCATGGTTCCTAAAAAGTCCTTTTCCAGGTGGTCACGAACGGTGTAGTTTTGGAAACCGAGTCTCATCGAGGTCATGTGGGCAGTTTACTGAAAATCGTGGCCTTAAAGTGCTTTGGCAATAGCCGTTAGGCGCTTGCCGTCGACTAGAGACTCCTCTCGCAGAATGCTGGCCTGTTCCAGTGTAATCCATTCAAATTTCACCACGTTCCCAGGCCGCAATTGACCCACTCTGTCGAGGTCGGCGGAGCATACGACGGCGATTTTCGGATAACCACCGATGGTCGGCCCATCTGGACCTAATATGATCGGACGCCCATCGTTTGTAATTTGAACCGCCCCCTGAACGGCCGGTTCGCTCACCATTTCTGGTCCCGCGGGAAAGGGATCACAATCGAGCCGTATTCCCATGCGGCTGCTGTCCGGACGAATTCGAAATGTTGACAAAGAGAATGCGGCAAGGTCGAACATGTGGGATTGTGGGCCCGCGACGATCCGCAATGGCTGGTTCATCATGGTCGGCAAACTTCCATTAAAGGCCTTCGGACAGCTCGCGTCGGTCGAGCTCCGATCGGTGACGATACGATCGCCTTCATGGAGCCGTACCGTCGCGCGATCTGAGTTCTGAATGCCTCCCTGGACCGCAAGAATGGTAGAGGCGCCGGTTTGCGGAGGATGAACCGATATCGCATCCCCTTTTCCGACGGTGAATCGAGAATTACGCTTGATGGGAAATGCCCCGACCTCGATGTGATCGCAAGCGCCGACAATTGCAAGCGACATATCAGCTTCCGCAATGATGACCGCGCCGCCAAGGAGAAACTCCAATGCGGCCGCTTCAGGGGGATTATCGAGAAGAGCGTTGGCCAACCGAAAAGCAAGCTGATCCCAAGCTCCTCCAGGGGGGATTCCGAATCGGCGGCGGCCTGGCCTAGGCAACGCTTGCAGTGATGCAAAGCCCCAAAGCTTTGCGATCTTCAGGCTCAGTAACCAACCTCGTAATGAGCATCTTCCAAGGTCTTTCGAACAAGCTCTGCGGTCGCTACGCAGCCGGGCGAGTCGCCATGTACGCCAACTGACTTGACCTTGGCGACCATACGTAATACTTGTGACCGAATTCGCGCAGGATCACGCAAAGCCGCTCCCGGCCGATCGCGAGGCAGAAGACGCCCGTTCGGCAATATCGCCCTGTCGGCGTAGCCTTCTGCAACTAACCCGACGCGCATCATTTGCAGAGCGCGGAACCCTCCCACATCGGGAAGCATGAAGCATGGCAGATCGACCGAGCGGCACGCGGCAGCGACCATTTCCAGGGCTTCGCCATAGAGCGGCTGGCTGGGATCGCTCAGCAAGTTATACAAGGCTCCGTGAGGCTTGACATATTGAACTGGAACCGCCTCGGCGAGCTTTTGCACCTGGCAAATTATCGAGTCGCGGAATTCCGGTAAGTCCCCAGTTTTCAACCCGCCCCGCCCCATTGTGCTGCGCTCCGGAAAACCCGGGTGCGCGCCAATCCGCACCCCCTTTTGCATGCAAATCTCCGCCGTAGCAAGCGTCAGCCGCCAATGTCCGGCGTGCTCTCCACAACAGATGCTGGCACTAGTAGCGATGTCCAACAACGCCTCATCGAAGGCGAAACCTTCTCCAATATCCACGTTGAGGTCGATCTTAATCACAGGCTCGATCCTAAGAGACGTTCGAACTCGCCTTGGGCGATTCGCCGAAACGTAACTTGGTCGCCCGGTTGGATGGGAAAGTAGTCTTTCTCCGCCTCGGCGATCGAAAGAGGGGTTCTGCCGATAAGGGCCCAGCCTCCAGGCACTTCGGCAGGATAGATCCCGGTTTGACCGCCCGTTATTCCGACCGATCCTCTAGGGACCCTTATTCTTGGGTTAGGACGACGCGGAATTCCCTTCAACTGATCGGGTAAGTAGCCCAGATATGGAAATCCGGGGCAAAAGCCGATCGCAAAACATGTATAGGATGGCGACGAGTGCAGATCGGCCAGTTCGTCGTGCTCCAGATTCATGTCCTGCTCGATTTGTCGGCAATCCTCGCCCAATTCGTAGCAAACCGGTATTGTGTGGTGGCGGGGTTCGAAGGGGTTTGACTTTACCGCTAAATGATGCAAGGAATCCTCCACGCTGGCGGCCTCAAAATGCTTATCGCAAAACACACCCACCGTATCGAACGAGGCTATCGCCTCGACAATTCCCTCGATATGGGCGCTTTCGATGCTTTTGGCGACGTCCCATGCCGGTGCCGGCAAATCCGCGAGCAAAAAAGCACAATCCCCCAGCGTCATAATTCTCAAAGCTTCTCACAGTATGATCGGCGAAGAAAATCAATCGCCAACACAGGTCTAAATGGAAAATGTAAAGTTGCATGTCGTGCGCGGCCAAGGCATCGATCTACCGGAATATAGGACGGATGGAGCTGCCGGCATGGACGTCAGGACTCCTGAAGACGTCTCTCTACATCCGATGGAACGAAAGTTGATACCGACGGGCTTGAGAGTGGCGGTGCCATTCGGGTACGAGCTTCAACTACGACCTCGCTCAGGCTTGGCACTTCGCCAAGGGCTGTCGATGGCCAATACGCCGGGAACGGTCGACAGCGACTATCGCGGAGAAATCGGAGTCTTATTGATCAATCTTGGCCAGGAGCTCATCGAGCTCAAAAAAGGGGAAAGGATTGCCCAAATGGTGGTATGCCCCGTTGCACGGGCCGATTGGGTAGAGGTGTCTCAGTTAGACGAGACTCATCGAGCGGAGGGCGGATTTGGCAGCACCGGAACCTAAAGCGCTTAATCTTTGCCCTAAGTGCTTCGACATGGTCGATGCGGGGGCGTTGAATTGTCCAGAAGAAATGTGCCCCATGCGCGACGGCGGAGGGGCAGGATCAACCGATACCGAGATTTACCCGGACCTTGCCAAAGCAAACCTGCTGCGCATGCGTGGCGATTACAAGCAGGCCCATGATCTCTGCCTGAGCATCCTCAAGCGTTATCCGGGTGATGTCACTGCTCATACGTTGCTCGGTGACATTTGTGCGGAACAAGGCGATCTCAAGCAGGCCTCGGATTGGTATGAGATGGCTCTTGACTTAGCGCCCGAATCTCATGCTGACAAGAAGAAGTTGGAGGCGGTGCGTCAAAGGATAAGCGAACGTGAGGCCGCGATGACCGCCGAACGTCTCGGAATTGAAACAAGGCCTTCCAAAACGAAAGAATATGCGGCGCTTATTATCGCCTTCGTGCTCTTGGTAGGCGTCGTATCCTTTTTGTTGGGAGATCGGTTACGCGCCCGCAAGACCGAACCCCAGCTCGTAACGAAGGGCGTGGAAATCGAGCCAAATGTTCGAAACGAGCCCGCTAAGCCCCCCATCAAGACGGAACCTTCAGCGGAGGCTCCAACCGTTTTGTTTAGCTCCGAAGAGACAGCGTTGCTTGCTCAAGCGGTTCAGAGCTGCTTCGAAGGCTCGCGCATCGGTTCGGCGGCCCTTGATCCACGTTCAGGCGTGCTCACCCTTAGCTATGCAACAAAATCCGGGGAAGACGAGCAATCGATCGGCGCTAAAATCGGCATTTCTGCGATTTCCGTTTTCTCAAAACCTAAAGCATTGGTGGTTCGCGGCATTCGAGATGGCGCTGTGGTTTTTGTAGCCGACGTTGTTCCCGAAACTGCCCGCATTCTCCGCAACGAAGCCTTTGCAAGCCTGCCCAAGGAACGCCTGATGACGGCTCTGACCAGTTTGTGGCCGCAGGAGGCGAGTGCCCCACCTCCTACGACTTCCACCTCGGGCTAGCCCTTATTCCTTGACGATCGATTTCTTGCCCGCGAAAATCCAGTTACTCCGAAGCCGAGCTTTGGCCAGATCATTTCGGTTCACCACTTCGAGGAATTTTGTCATGCGCTTACCCTCTGTTGGTGTCGCCGAAACATCCATCTCCGCTCCCTCGCGCTTGACGTGGAACTTGATCGACTTTCCGATTTGCGCTTGGGTAGAGAAGCGAGCGATCTCGGCGGCAATCGATCGATTGCTTTTGACGTCGAGTGGATTGCCATCGACTTGGATGATTAGATCGCCCGACTTGATTGGGCTTTCTTTGTCCGCCGTCATAACCCGTGCTCCGCCATCGTTCTTGTTGGGACGAGAGACAAACCCAATGTTCGCGAACGTTTGTTCGTGCTCCTCGATTTTCAGGCCAACTTTCGCTAGCTCGTCTTCCACCGGAAGTTCGCCCGCCTTCATGATCACTCGATCGTAAAAGTCACCTAAGCTTGGTCCTCCGAAGTGGATGCATTGCTTTCGAATTTCGTCCTCCTCGAAGCCAGGCCGATCGTTTTTGCAAAGTTTCCACAGCGCCCGAGCCACGTCGTCGAGGGAATGCTTTCCTCCGCTTTGAGCGCGAATCTCGAGGTCCAGGCACAGCCCAGCAAGCCAACCTGTGTTGTAATAACTAATCTTATAGCCATTGCTATTGCCTCTCCCATTGGCCGCTTCTCCGACCCGATAGCTTGCTTCGTAAGGGCTAACTTCGAGTCGAGCTGGATTGCGGCGAACCCCATGTAGATTGTCGATCAGACTGGCGTAAAGCTCCTTTTCAGTCGCCCAGCCGTAACGAGTGAGGAGAAGATTCGCGTAGTAATCGGTCACTCCCTCCAGCCACCAAAGTGCCCCCGTCTTTGGTAAAACGAGGTAATCGAAAGGTCCCAATGGTTTCGAGCGCACTCTCTTGACGTTCCAAAGGTGAAAGAATTCGTGGGAAAGCACGGATACGGCGCGAGGACCGACGCCGCTGGCAAGCCCGATCTGTGTACTGCTGAGGTGCTCTAAACCCCCAGCTCCGTCCGCCGCGTCATTGACGGAAAAATGCCAGACATAGTGGCTATAAGGCGTGGCCCCCCAAAAGTCATTCTCCGCTTCGCTGACGTACTTGCATGCCTTGATGAGATGCGCCATGTCGACGTCTCGACTTGCCGGATTGCGTAAGGCCACGTAGTGCTTTTTGCCTTTAACTATGTACCTATCTAAAATGAAATTTCCCATCGTGACGGGATTGTCGGCAAGGACGTCGTAGGTGGGGGCTACGAAAGCGCCAGGCATTTTCCCATCGGCGTCCAAACCGCAGGCGATTCGCCAGTTAGCAGGCGTAACGAGCTTTAAGAGGCAACGCTCTTGCTTTCTCCCAACGACATATAAGTAAGTAGGCGGCCCACTGTAATGCATAGCGCCGTCATTCAGTGAGGAAGCTACCGAATACGTAATCTTCACCTTCTTGGAGCCGTTCACATCCAGATGCCAGGTATTGTCGTCTGGGTGAGCGACCGTCAAAGGCTTCCCATCCTCGGTCGCCGCGCTGATGTCTTTGATATTCTTATTGAAAACACTTAACATGTATGCCCCAGGCGACCAGTTAGGAATTTGCACGTCCACGGTCTTTTCCTTGACCGGCACCGACATCGTAATCTGGAGCTGCTTTCCCTCCGCTTCGGGCATCACATGGACCTCGTACGTGATGTCGGCTCGGGCCGATATTGCAACTCCTACCGAAACGACGAGAAGCATGAAGCGACAACAAATTCTGTTCATCTCCGATAGTTTGGCCTGAAACGTAAGGAGAATCCCTCATCTAGCCGACCATTTGGTCATGTTTCGGTTCAGATTGACGATACTGGTTCTCTTGGTGTGGATGTTCGTATAGACGGCGTCGGATAAACTAGAGGAGACTTGGAGAAAACATATGGCGATGCTGGCGACCAGAGAACTAGACCGAATTGCACAGTCGCTTGGAAGTGAAGCGAAAAGCCTTCTCGATCACCGCTGCACGACGATCGACAAGCAGAACCTCGCATTACCCGGGCCAGACTTTGTAAGCCAGGTTTACGCTCGAAGTGATCGAAATATTCCGACCTTACGAAGCTTGCAGCAGATTTTTGGGCACGGAAGACTTGCGAACACGGGTTATGTCAGCATTTTGCCTGTAGACCAGGGCATCGAGCATAGTGCGGGGGCGAGCTTCGCCAAGAACCCGATCTATTTTGACCCTGAGAACATCGTCAAACTCGCGATAGAGGGAGGCTGCAATGCGGTCGCCTCCACCCTTGGCGGCCTCGGATCATGCGCCAGGGACTACGCTCACAAAATCCCTTTCATCGTGAAGCTCAATCACAACGAGCTGCTCACATACCCGAATAAGGCGGATCAAATCATGTTCGGCCATGTCGAACAAGCCTGGAATATGGGCGCTGTGGCGGTGGGTGCAACCATATATTTCGGCAGCGATGAATCCGGTCGACAAATAGTTGAAGTCAGCCAAGCCTTTCAAGCTGCTCACGAGCTTGGAATGGCGACTATCCTTTGGTGCTATCTCCGGAACCCTGCCTTCAAGCAGGACAAGGATTACCATCTCGCCGCCGACCTCACCGGGCAAGCTAATCATTTGGGCGTGACGATCGAAGCCGACATCATCAAGCAAAAGCTGCCTGATTGTAATGGTGGGTTTGTCGCCTTGAACTCAGGCGATAGCTCGTACGGCAAGCTCGACACCCGCATGTATACGGAGCTTTCATCCGACCATCCAATCGACCTCTGTCGCTACCAAGTGGCCAACTGCTACATGGGAAAGGCGGGACTGATCAACAGCGGCGGGGCCTCCGGAGACTCCGATATGGCGGAAGCGATCAAGACGGCTGTAATAAACAAACGAGCTGGTGGCACCGGGTTGATCAGCGGCCGAAAGGCCTTCCAACGGCCCATGTCGGAAGGAGTCGAGATACTCCAAGCCATACAAGACGTGTATCTGTGCCGCGAGATCACGGTCGCGTAAGCGCGTGTGGACATAGTCGGGCCTCGTATTACTACGGGTTTTCGCACCAGGTTCGAGCTAAAACAAATAATCAATCAGGTTCAAGATTGGCGTTCAGCCCCGTTCTTTGTATTTTCTCCCTTGTTTGTAAACCTATTTCGTGATATCCTAATTGCAAGGGTTCACCCTTAAATATCTTGTTTACACCGAGGGGAACAGATGAAAAGACTCATTATTCTATCTTTCGCCGTAGCTTTAAGCACCTCTGCGTTCGCGCAGGTGTGGAATGAGACGGGCGACGCGATCAATCTCCCACCGGGTCAGCTGACGATCGGCACGGGCAACCTTGCCGCCATCAGCGGAAACCTTGCGGGCAACAACGGAATGGACGTCGATGCTTTTTGCATCAATGTCGTCGACTTCCAGCACTTTAGCGCTTCCACGATTGGCAGCGGTATTTCCGATACCCAGCTATTCTTATTCGAAGCCTCGGGCATCGGCGTCACTAGCGATGACGACGATCCGGGCGGATCGGGGTTCCAATCCGTTCTAACATCTCGCTTCCTGACTCACAACGGTTTGTATGTAATCGCGGTAAGCGGTTATAACACGGATCCGTCGAGCGCAGGCGGCCTGATTTGGCAGAACTCGCCGTTCAACGTCGAGCGAGCTCCCGACGGCCCCGGCGCCGCTCTTCCAGTGATCAGCTGGGCGGGTGATGCGACTGGAAATCAGGGTTCTTATCGAATCGCTTTGACCGGTAGTCAATACTGCGCGGTTCCCGAGCCGGCTTCGATGCTTGCTCTGGGTGCGGGCGTTGCGATTCTTGCTCTTCGCCGACGCCGAAAAGCGTAAGCGTTAATCGAGTAACAACTAAAATGAAGCCTTGGCTAAGGCCAAGGTTTCTTTTTTTAATCTCCGGTTGCTCCTTGCCCCGAACTCACGCTGCTCTTGGCGGCCGCGCTTCGGGCCCGGTCTTTGGCAACTTGCCCAACACCGCTGCCGGCCCCTGCCACGCTGTCCGTGTTTGCCATCGGCGCGTTCGCCCCTGCCGAAGGCATGATGGGCGTGACGCCACCACCGTCGCCCTCGTTTTTCGAAGAGGACGTTTTCGACTCTTCCTGAGTGATGGTTTCATCGGCATGTTTGCATCCTATCGAGCAGACAAAAGATGCTAGGGCCAGCGAAGAAGCCGAAACGAAGGAAATGACCCGGACTGCGTTCATGGCACTATTCTAGCGCGGTTATCCATACTAAGTCGGTGCGCCGCACAATCCCCCTCAACTTTCCCCTCGGCATTACCGTGCTTAGCTGGGGTTTCAATTTTGTCGCTCTCAAGCTGCTCTACCGTCAATTGCCCCCGCCTGCCGTCGCTTTATGTCGATTCGCCCTCATGTATCTATTGCTGGTCGGTCTATGCAAGTTGAAAGGCGAGTCGCTTCGTTATGGGCGGGATTGGCCGCAACTTTTCATATTGGGTTTCTTGGCGATGGGGATTTACATGATCTTCTTCCTGGAAGGCATGATGCATGCGTCCGCCGCCGAGGGAGCCATCATCCTCGCCAGCGCCCCGATTTTCACCGCCCTGATTGCGATTGCTTTCAAGCAGGAGCGATTCGGCTACGGGACGCTCGGCGGCGCTCTTCTCGCCTTCGCGGGAGTTGTGCTCGTCATCGTGTCCGGTACCGAGAGCGGACAATCTAAAGTTCTTGGCGATGTCCTGATACTCTGCTCATCGGTTGTCTGGGCTCTGAGCGTGGTCATGAGCAAACCATTAACCCTCGATCGCTCGCCATTGCAGATTCTAACCTTGTCCATGCCCGGTGCCTTGCTCGCGCTGCTTCCATACGGGCTCAACGCGTCGATAGAGGTTCCATGGGGCTCGCTCTCTTCCATAACTTGGCTGATGCTTTTTCACATCACCGTTCTTGCCGGTGTGCTTGGCTTTTGGGGGTTCTACACTGGCGTCAAGACGGTCGGTGGACCTGCCGCCATGCTCTATCAGTTTTTCGTGCCTCCGATCGCCGCATTTTCGGCGTGGCTTGTGTTTGGCAAGACATTAACCGTGTGGCAGTTCGTGGGAATGGCCGTAATCATCGCTGGAGTCTTCATGTCCAACCGAGCCCGCAACAAAGGAACTCTGGCGATTTCGTAAATAGAATCGCGGCACGAGAACCTGCCGTGGTTTCCATGAGCATCTTGCTCAGGCATCCGGGAAAGACCTACATCATTTTAAGCCCGCGGAAACTTAATTCGAGAATCGCGGGATGCTAACCAGAGATCTGCTACTCCGTTTGGATGAGGTGGCGAGGTGTCCACTGTGGTTTAAAAGGGAATCACATCGCCGTAAGGAAAGCTGGAAAATCGGTGGAATGTAGGAGATCGCTGGTCCAAAAGGCGCAATCAAGCTGATTTATCGGGCAGAATGAATCAGAGATTGGTTTTCTCGCCGATTTCTGCCTGTTTACGCCTCCATATGGAATTACCAGAACGCTGACGCCGCCCTCAAGGGCGGCGAGGCCAATAGAATTAGAAGTGCCTCCATGAAAAAGGACGTCAAAACTTTCGTCGAGATGTTGCGCTCGCTTGCGCGAGTTGAAAATCGCGATGTCGTACGCGAGCAGCTCGAAGATTTCCGGCCGGAAGACATCGCTGAAGCTTTCCAGCGCCTCACCGTACAAGAAGGTCTAGGACTTCTGCGCCAGCTCGATGACGAGACGGCCGGCTATATCCTAGTCGAACTGCCAACCGAGATTACGCGCCAATACATCGACGAACTGCCCGACCTGACCCTCGCCCACTATCTCGATGTCCTTCCTATGGACGACGCCATCGAGTTGCGGGAAGAGATTGAGCCCGAGCGATTCGAGGCTCTGCTCGAGGTCATTCCACGTGAGGACGCCCAGGAGCTAAGGCGGCTTCTTTCTTATCCGGAAGATTCGGCCGGGCGGCTCATGACAGAAGATTTTGTCGAAGTTCGTCCGGATGAGAAGATGGCAGACCTTCTCCAGCATATCCGCGAGGCGCCGGAAGGGGAGTACGAAACCGTTAATGATCTCTATGTGCTTGACGAAGATCGCCACCTACTCGGAGTATTTAGCCTTCGACAAGCGATTCGTGCCGATCCTGAGGCTACTGCTCGCGAAATAATGATCGAAGACGCGGTCACCAGCCGAGCGGATTCTCGCGCCGAAGACGTGGCTCGCCAAATCGCGCGTTACGGCTTTTATGCCATGCCCGTGCTCGACGATCGGGCCCGCATGCTTGGAATATTTACCGTCGACGACTCTCAAGAGGTCTTGGAGCAGGCGGAAACCATCGATGTGCTCAAGCTCGGCGGTGTCGGCGGCGATGCGGAGGCCTACTTGTCGCTTGGGGTTTGGCAGCTCGCTTGGCGACGCTTTTGGTGGCTGTTTTTCCTCTTTCTTGCCGAAACGCTCACCGGGTCAGTTCTGCGCTATTACGGTCAGGGCAGCGGCTCCCAGGAATTGAGGCTTTCGCCGATCGCCTACTTTATTCCCCTTTTGATTGGGGCCGGAGGAAATTCTGGGTCCCAGACAACGACCACCATCACCCGCGCCCTCGCGGTTGGAGACATAAGGCTCTCCGACGCGATGGTGGTTCTTCGGAAAGAATTCTTGACCGCATTGCTGGTTGGGTCGCTTCTTGGAATTACCGGCTTTGCCCGGGCCATTCTCTGGAAATCGCCATTTGATCTATGCATCGTGGTCGGGCTGACCCTTCCTGCAATTGTAATCTGGGCGACGGTCGTCGGCAGCATGTTGCCAATGGCGGCAAAGCGAATTGGAGCCGATCCCGCGGTCATGAGTTCGCCCTTTATCTCGACTTTCGTAGATGCCACCGGTCTAATAATCTACTTTGAAATCGCCAAGCGCATCGTCACGAGCTTCCACGTATAGGAGAGTCCGAGCTTAGCCACCCTCTTCTTTCTCTTCGGCTCCGATTTCCACTGGCTCGGCAGGGGCCGCCTCCGGCTCGAGTACCTGCTCCTTCACTTGAGTTAAGCTGAACAGCGTCGCATCGGCAGAGCTAAGCAGCTCGATCCCAGGCGGAAGCTGGAGGTCGCCCGCGCTCACGTGATGCCCGACGTGAAGCTGAGATACGTCCACTTCCAAGACTTCCGGCATTGCCGACATCTTGCCTCTCAGCGTAACATGGTCGGTCGGGTGGCTGAGCTGCAAGTCCATCGTCTCGAGGTCTTCCGGCACGCCGACGCTTACGACCCGAATATCCATTTTCACGACGTCGCTCTCCGTCACTTCGGCGAGCGTAACGTGAAGAATTTGCTGGCGCATAAAGTCTTTGTCCACTTGCCGGACGATGACCTTTCGCTGGCCCTTTTCACCCTCGATCTCGAGGTCGAGACGACCGAGGCCGTCGGCTCCCGCCATCGCGCTCTGAAGGTCTGCTTCGGTTGCCTGGATGAGCGTGGTCGCATGGGAGCGATCGACGAGCGCCATCGGCAGAAGGCCGTTCCGACGAAGGTGTGCGGGCTTGGTGCTGGACCGGCGCTTGACTTGCAAAACGGACATAGGCTAGGATCGTACCCAATTTCACCATGTTTGCGGGTAGGGCGACCTCGCGGAGGGTGCCGACGAAATTAAACATCTGCGCACTGCGGCGCTTTCGGCGAGAGCGCCGTACCGGTGCCTGACTGCCATTCGCCCTCGTAAACGATCTCGGAGTAGCCGCGTACCTTCAGACTCGATTGCCAATCTTCTAGCTCGACCAGGATCTCGCCCCCCGGATTTTGGATTTCGTATTCGCCGCCCCTGCCGTTCAGCCGAGCCATTACCACCGCTGCCGCCGAGCTCCCCGTTCCACACCCAAGAGTCTCGCCCGCTCCTCGCTCCCAAATGCGGATTTTGGCGAGTCGGGCGTCGAGCCGTCGAACCCATATGACGCTGGTTCGCTCAGGAAACAGAGGATGAACTTCCAAGGCTGATCCAATCATTCTTAAGCGCTCGTCGTCCGGCAAAAAGTCGGCGATGATGACCGTGTGAGCGCTTCCGGTGGAAAGCGATGAAATCGCCAGATCCTCCCCGCAGACACGGAGTGGGTGTTGAAAAAGCTCTTCCGGGTGGGTATGAGGAACGTCTTTTGGGAGAAAACTCGCCGACCGCAGAGTCATCTCGATCAACCCCGAATCTATAAGGATAACCGGTACGGTTTCGCCGTGATGGTTGATCTTGAATGAATTGGCCACCCACCCCTTTTCGAAAGCGTAGAGAGCGGCGCACCTTAGACCGTTGCCGCAAAAGTCTTCGGACCCATCGGGGTTGAACATGCGCAGTTTGACCTGGCCTGCAGAGCCGTCGATGATCAGCAAGCCATCGCTGCCGATGCCAAAATGGCGTGGGCAAACCCGTCGGGCGAGATCGGTGTATACCGCCGTCAAGGGGTCGGCGTCCGGCTCGAAGAGATCAGGGGTCACGGCGGCATAACCGTCAGCGATGAATTGGCGTACGTTGGCCGCTTCGAATAAGACAAAGTCGTTGGCGACCGATTGCACCTTCGTGAAAGCAATGGATTCCATTGGCTAGGCTAGAGGCTCCAATGAATAATTGGCGCGGCACACCGTTTCCGCAAACCACGTGCCATCGGGGCAAAGCAAGGGAAACCACCAAGCAGCCGGGCGGTGGCCAGCCTTCTCGAGCCCTTTTGAGGAGATCACCGCATCTCTGATGAGCTTCATGCGCTTAAGCTCCGCCTCCAGCTCTAGGTCGCGTCGCCTCACATGAGCCTTCAGGATGTCGGGACCCGATACGAGCGCGTCCTGTTGAGCCTGTAGTCGCTGCCATTCGAGCTTGCGCTCACGCACTTGGTCGATCGCCTTATGGACTAAATCTGCCAATCTTTGTCGCTCTGCCAGTGCCTCCGGCGTGGGCAACCTCTCGAAGATTTGTTCGCGCCAATGGCGACCTTTCTCCAGTTCGGCGTCCACGCGTGCTCGCTTGGCTGCTTTCCACTGCTTGGCCACCGCTTTCTTTTGCTCCTTAATCTGCAGAATTCCCAAGTTGAGCTGATCGAGTTGAGCGTGGATGCCTTCGTACTCCAAGATCAACGTATTCCAGCTGCCCATGCCTGCATCTGCCAAATATCGAATGAAATCGAGAGGTCTTCTGAGTTCCTTAAGTTTCGCCAGCAACTGGGTTTGCTCTTCTCCAACCTGACGCCACCGGTTTGCGAAGCCTTGCCCCCGAAGCTCTTCCACTCCGAAAGGGCCGCGAAAAGGCTCGGGCAGCCGAATCCATGCGCAACATTTATCCAGGCAATCCCAAGGTTCATATCGAATTCGGAGAATGGGGTTGAGGGCGAGTCCTCCGAGCAGATCGTGCAACTTCCGGCTGTGCTTGACGTAGCTGCTTGCTCCTTCGTGAAAAATGAACACAAACTCCCGGGCAAGCATGCCGATCAAGGTAACCGCCTTACCCACGATCGCGCAGTCCGGCCCAAATTTGCGCTCGATGGAATCCGCCAGATCGTTCAGGCTGGTAATCGGCTTCTTCGTAGAGATAAAGAGCGGAGTAGGCGTCATGACAACGATCGCCTTCGGGGCAATTCGAATCGAGCCTCGACCCCGACCAGGAATGATGAGATCAAATGGGATTGACCACGATCCGAACCTATCGAGGGGATAGATTTCCGTGCCCGCAATTGCTGCATTATAAGCTTGGCAAGCTTGTTGACGAGTGGCAGGTTCAACGAAGCGGCCCAACAGCTCAAATCTCGGACGCTTGCAGGTTTTGGAATTGAATTTGAGAAGCTCGGTGGTAGTCGACGTTTCGAGTTCCAATTTCTCGCCTGCGGCAAATCCGTAGACACTCGGCAAAAGTGTCCGATAGTAATTCGATAAAGATATGGATACCCGTGGCTCGCTGGCATCGCAGGCGATCGAGCGCAGTTGATCGGCAACGTCCTGTGAGCGCGATTTTTGATCGCCGGCAACAGATTCCAAGCTCTCGTCGATGGCCCAATTCAGAGTATCGTTCAGTACTTGGAAAAGAGGTCCCAGAGGCGTCTCCGCGACAATACGAGCTTCTGCGGCGGTGGAAACGATGCCTCGCCATCCCCACGCCTCCGTCGCTTCGTCGACCGCACCCGGCCTTTCTCTGGTGATTTTGGATAGCTTCAGACCAGCGGAAAGAAGGGCGTCACGAGTCACAATCGTTTCCGAACCGAAAAGCGCCGAGAACTCGCCAGCCGCGCTCCATAGTCCCTTGGTGGAAGTGTCGTTGTGAGGAAACGCTCTATAACGGCCGTCGCCGCGCCCGGAAGGGAGCTTGGCAAAATAGTCGGTATCGTGGACCCC
>JBBREX010000053.1:0-16202 GCA_038225245.1 Fimbriimonadales bacterium | reverse complement strand
GTTTTCTAACCCTTGGCTTTTCTATAGGCACCCTTATCCCATCCTTTTCTTCCTCGCTCACAAGCATGGTTCGTTGAACACTTCCTAAGAGAAATCCCAAAATGATGGAAGCCGTCACCAATAACTTGCACCAATCTTGGCCAACGAGGCTTCCAACCAAGACGGGTTCCCTCGTGAGATAGGCACTTGCCGCGTAAAACTCGTCACCGATCAAGACGTAATCGCAAGCTGCGATAAAAAATGGCGTCTGGGTGGGTTGGGTAGAGCCGGCAACTTGAATCGCTCCAATCGCGTTAGCGGTCTCGGCAAAGATCAATGACTCGGCAAAGAACTCACCAAGGAAGAACGCTGCTGCTGTTTGTTCTCGCAGGATAATTCCCGAAACGCCCGCCGCGAAAGCAAACTGTCGATCGCTGATAAATCGGACTGAATCAGGATCGTACCGATCACCCAGCCCTTCACTTTGATAAGTGTCCCGAATGATTTCTTGGGCGACCGTATAAACCGCTGCATCGGCGCAGCAAAGTCGGATGGGATTGCCAAACTTGGCCGCTGTTTTGGTCACATAAGCAAAAATATTAAGCGCTTGCACGGAAATAGCATTTAGTACGCCGAGGCCCGGCACCATCAGCACGGGCTTACCCATTTCCGTCGCCCGTCCAATCGACTCATCGATCGCGTTCAGACCCGCGATGCGACGTATGTAAAGGTTTTTGCCCTTCTTGGACCTCGATATGTTAAACAAGATGAAGGCGATGAGCACGAACGTGAAAACAATGCTAAACCATCCCGTTTCGTAGTACTGCGCACCGAATTCCTTCATGTGGCTGATTCCATCGGAGTGAGAGACTCCATCTGTGGCTGCGCGATCTGGTCTATCAGTCGCTCGATGTTGCGACGATTGGCGGCCAGCCGTGACCAGTTATTCAAATTGTCAAACCCTATAAAAGGCACGAGAAACGGAGCAAATGTGATCATCGCTTGGCTCGCAATATAACCCAGAGGCTTGTGCATCTCCAAGAACAGAATGGCAGGAACTTCCATCTTGCGCTTCCGTATTTCTTGCGATGCCTTGGCGATCAGGAGGTCAGCCTCATCCTCGGTCAGCTCATCCCGCCACAACTGATTCATGCTTCCGTCCAATGTTCGCGCACCTTGGCTAGAATTCCTTCTTTATGCTTGCCGTAGCGTAAATAAACGCCCCGAAACGGCTCCAGTCGATTTCCATCAGCCAGCGGAGAAAGTTTAACTCCACGTAAGTCTTCTCGTACTTGTCGCACGCTGCCCCAGTCGATGCGGGTTAAGCTGAGGCCGCATTTCACGCCTGCGCCTTTTGAATCCAGCCGATATCGGAGGGGCAAAATCGCCTCGGCGGAAGAAACAATGATGGCGATAAAGCCAACGAGGGCGAATAGGGGATGATGCAACAGGAGCAAGCCGGCAAGTCCCGCTATGCTGGCGGCACCTAGGACGGCCCATCTCTTTTTTGGCTCTTCGCGGCCCACGTTCACTTCCCATTCGAGCACCGATTGATCGTGCTCGATTGAAGCTATGACTTCCGACACCTTGATTTCGATTCGCTCATTATCGCCAATCGTCGAAAAGTTCACTCACCGATTCGTTCAGATGGATGCGCCGAATGGCTTCGCCGAGCAGAGGAGCAGATGGCAAAATGGTAAGTTTGGGAAACATCTTAACGCTGGGAATCGGGATTGTGTCCATGCAAACCACGCGCGCGATGACGCTGTCCTGAAGCCTTTGGCTGGCGTTCCCGCTGAAAACCGCATGGGTGCAACTCACGATGACCTCAGTGGCGCCACGCTTCAAAAGCACCTCCGCACCGGTAATCACCGAGCCTCCGGTATCGATCATGTCGTCGATCATGATGCACTTCTTCCCTTCCACGTCGCCGATGATTTCCACGATATCGACCTTATTCGGTTCAGGACGCCGTTTCGCGACGATGCAGATCGGTACGCCACCAAGCATTTCAGCCAGGGATCGGGCTCGGCCGACTCCGGCGACGTCTGGGCTCACCACTACGATCTCTTCATCCTGGTAGCCCTGTTCGCGCATCCATCTGCCAATGATCGGTCCTGCGTAAAGATGATCGACCGGGATGCTGAAGAAACCCTGTAGCTGCTCGGCATGAAGGTCCACGCATACCACGCGATGGGCGCCCGCAACTCCGATGAGATCGGCGACTAGACGAGCCGTCACCGGCTCGCGAGGCTTAATCTTCTTATCCTGCCGAGCATATCCATAGTAGGGGATGACCACTGTGATGCGTCTTGCCGAAGCTCGGCGGAAGGCATCGAGCAGAATCAACAGCTCCATCAGGGTGTCGTTGGCTGGATAGCACGTAGGCTGAACGATGAAGACGTCGTTGCCCCGAGCGCTTTCGTCCACCTGAACCCGCAGTTCGCCATCGCTGAATTTCGTCGAAGTCATTCGTCCGAGATCGAGGGACAAATAATTCGCGATCCGTTCGCCAAGCTCTCGATGGGCGTTCCCCGCGAAAAGCTTCATGCCGGTAAGCGGGTGTTTCACCGACGCTTCCGCTCTCTCCAATGTTTGACCCATGATAGTTTGTTCTCCTGCCTGGCTCGCCCGAAAGCCAATGCATCTGCGGGCACGCTCTGGTCGACCACGCTGCCTGCGGCCACCATTGCCCCATCCCCTATTGTAATCGGAGCGAGCAGCGTACTGTTCGATCCGATGAAGGCATCCGCGCCAATTTCTGTTCGATTCTTCTGAAATCCGTCGTAATTGCAGGTAATAGTGCCCGCTCCAATATTGGTTCCGGCCCCAATTGAGGCATCCCCGATATAGGAGAGGTGCGAAACGCTCACCGATTCTGCAAGCTCCGCGTTCTTGATTTCCACGAAATTTCCGACCTTCGAATTCAGCCCAAGAACAGCCCCGGGACGCAGATTCGCATAGGGCCCGCATCGGGCTCCATCATGAAGAGTCGCTCGGTTAAGCAGGCTCATGAGAACTGTACACTTTGAACCGATTTGGCTGTTGGAGATTTTTGCTCCCGGTCCAATTTGACAAGAACAGCCGATTGCCGTGCTGCCCTCCAAAATGCTCATAGCCCCGACTGTGCTGTCCGATCCTATCGTCACGTCGGCGTCGATATAAGTTGTACGAGGATCGACGATGGTGACCCCTGCTTCCGCGTGAGCCTGCAGTATCCGCATCCTCATGGTGTCGGACACTCCGGCCAGCTGCCAGCGGTCATTGACGCCGGCGAAGGAAGCCGCTTCGGTGAAAAAGACCGCTTCGACTGGGGCCCCCGCCGCGACCAGTCGTCCGATCACGTCCGTCAAATAGTATTCGCCTTGGCTGTTCGAGTTTTCTAATTTCGGAAGAACTTCGAAAAGCTTGCGACAGTCGAAGCAATACAAACCGGTGTTCACATCGCGGATCCTCTTGTAATTCTCGGTGGCGTCGCGCTCCTCGACGATCGCGAGGACTCGCTCCCCCTCCACCACGACTCTGCCGTATCCCGTAGGGTCTTCCATTCGACATAAGGCAAGAGTCGCTGCCGCACCCGAATTCAGATGATGAGCGACGAGGCGCCCGAGCATTTCCCCATCTAATAGCGGCGTATCGCCAGGTGCGATGACAAGAGTGCCGTTCCAGTCGGCGAGCAGACTCTTCGCCGTAAGTACGGCATGTCCGGTGCCAAGTTGCTCTTCCTGGATCGCATATTCAACGCTATCGCCAAGCACGGACCGCATGTGCTCGGAACCGTGGCCCACCACCACGATCGGCTTGACGATTCCACAATGCTTCATAGCTCGGATCACCCATTCGGCCATCGGCAGCCCGCAAACTGGATGCAAGCATTTTGGTATGGCGGATTTCATGCGGGTGCCTTTTCCAGCGGCGAGAATAAGTCCGGCGAGAGGTTGCTGATCGGGCATTGCGTAAGAACCGAAGATACCCCGTGCCGGCCGGCCCCGCACGCGATATGCCGTGCATCGTGAAGCCTTAGGGCAAGTGGAAGTATCCTCTTCTTATGGCCGTCGCTATTCTCAGCCACCCTCTTGCCCACCACCTCTTAGGTGTGCTGCGCGAGGTTAGCACGCCGCCCGAGCAGTTTCGTCAGATGACCCGAGTGCTCTCGACGATGCTCATATTGGAAGCGACCCGTCAGGTGCCCCTTGCTCGAACAAGCGTGTCGACTCCGATGGAAGAAGCGGAAGCCATGAAGCTAGCCCACGGCTTGGCCGTCGTACCCGTTTTGCGCGCGGGTCTTGCGATGCTGGAATCCGCATTGGCGCTTTTTCCGGACGTAGCCGTGGGTTACATTGGGCTGGAGCGGCATCATGACACCGCTGTCGCCCACAGTTACTATTGCAAGTTGCCGAATTTGGAAGGGAGATTCACACTTTGCTTTGATCCAATGCTCGCGACCGGCGGGTCGGCCTCGCAAGCGCTCAGTCTCTTGAAGGCTCGAGGGGCGGAGAGCCTCTCGATGGTGAGCGTCATCTCCTCGCCGGAGGGAGTTGCGAGACTTGAGAAGGATCATCCGGATGTGCCAGTAACAACGGCAGCCATCGACCGTGGTCTAAACGCGAAGAAATACATCGTGCCTGGCTTAGGCGATTTCGGCGACCGGCTTTACGGCACGCTGTAGGGTCGGCGTCTCGCCGACCAGCCCGCGCACAAAAATCGAACGGCTAGCTTCGCTCATCCGACATTGGCGAGCGCAGCTTGTGTCATCGGCATCTCGTCTCCGTGATGAGCTAGCGGAGCTCGGCATGGAATCACGACCGAGACTCCCGGCTCCTTCATAGTCACTCCGAACCAAAGAGGAGCCGCTTCGATGGTAACCGGGTTGTGAGTGATGAGTATAAACTGAGTTTCAGGCTTATAGTCATCAAGGATTTCGATAAATCGCTCAACGTTTCGTCCATCTAGCGGAGCATCGACCTCATCGAGAATTACAAGCGGGCAAGGTTTAACTTTAAGGAGGGCAAATAGGAACGCGCAGGCGGCCAACGCTCGCTCCCCTCCACTAAGTAGCTCGAGGCGTTGCTTCTTTTTACCGGGAACGGTCACTTCGACCTCGACCCCCGTCACGAGAAGATCCTCGTCATCGGTCAAGAGCAGCTTCCCTTCACCACCTCCGAAGAGGCGGGCGAAGGTCGTTTCAAAAGCGATCTGGAGTGCATGGAAAGTATCGCGAAAACGATCTCTGGTGAGTTTGTCCAGCTCCCTAATTCCGGCTTCGACTTCTGCCTTCGCGGCGAGAATATCATCCTGTTGGGCTGCCAGTTCGGAGTAGCGCTCTGTTAAGCGGTCATAGGCCTCGATAGCTCCAAGATTAACGATGCCGAGGGCTTTAAGGTCGCGTCGATGACGGCTGGCCATGGAAGCGGCGTCGGCGGGGAGGCGAATACTAGGTGCTTCGACAAGAGCATCCTCTTGGCTAAGGCCATATTCCTCGAGAAGACGCTCAAGGGCATTTGAACGCTTGGCGTCGGTGCGAGCGCGCGAGATTTCGGCTTGATGAGCTGAGTCTGCACATAGCGCTGCTGCTTGAAGCGCTCGCTTGGCCGCCTCTGTCAGGCCGAGGCTTTGCTCGAGCAGGTCGCGCTTCGCTTTTGTAAATGCCTCCAGCTGCCTCTGCAAATTGCCTTGGCGTTCTTCGGCGGTCGTTTTTGCCACTTGCTCTTCTGCCGACCGTCGCCGGACACGAGCCCTCTCCTCCTCGATGCCGGCCAACCGTTTCGATCTCTTCTGCTCAGAACGAGTTACTTCCTCCAGCCAGTGCACCGCATCGATGCGCCGCTTCTCAAACTGTTTTTGCCTCGCCCGCGCTTCATCCATTCGTGATGCGAAGCCTTCCTGGCTAGCGGCCCGCCCTGCGAGAAGCTGAAGCAAGCGGTCCCGCTCCTTTTCCAAAGACTTGAGATCGAACTTCGGTGCTTCCAGAACAAGCGGCGAACGCAAACTTTCCGCCTCGCTTTCGAGCCGTTGTTGACTCTTAAGCGTATCACGGTACCCTTGCTTGAGGCTGGCGAGCCAACGCCTTGCCTCATCCGCTTCGTTTTCCAGATCAGATTTTGAAGTCAACGCTAGATTAAGGGCGGCTTCTTCCAATACGATCTCGTCGGTCGTATGCGCGAGGTCAGATTCAAATTTTACAAGGGTCTTCGTGAGCGCGGCGATTTCGGCTGTGCAGTGAGCTACATCCGCCTTTCGTTGGATTAAGCCAGTTGCCTGGCGAGCGCTGTTGCCACCGGTCACTGCCCCGCTCGCAAAAAGAATCTCTCCGTCGAGCGTCACGATTTTCGCCCATTCGCTGGTCGAAGCCAATGCAAGCGCGGCGGGAAGGTCTTCGGCGACGATCACTCGAGCGAGCAAGCTTACGATAACCGCCTGAGCCGTTAATTCGCAAGTAAGAAGGTCGGCCGCCATTCCCAGAACACCTGGACTCTTTAGGACGGATGGCGATGTGCCTTCCTCAGTCGGCTTCATCAAGCTAAGAGGCTGGAAAGTTGCACGCCCAAGACGGCCCACCTTCAGCTTGTCGATTGCGAGTTGCGCTTGTGCTTCGTTTTCGCAAACGAGGTCATTGGCGGAGTTGCCTAGAGCCGTTTCAATCGCGAGGGCGTATTTGCCGTCGACATCGATACAATCGACGATCGCTCGAAAAGCGCCCGGAAGCTCTCCTTTGGCGACGAGATCCAAAATCGCGCGCGCTCCTTGGGCGAGACCCTCATGCATCTCGATGGTGGCTTCGAGCCCCCGTTTCCGCCCTTCCAGGACGGCAATTTCTGCGAGGGTTGTCTGAATTTGACCGAAAAGCACATTTTGCCGAGCACGCAATGCATTCGCCGCATCTTCCGCGGTTCGTGCCGCACCATCTTTAACGGCAAGTTGCTCTTCCAGGATCTTGAGGGATGCGTCAGCTTGGGCGATTCCCGATTCAAGGTCTGGCACCGCTCGTTGGATCCCAACGATCTCCTCAGAAATTTGGGATAGCCGAATCGAGCGATGAGACTGCTCTGCGGCAATCCCTTGCCGTTCTTTTTGCTCCTCGCGCCCTTCGAGTACCTCGGTTTCGACCTGGCTTAACTTAATCTGAATCTCTTTAGCGTCTAGGCAACCCTCGTTGAGCTCGGATTCCAGAGAAGCCAGCACTTGGGCGGCCTCAAGCGTTTCCCGAGTTGCCCGCTCCATCTCGAGGCGGGCTTGATCAAGCCTTATTTCGCCCGCCACCGTTTCTTCGTTGAGATTTTGTTCGAACTCATGGATGCTTTGAAGCTTTTGCTCACAGAGCTTGAGTTCCGCGTCCGCTCTCTCGGCGGCGGTCAGGGCCGCTTGGCGTTCCTCACGAATGCGGTCCATGTCGGTTTCGAGCTCGCTAATGCGATTTCCGAGCGCAACACTCTCTTTCTCGAAACAGTCCGCCTCCTCGCTCTTCTTGCGCGCCTCCCATTGGCACCGCTCCGAGTTCTCGGAAATAATCGCTAGTTCATGCACGGCCCCTGCAATCTCGATGCAAAGCAGGCCACTTTCGATTTCACGCAGGCTTTCTGAAATCGTTTGATATTGCTTGGCCCGCGCGGCTTCGGCCCGCAAAGGTTCGCGTTGAAGCTCCAATTCGAGCAGAATATCTTGAACTCTCGACAAATGATCCTTGGCCGCTTCGAGACGCGAAAGCGAATCTTTGCGTCGGGCGCGGTAGCGTTGAACGCCCGCCGCTTCATCGACCCAGGCCCGGCGATCTTCGGCGGATGCAGCAAGAGCAGCGTCGATTTCTTTTTGGCCAACGATGGCATAGCCAGATCGACCTAGGCCGCTATCCGCGAATAAGTCGTAAACATCCTTCAGACGGCAACTTCGGCCGTTGATACAAAAGTCGCTGTCACCAGAACGAGTGAGCCTGCGACTTACCGAGACCTCCGGCAGATCGATAGCGAGTGCCCCGTCCTCATTATCAAAGAGAAGAGTAACTTCCGCATAACCGAGAGCCTTGCGGCTCGAGCTACCACAGAAGATGATCTCCTGACTGGTAGCGGCGCGAAGATGGCGAGCGTTGGGCTCCCCCAGAGCCCACAAAATCGCGTCCACGATATTCGACTTCCCGCAACCGTTTGGACCGACTACCGCGATCAGGTCACCTTCCAAGTCGAGGTCTGTACGATCGGCAAAGGTCTTGAAGCCAAAAATCTTAACGCGCTTGAGTCGCATGGGGAGGCAATACCATCAAGAAGACGGCGAGCCTGGCCGGTAAGTCTCTGGCGAGAAGCCCGACCACGTTCACATGGGAGCTGGCCGTTGTAGCTCGAACAGCTCGAGGTTCTCTGTATCGAGATAATTCGGTCCACCCATTCGCGCAATCGGGCGATATAAGTCGCCGTCGATGCCTCTTCCGCTCCAAATGGCCTCTGCGACGTGAATCGCCACAATTTCCCCCACAATGTATCGGGAGGCGCCTGGCCCAGAACCGTGCGTCAAAATCTCGAACAATTTGCACTCGAAATGGATTGGGCTCTCCGCGATGCGCTGTGGCCGCACCACCTTGCTCTCGAGGGTCGTAAAGCCTGACACGGACCACTCGTCGGTCTCGTGAGGATAATCGAAACCCGTTGCGTTCATGCCGGTCGCCATTTTTCTCGTGACCGTATTGACGACGAACTCCCCAGTCTCCTCTACGTTGCGCAAACTGTCTTTCGGTAGCCCTCGTGCGTTCAACGTTGGGCAATAAACCAGGCTTGGTGGATTGTTTCCGCCCGCCATGAAAAAGCTGAACGGGGCCAAATTTCGAGCTCCCGTCCGACTCACCGTGCTTACGAATGCAATAGGTCGCGGCTGGATTGCGGCGACGATGATTTCATACAATTGGCCCCGAGAGGTGTCCGAGGAGATGAACGAACGAAACCCCTGCGCCACGTACCAAATATACCGCCAAGCAATTGGGCATGGATGCCATAATCGAACCTCATGTCCCATCAGATCGCAGTCCTCGCCGGAGATGGCATCGGCCCGGAAGTTACGGCAGAAGCACTCAAAGTCCTCCGGGCAGCAGATGCGGACTTGGATTTTCACGAAGCCCCGGTAGGTGGCCTAGCCTATGACTTGACAGGCCACCCTCTCCCCGAGGAAACTCTTGCCCTTTGTAAGCAAGCAGATGCAGTTCTATTGGGGGCGGTCGGGGGACCGAAATGGGACAAGATCGAACCCAGCCATCTGCGGCCCGAGGTGGGGGCTTTATTGGCGTTGCGATCCGAGCTTGGCCTTTTTGCGAACGTCCGGCCGGCGAAGACAGCCCGAGCCCTGCTGACTTCCAGCCCCCTAAAAGGCGAACGGGGATTGATCGATTTAGTGGTCATTCGGGAGCTGACGGGAGGCATATATTTTGGTCAGCCGCGCGAGCGTCGGGACGGCGGTAATACGGCGATCGACACATGCACCTATACGCGGACCGAAATCGAGCGCATCGCCCTGCGCGCATTTGAAATTGCCCGGCAGCGCCGCCGCCATATCGTCAGCGTCGACAAAGCGAATGTCCTCGAGACGAGCCGCCTTTGGCGCGAGATCGTGACTGAGATCGGGTTGAACCGTCCCGACGTCAAGCTCAGCCACATGCACGTCGACAACTGTGCGATGCAGCTCATCCGCGACCCTCAGCAATTTGACGTCATCTTGACCGAAAATATGTTCGGCGATATTCTCAGCGATGAATCATCCATGATCACGGGTTCGCTAGGATTGTTGCCCTCGGCCTCTCTTGGTGAGGAGCGGGATGGAAGTCCGTTTGGCTTATATGAGCCAATTCACGGCAGCGCGCCCGACATCGCCGGCCAAGCCAGAGCAAATCCCATCGCCGCCATTCTCAGCGGGGCCATGATGCTCCGATTTAGCTTTCACCAGGAAGAGACGGCGAACCGAATAGAGCAAGCAGTGCACCTGACTCTCGAAGCGGGTTTGCGAACTCCCGATATATTCGACAAAGGCTGCAATCTCGTGACTACGAGCGAAATGGGCGACGCCATCTCCCAGAGACTTCAGGCTTGATCACGGTCGTAGGGGCAGGCTTTGCCGGAGTTGAAGCGGCTTGGGCCATTGCTTCTCGCGGAGAGCCCGTACGCCTGTACGAGATGCGGCCAGGGCAGACAACGCCAGCCCATACGACAGGCTACTATGCGGAGCTAGTTTGTTCGAACAGTTTCAAATCGAAGAATCCACAATCGCCTGCCGGAGAGCTCAAGTTGGAAATGCTCGCCCTCGGATCATTGGTGATTCAAACTGCGCTGGAGCATGAGGTTCCTGGGGGCGAGGCGCTTTGTGTCGATCGAGACCGCTTCGGCGAAGCGATTACCGCGAAGATCAAAAGTCATCCACTCATAGAGGTTGCTGAAGGGGAATGGAATCCTGAAGAAATCGCCGACGAGATCACGATTATTGCCGCCGGTCCCCTTGCCACCGATCGGGTCGCTAACTGGCTAGCTGGATTGACAGGCCGCAAGAATCTTTACTTTTATGACGCTGTGAGCCCAACCGTGGATGCCCACTCGATCGATAGGTCGATCGCTTTCGAGCAAAGTCGCTACGACAAGGGCGGCACGTCCGACTATCTTAATTGCCCCTTTAACAAAGACGAATATGAAGCGTTCGTCATAGAGCTCGTGGCAGCAGAAAGAACCCCTATCCAGGCATTTGAAACGGGCGGAAAGCGCGATGCAGCATCCGACACGCTCGAAGATCAGCTGGTCGAAAAGATTCAGTATTTTTCCGGCTGTATGCCCATCGAGGCAATCGCCGAGCGAGGCTCGCGCTCGCTCGCCTTTGGCAATTTTAAGCCTGTCGGACTCATCGATCCAAGAACCGGACGACGGCCCTATGCGGCGCTGCAACTCCGGCCCGAAAATTCCGCCAAAACCCTTTACTCCCTGGTCGCTTGTCAGAATCGGCTCAGATGGGCCGAGCAAAAGAGAGTTTTTCGAATGGTGCCCGGACTTGAGAGTGCCGATTTTGTTCGCTTCGGCGTGATTCACCGTAATACGTACATCCAGTCGCCCGAGATTTTGGACCAGTTCCTTCGCTTACGAAATCAACCGCAAATCTACGTGGCTGGGCAATTGACAGGCGTCGAGGGCTATGTCGAAAGTGCAGCCATGGGCATATATGCGGGCATCCAAGCGATTAGGGACATACGTAACGAGAAGCCCTCGCCAGCTCCGCGAGCGAGCGCATTTGGTTCCCTCCTTGCCCATCTCCAAGATCTGACTCCAAGAGACTTTGCTCCCATGAATATTAATTGGGGCCTCTTTCCCGAGGCGGAGCCATCGCAAAAAGACAAGGGAATTCGAAGGGAAAGGCAGATGCTAGACGCTCGGGAGGCCTTCAACGAGTGGAGGAATTCCAGTCTAAAGGCGCCTGATCCGAACTAACCGCGTAAGGGGAGAGCAAACCACGGCAATCCAGAAGGCGCCCTTAGCCTCCGAGCCGCTTTCAGTTTTGCTCAGATAGTTTGATTTGTTCTGTCCCACTTTTTCGGTACAAAACCGCTACAATACTGCAAGCCGCTGGCAAGTCACTCTTATTAACAGGAACCTACGAATCTCGATCGACTTGTACGCCCCGAGCGGGCTCAGCGCTAGAATAATCCCAGTTGTCGCAGTCCAGACGCCGGCAATATACCATACGCTGAAATGAGCCGTCGTCTAGCTCGACATCCGCCATATTCGCGAACCGGCAGTCCATGCATATCTCCGGTTCTAAGAGCCGCACAATCTTGAGTTGTCTCCGCGCCATCCGTGTTCCTCGACCCAATCCATGGGTATTTAGATTGTCGGATGCCCGCATTTGACCCGTGCCGTATAAGAATGCGGGTATTTCGCGCAAAGGCTTGAGCCCAGGCCAGTTTGGAAGGCCCGGGCTTGGAATCGAACCTACAGTGATGCTTTTATGTGGATTGCCTTGGGTGATTGCACCGAGCTCGCGATTTTTGCAACTTTTTCATGAGAATGATCCTTAAATGCCTGATCGCAGCCGCCGCAGCAGAAGTAATAACGCACTCCATCGTAGTCGGCAAATCCAGCTTCCGCCGAATACTTATCGACTTTCTCGCCGGAGACCGGGCACGTTAGCGACTCTTTCAGGGGAATCGAGGCGTACAGCTTCGGATTCGCATCAAAAGTGGTTTTCTCACTTGCGGAAGCAAAGAAATAGCGCAAACCGCCGAACTCGCTGGATGCTTTCGAGACCTCGGATTCGATCCGTTTGTGACTGATTGGATCGAACAGAAAAATTCCTACCGTCTTTCCCTTATTTCGATCCGAAGAGAGCGCCTTTTGCGGGTTTTTCTCGAATAAAGCATCGCAGGATCCGCAGCAAAACCCGTATTTCGCCCCATTGAATTCAGTGGTGGCGCCTTTCATGCTGGAAGGGCCGCCCATGACGGGACAGCTAGTTTTCCCGTCCGAAGCGCCCATTGACAAGGCAAGGAAGGTAACAATCGTTGATACAAACATTTTTACTAATCTCCAATATTGCAAGATGACCGTTAGAACCGGCCGGCTCCATCTTTATAGTTTAACCTAGTCGCACAGATAGGCGTTCCCGCTACAGTCCACCGAATTTCCGAATTCGAAGCTGGTAGGTATGGACGGCTTCAAGGAGCTCACGTTCGCCAAATTCGGGCCAAGGCTGATCTGAGACCAATAGTTCTGCATATGCCGACTGCCAAACAAGGAAATTGCTCCAGCGCATTTCACCCGCGGTGCGGATCACGAGATCAGGATCCGGGATATCCGGATTGTAAAGTCTTTGAGCTACGCTTTCTTCGGTTATGGCGGCGGCGGGAACATCCTCTTCCACTATTCGCTTGACCGCATCGACAATTTCGGCTCGCCCTCCATAATTGACGGCCAGTGTGAAAGTAATTCCGGTATTTTCTGTCGTCGTTTCGACCCCCTCCAGAAGCGCTTGTCGCAAACCGGGGGGAAGTTCTGTTAGGCGGCCTGCCACCCGCACCCTCACATTGTTGCGGTGCATGACTCTCAGCTCATCTCTAGCTGCCCTCTCGATAAGCTGCATAAGCCCGGCAACTTCATCCTGCGGCCGGCGCCAATTCTCAGCAGAGAAAGCGTAAACAGTGAGAAATCGCACCCCAAGTTCGCTCGCAGCGAGCAGAATTCCTCGCAGTGTCCGATAGCCTTCGCGGTGCCCAAGCAACCGCGCAAGCCCTCTTTTCTCCGCCCAACGCCCGTTTCCGTCCATGATGATGGCAACGTGGCCGGGAAGCGATTCGAGCTCGATTCCCAGTTTCGAGGCGGCACTCTGAGTGGCGTTCAGTTTCCCGGTCTGCAAACGTGACATACCGATGGTAGGGCGCTTTCGGGGAAGAGCCGAAGCGGAATGGAAAGTCCTAAACCTCCATGAGTTCTGCGTCCTTCTTCTTTTGAAGGTCGTGCGCTTCCGCGATAAATTTATCGGTCAATTTTTGGATTTTGGCTTCAAACGACTTTTCATCGTCTTCTCCGATTTCCTTCTTCTTCATCGCTCCCTTCAGGTGCTCGTTTGCATCCCTCCGGACATTCCGTATGGCCACGCAAGCCTGTTCCGCTCGAGCATTGACTTGCTTTACGAGCTCTTTGCGCCGCTCCTCCGTCATTTGCGGGAAATTGAGTCGGATACTGACTCCATCATTGTTCGGATTGATACCCAGATCGCTCTTCAAGATTGCTTTCTCGATCGGACCCACCATACCCTTGTCATAAGGAGTAATCATGAGTTGGCGAGACTCGGGCACAGTGATATTCGCCAATTGATTCAGCGGGGTCTCAACCCCGTAATAATCGACATGGACCCTCTCCAAAACCAGTGGATTAGCCCGCCCGGTTCGATAAGTTGAAAAGTCATGCATCATGGCGTCTACCGAGTGCTTCATTCGTCGCTCTGCGTCCTGCAAAATTTCGTCGACCATTATTCTCCTCCTAGCAAGGTTCCTTCCTCTTCGCCACGAACGGCCCGCACCATTGCTTCTTCCCGATTCAAATCCAACACGATGACCGGTAATTTGTGTTCCCGGCACATGGTGAATGCCGTCTGATCCATTACCGCTAACCTCTTGGCGATCGCCGTTGAATAGTCCAGTTTGTCGTATTTCACGGCGTCGCCATATTTGTTTGGATCCTTGTCGTAAATTCCGTCTACTTTCGTCGCTTTCAGAAGACAATTGGCCTCGATTTCAAGAGCCCGTAAAACTGCGGCGGTGTCGGTCGTAAAGTAAGGATTGCCGGTGCCCCCGGCGAAAACCACGACGCGACCTTTTTCCATGTGACGTATCGCTCGCCTACGAATGAAGCTCTCGGCAACCTGAGCAACGTTCACCGCGCTCTGAACCCTTGTCGGCACACCTTCTTTTTCGATTGCTCCTTGCAAAGCAAGTGCATTGATGATGGTTCCTAGCATGCCCATCTGGTCTGCCACCGTACGGTCGATGCCCCCATCGGCGCTGAATGCATCTCCGCGAATAAAATTGCCGCCTCCGACCACAACTGCAGTTTGCACATCCAGAGAATGGACGCTCGCGATTTGCCGGGCGATGTAGCTCACCGTTCCCGAATCCAGGCCAAAGCCCGCCGGTCCCGCCAAGGCTTCCCCGCTGATCTTAAGCAATACTCGCCGGTAGCGAGGCCCGTCACCCAATCTAGGCTCCGCCGACCGTCAAATAGACGAACTGTGAAACCGTCGTGCCCTTAGCCGACTCCTGCAAATACTGGCCGACCGATTTCGATTGATCGATGTAGAACGGCTGCTCGAGCAGAACGGCTTGTTTCACGAACTCTTTATTTACCCTTCCAGTGGCGATGTTCCGGGCCATTTTCTCATCCTTTCCCTCGTTGATTGCTCGCTTGGTCTCGGTTTCGATCTCGGCCGCGATCTTTTCCTGGGACAGTTGCTCCCGAGATATGACTTCGGGGGGACTGGCCACCACCTGGATCGCCACCTTTCGGATGGCGTCCTGATCGGTGGCGGGTTGACCGTCGAAAACGATGGCGGCCCCTTTCGTCCGATCGTGGTGAACATAGGTCGCAATGGGATTGGTGCTCGTCAAGCGGATGGCTTTACCTACCTTGATATTCTCCCGAATCTTAGCGACAGCGTCTTCCACGAGTTCCCGAATGCCTTGAACGTTCATCGGCTCGCTGCCTGGGTCTTGGTCCCGATATTTGTCTGCTATTTGTTGAGCGAGTTCCACGAAATCGGAATTCTTGGCGACAAAATCCGTCTCGCATTCCAGCACCACGCCGCCCACCGTCTTGGCGTCGGGAGATGCGGAAAATGCGACAACCCCCGCTCCCGTCGCGCGATCCGATCGCTTCGCCGCCGATGCCTTGCCCTTTTCTCGGAGAAGGTCTTTTGCCTTGCTGAAATCTCCGCCCGCTTCTTCGAGCGCAGTCCGACATTCCATGACGGGGGCGCTCGTTTCGGTTCGGAGTCTCATTACGTCCTTTGCATCGATTGCCATGGCTTAGCTCACTTCCTCGGGGGTCTTCATCATCTCCGGCTCAGGCTCGGGCTCGGGTTTAGGCTCCGCTTGGACTTCGAGCTCCGCCTCTGGTTTGATTTCCGGGATAGGTTCCTCAACCACCGTTCTTACGATTGGCAAGGGCGGCTCTTCGTCGAATTCCGAGCCGAATGCTCTGAGAAGCTCCTCCTCCACCTCGCCAAACGGAATAGCGGCCCCATCTTCCTGGGCTTCGCCATCTTCGCCTAAGGTCCCTTCCGTGATCGCCTCGCTGAGCGGTCTCGCTTCGAGAATGACATCGGCTACCTTCCCGCAAACCAGCCGAATAGCGCGGATGGCATCATCGTTGCCGGGAATGACCACGTCCGCCATATCGGGATCGCAATTCGTATCGACGATCGCCACGATGGGGATGCCCAGTTTGCGAGCTTCCAGAACGGCGATGTCCTCTTTGTTCAAGTCGACGATAAATAAGCATTGGGGCATTCCCGGCATGTTGCGAATGCCTTCGAGGTATCGGTTGAGTTTGTCGCGCTCTTCCTTCCGCTTGAGCTGCTCCTTCTTCGGGAGGCGGTCGAGATATCCGTCGCGCTCCATGCGGTCGAGCTCTTTGAGCCGGTTGATGCGGTTTTGCATCGTCTTCCAGTTCGTGAGCATGCCGCCCAGCCATCGCTCGCTCACGTAATATTGGCCGGATCGC
>JBBREX010000052.1:0-16537 GCA_038225245.1 Fimbriimonadales bacterium | reverse complement strand
CATTTGCGCCGTCCTGTTCCATAGTTTTGATTTTGTTGTTTTCTTGCCATAGGATATCTAGCTCTTGGTGACGGTCAGCGGCTGCGGTTGCTGAGCAATATGAGGATGATCGCTTCCCGAGTAAACTTTCAATTTCTTAATAATCTGCTTGCCGAGCCTTGTCTTTGGAACCATGCCCCAAATCGCTCGCTCGACCAACTCCACTGGTTTTTCTGCCAGCATCTTCTTGCGACTGATGCTTTTGAGTCCGCCGGGCCAGCCGCTATGCCAGTGTACGAGTTCTTCGCCCTTACCGCCGGTCAGCACTACTTTGTCCGCATTGATCACGACGACAAAATCTCCGCAATCCATGTTGTAAGTAAAGGTCGTTTTATGCTTGCCTCGCAGCACTTGAGCAACTTGCGCGGCAAGGCGGCCGACCGGAATTCCAGTTCCGTCGACGATATGCCACTTTCTCTCGATTGTGCTTGGCTTCGCTGTATATGTCCTATTCATGATTATTCCTATCGATTGCCTCAATTTCAAGATCCAAATTTTTTGTCCGGTTATCTTTCGGATGCCTTCCGTATCGCACTTCCATCAGGATCAGCCCTCGCGCCGGCAATACCACCGGCCATTGGAGGATATCTCGCCGCTCGCTCAGCAAAGTTCCAACGTCTTCGACTGGCCGCTTAGCCCTCCCGATTTCCAAAAGCGCTCCCGAAATTCTTCTCATCATCCCGCGCAAGAACGCTTGCCCCAGCACCTCGATCCGCACTTCGTCGCCTGCCTGCGTGACGTTTACTCGCAAGACGCGCCTAACTGTATTCGTAGTCCCCTCTAATGCTTCGCAAAACGCTCGATAGTCGTGGACGCCTTCGAGGCTTTTGGCCGCAGCCCTCATCTTGTCCACGTCGACAGCGCGTCCATAGTGGTAAGCAAAGCGGGCCTTTAGCGGATTTCGACCCGCAGTCAGGATTGTAAACGTATATCTTCGGTCGGTTGCCGAAAATCGACTATGAAATTCGCCGGCAACTCTCTTCGAACTCAATATCCCTAGATCCGGCGGGAGTATTTTGTTGAGGGCTCTGGTCCAGTCCGATTCCTCAATTCCCACCGACGAGTCGAAGTGGCACACTTGCCCTCGGGCGTGGGCGCCGCTATCCGTTCTGCTCGCTCCCACGATCTCGCAATCCTCGCCCGAGATTTGGCGAACCGCATTTTTCAATGTACGCTGGACAGTCCTCTGCCCATTTTGTGCGGCCCAGCCGCGGAAATCGGTGCCGTCGTACGCAACGACGAGCTTAATTCGCTTAGTCGACAAGCTCCAACACGCAAGTTTTTGCAGCGTCTCCCCGTCTCGTGCCAGTCTTCGTAAGGCGCGTGTATCCGCCATTTCGCTCGGCAAAGCGGGGTCCAATATTATCGAACAGGTGTTTGACGAGGTCTTCGCCGTTGATCAAGCTTCGCGCTTGCATCAAGGTTGTTTTCTCAAAATCGCTCTTACCGGCAAGAAGCTTGGGCGGCTGGGGACTGCTCTGAGAGTGGCCCACTAAAACTTTGCGAGCTTGTCTTCGAGCCGTGAGCGTATCCTGCTTCGATGCAGTAATCAGCTTTTCCACCAAGCGCTGCAATTCCTTGCCCCTTCCCAAAGTCGTTTGCACATAGCCGTGGCGGACGAATTGGCGGGTTAGATTCGTTAGGAGGGCTCGTCGTTGGTCGCTTGGCAATCCGAGTTTACGGCGATCGATCTTATGTCGCATGCTTAAAAGTCCTCTTCGTCTTCGTCGTCCAGAAGATCGATTGCCCGATACCCACCCTTGGGAGGCTTGATTGAAAGTCCGTGCTCTTGAAGCTTGTCTCTGACTTCATTTAAGGACTTTTTCCCGAAGCCTCGGATTCCACTCAAATCTGATTCCGTGGTCACGGCGAGATGTCGCAGTGTCGTTAAACCCGCTCTCCTCAAACAATTGAACGTTCTCTGCGAAAAATCGAGCTCTTCGATCTTGATGTCGGGAACGTTGGCAAGTTCTGGCGAAAGCTCGTCATCTTCATCCAACCCAAGGTCGTAACCGCTCTTGCCGAGCTCGAAGAACATTCGGAAATACTTATCGAGAAGTTGGGCCGACTGGGTAACGGCATCATTCGGCCAAACCGAACCGTTAGTCCAAACCTCGAGCACCATTCGCTCGTAATCCGTACGCGTGCCGACTCTGGTCTGTTCGACCGTATAATTGACTCTTCGCACCGGAGTAAATTGTGATCCGGCCGGCACGATGCCGATCATTCCCTTGTAGCGCTCTTGCTTTTCAGGAAGAAGGTAACCGCTGCCCCACCCCACGTAAAGGTCCATGGTCAGGCTGTTCCCCTTCTCGCTAATGGTGGCGAGATAACCTTCGGGATTGACGATTTCCACTCCCTCCGGGCATTGGACATCCGAACCGGTGACCCGTCCAGGGCCCTTCACATCGATGCGAAGAATCGTTTCCTCAGGCGGAGCGCCTTCACTTGTGAACTTGATGGCGAGGTTTTTTAAGTTCAGTAATAGCTCTGTCGTGTCTTCCTTAACCCCTGGGATAGGAGCAAATTCATGAAAGACCTTTTCTATCCGGACTGCGGTGACCGCTGCTCCATGTATCGAGCTGAGCAAAACGCGCCGAAGAGCGTTGCCGATGGTCTGGCCATAACCGCGTTCCAGGGGCTCGAGAACAAACTTGCCATATTCTGAGGTGACTTCGAGGGTTTGAATCTGGGGCATAAAATAAAAACCTTGGCTAAACGCGACGCTTTTTCGGGGGCCGGCATCCGTTGTGGGGAACTTTGGTGACATCGCGAATGGACTGGACGAATAAACCGGAAGCCTGAAGCGAACGAATGGCGGTTTCCCGCCCACTTCCCGGGCCGGACACGAATACTTCGACGCTGCGCATTCCAAAATCTTGAGCCTTGCGGCCTGCACTCTCGGCGGCGAGCTGAGCGGCGAAGGGGGTCCCTTTACGGCTTCCCTTGAAATTAACTGCGCCAGCGCTCGACCAGCACAACGTCGCTCCTTGGGGGTCGGTCACGGTGACGATCGTGTTGTTGAACGACGAGTGGATATGCGCCATGCCATGCGCCACTTGACGCTTCTCTTTTTGCTTTCCTCGGACGGTCTGTTTTCTTGCCATGGATAATTAATTAAATTCTGTCGCTTGGCCGATTACTTCTTAGCCTTCTTCTTGCCGGCAACCGTCTTTCGAGGCCCCTTTCGTTGGCGCGCGTTGCTGCGTGTTCGCTGGCCACGGGTAGGCAGCCCTCGCCGATGGCGCAGGCCCCGATAACTTCCGATCTCGATCAGGCGACGAATGTTGGCATGAACTTCCCGTCGAAGGTCACCTTCCACGGCAAAACTTTCATCGATGATTTCGCGAAGATGGCCGACTTCCGCTTCGGTCAAGTCCTTGATTTTCTTGCGAGCATCGATCCCGGCTCTTTCAATAATGATCGACGCGTTCTTACGCCCCACGCCATAAAGAAGCGGCAGAGCATATAGAACCGCTTTTTCTCTGGGAAGATCGACACCGGCAATACGAGCCATCTGCTTATAATTCTCCTGAGACCTAGCCTTGCCTCTGCTTATGCTTGGGGTTGATGCAAATAACTCTCACCACGCCATTACGCTTGATGATTTTGCACTTATCGCAAATTTTCTTCACACTCGCCCTAACTTTCATCGCTTATTCCCATTCGGCAACGCTTTTCCGCATCTTATGCATCCTTTCCGGCGTCGATAGATAAAAGCCATCGACGAAGGTGCCGGTAAACGCTGGTCTGGCGCAAAGGTGGAGTATACCAGCCGATATTGACGTACCGCTATGGTCGCGACTTCTTTTTCGAAGAAGTACCTCGTGATCGGTTTCCTTTTGGCGAACCTCGACGGGCAAGTCGATCCCAAAGGGTTGAAGGCACAACCAGTTGGACACATATTATCTCACGTGGTTGACAAACACGCCTCCCATCGCCTTTATAGATTAGGATGCGTCGGCTCGAAGGAAAACTTTCACACCCGGTGGGAAGTCAATAGCAGGAATCTTCCTCAGTCGAACGTTCCGCACGGCGTTTTGATCCCACGGGTAAAATGAACCCAAATGCTCGAAAAGCTAGACGAAATCGAGAGGCGTTTCGAGCAGATCGAACAACAGCTCGAAGACCCTAAAATAGTGAGCCAGATTTCCGAGCTCCAGCGCTTGGGCAAAGCAAGGTCCGAGCTCGAGCCCATCGTAGGCGTTATCAAGCCATACAAGCGTGTCTTGACCGAATTGCGTGAAGCGGAGGAGCTGCTTGCCGACCCTGAGATGCGTGATATGGCACAAGCCGAAATCGAGCCGCTCCGAGCGAAAATCGAAGGTTTCGAGGCCGCCCTGAAGAGTTTGCTCGTCGCCAAAGATCCTCTCGACGACAAATCGGTGATTGTTGAAATACGACCTGCCGCCGGAGGGGAAGAAGCAGCCTTGTTCGCCAACGAGTTGTTTCGAATGTACACCCGGTACGCCGAGCGTAGAAAGTGGAAGTATGAGGTGGTTGAATTCGAGGAAAGCGGTATTGGCGGCGCATCCAGAGTCGTTTTCAGTATCGACGCCAAGGGCGCCTACAGCCAGCTCAAGCATGAAAGCGGCGTTCACCGAGTGCAGAGAGTGCCTGCGACCGAAAGCAGCGGTCGAATCCATACCTCCACGGTAACCGTCGCCGTCCTACCCGAAGCGGAGGACGTGGACGTCGATATCAAGAGCGATGATCTTGAAGTGTCTACGTTCTGTTCAAGTTCGGCGGGCGGGCAGCACATGCAAAAGAACGAGACGGCGATACGCATTATCCATAAGCCCACGGGGACGGTGGTGACGTGCCAAGATGAGCGTAGCCAAGCTCAGAATAAGCTGAAGGCGATGGCCGTGCTCCGAGCAAAAGTCTTCCAACTCGAGCAGGAGCGGCTCGATAAAGAGCGCGGCGCGCTGAGAAAGGGCCAAATCGGTAGTGGGGACAGAAGCGAGAAGATACGAACCTATAACTTTCCGCAAAGCCGAATCACAGACCACAGGATAGGGCTATCGGTACACAACACCGTGACCTTTATGGACGGCGATATTCAGGAAATGATCGACGGGCTCATCCAGGACGAACAAGCCCGCAAACTCGCTGCTGTAGAAGAAGAGGCGGCTTAGCGCCGCCTAGACTATTTGTCGATTTTATTGGCTGGCGCTTCGCGTTTGATGCGGGTGCCATTGTTGTTCATGTCGAGATTGAGATTATAAGATCGGTCGATTATCCATCCGTCCGCCGTCTTCATGAGAATGTCTTTCGCAGTCTCGGTGCCGCTAAAGCGACTCCTAACGCCCTTTTCCATGTAGGTCTCGTCGAACTTCACGGTAGACACGACGGTAGCTCGGCTGCCTTTGATATCGATCGAATCAATCGTCACGTGATCGTCGCATGTGACCCGGTTCGCGAATTCCTTTTTCATATCAGACTCCATGTCCTTCGAACTCTGCACGTGGCCCTTCCAGTCATGCCATACATAGTTCTTCGAGATACCGGCCATAAAGCTGGCGATGTCCTTTTCGTTGTACGCCTTGTCCATCTTCGCATACAAAGCACGGATGTCCGATTCGTCGTCGAGCTTGATCGTCCGCGCGCTCGCCACGAAAATGGCCGACAAGGATAAGATACCAATCAAGATTCTTAAGATTTTCATAATCCCTCCAGGCAAAAATGCCAAGCTAATTCTAGCCCAGGAAAAGGTCGTTGCGCTACTTTGTCGTCAAACATAGATTGCGCAGCTCCATCAACGCGGACTGCGTCGCCCGAAATCGAATGTCTTCGCGAAGACCGCGAAAATGATGCTCTTCCACGACCGTAGTATCCGGACCGGCGACTGCTGTATAGATCAGCCCGATCGGCTTATCTTCAAAACTTTCGGGCCCAGCTTCGCCAGTGATCGCAAGCGCGTAATCGCTGCCTAGTCGCATCCTGCAACCTTCCGCCATCTCGGTTGCGCACTCTGGGGAGACGGTTCCGAACGTGGAGATGGTCGTTGGTCTCACTCCAAGCAAAGACTCTTTGACCGAGGACGTGTAGCATATGATTCCCCCCGTGAACATGTGAGATGCGCCAGGGACGCTGGAAAGCCTTGCTCCGAGCATCCCGCCAGTGCAGCTTTCGGCAACTGAAACAGTCTGCCGCTTCTGCCGGAGGACTTCGAGGGTCGCCGCTTCCAGAGTAGTGTCATCGGTCCCATAAACAGCGTCACCGAGGCGTCCGCGCACTTGAGCTTCCAAAGGATCGAGCAAGGAGTTTGCCTCATCGAGCGATGGTGCCCGAGCGGTGAGGCGAAAGTGGACTTCTCCGAGCTTTGCGTAGGGGGCGATCGTGGGATTATGTCCATCCAGCAATTCCTTGATTTTGTCCTCCGCCGCGCTCTCGCCTATCCCACAGACTCGCAACACACGCGAGTGAATGGTGCCTCCGCCGGACATGGATTGAAGATGCTTCTGGACCGGGCCATGTGCCATCGGAGTGAATTCTCCCTTCGGTCCGGGCAGTGCGTAAATCCATTTTCCATCTTTTTCGATCATGAGTCCGGGAGCGCTGCCGTTCGGATTCTCGATAAATTGTGCGCCTGAGGGGCGCATCGATTGGCGGGCGTTCGAAGCAATCCAAGTCAACTTCCGGGAAGCGAACATCTCTCGAAGTGTGCGCTCCATTTCAAAGTCAGGCTCGAGGGGAAGATTCAATGCACCAGCGATGCCCTCGCGAGTGATGTCGTCGGCTGTTGGGCCTAATCCGCCGATGGTAAAGACGATATCCGAACGCGAGAGGGCTCTTTGAAGAACTTGAATGAGCCTATCCAAATTGTCGCCGACAGTCTGCCGAAAAGTATGATCGAATCCAAGCTCGGCGAGCAGCCGGCCCAGCACCGCGGCATTGGTATCGATAACTTGCCCAAGCAGAAGCTCTGTTCCGACGGAGACGATCTCGGCGGTCATAACCTGATCTATTGGGGCGTCAGATCGAAGGTACCGCTGTAATTAGAGCCATTTGCGGTGATGATGTAATTTGCGAGCAGATGGTCGTTTCCGCCTCGAGCTACCGACCCGGAGAAAGTGTTCGTCCCGTTAGCGCCGTAATTCGCGACCGCGCTAAGGGCTCCTGTCGAGACTTGGATATTGCCCGTAAAGGTGCCGTTTATGCTGAGAGTGGTATTGGTGATGGTTCCCGAAATAACCCCGGCCTGAGTCACTGTGCACTGAATTTGACCACTTTGTCCAAGGGGAGGGCTGGTCCAAGGCCCACTATAGGTTCCCGCGAAGTTAGTGGCGTTGTTGGTGCGGGTGCCGCCACCTCCGCAGCTAGTCAGGAGGATCGTGGCAAGAAGCAAGAGCGCTGTTCTTTTTCCCATTTTGTTGAATCCAGTATATCTAGACGAGCACAGAGAGTCATTCTTTCGGGCGCTTTAACTAAAATCGAGCACAATCAAGGGCGATCCCCATGTCGCGATTGCTCGAACTGTTCCTGAACCTCGACCAGCACCTTAAGGAACTGATCCGCGATTACGGGGGTTGGGCGTACGCGTTTCTTTTCGGAATCGTATTTTGCGAGACCGGAATCGTAGTTTTGCCATTCTTACCCGGGGACTCGTTGCTTTTTGCGGCCGGAATCTACGCCGGCAAGGGCGATCTGAACATCGTAGTCCTGTTGGTCCTCTTTGTTGCGGCCGCCCTTTGCGGAGACAATTCAAACTACTTCATCGGCAAAACGTTGGGATCCAGGATGTTTCGGAACGGTAAATCAAGATTTCTGAAACGTTCAAATCTCGATCGCACGCACGCATTTTTCGAGCGCTATGGAGGGAAGACCATCATCATCGCACGATTCGTGCCTATCGTTCGAACCTTCGCTCCATTTGTGGCCGGAATGGGAGCGATGACTTACCGTCGATTTATAAGTTTCAGCATTGCGGCAGCCGTGCTATGGGTATCTATTTGCACAGGCTCCGGCTATTACTTCAGCAGATACATCAGCAAAGAGCGATTCCATCTTGCCGTCATCGCCCTGATCGCTCTTTCACTTCTCCCCGTGTTGTTCGAATATGTCGCCCATCGTCGGCGAAACAAGTCCGCTTCTCAGAATCGGGCAGGCATTTAGTTCGCCGGGTATACAGAGTAGGTGCCGTACTCCGCCAATGAAAGTTTCTTGATGGAAATTGTCGAGATTATGCAGTGCTTGCCCCACCGCTTTCCGATGCTCCTGGTCGATCGCATCATCGAGGTGATTCCCGGCAAGAGCTGCAAGGGCCTCAAGAATGTGACCATCAACGAGGCATTCTTTCAAGGCCATTATCCAGGAATGCCGATCATGCCGGGAGTTCTCATCATCGAAGCGATGGCTCAGGCAGGAGCGGTGATTCTTCTCACGGATCCAAAGTACACCGGAATGCTTCCGATTATCGGGGCCATCGACGACGTAAAGCTCAAGCGCCAAGTGGTGCCAGGAGATCAGCTCATTTCCGAGATAGAGTTGCTCTGGATCAAAAGCGCAGTCGGGCGACTTAGAGCGCGGGCGACCGTGGATGGGGAGCTCGTGGCGAACATGGAGATGACCTTTAAGCTCGTCCCCAAGGATCAGTGAATTGGCAAAAATTCACCCGACGGCGGTCGTCGATACCAAATCCGAGATCGATGAAGAGGTTGTGATCGGACCTTTTTGCTATGTCGAGCCGAACGTGCGAATTGGCGCCGGCTGCAAGCTAGACTCCCACGTGACCGTCAAAGCGGGCACCTCGCTAGGCAAAAGGAATTTCATTGGCCAAGGAGCGATCATCGGAGGTGATCCGCAAGATCGAAAGTATGCAGGCGAACCAACCTATCTCTCCATCGGGAATGAAAATGTATTTCGCGAATATGTGACCATCCACCGGGCGACAGGCGAGGGCAAGACCACACTCGTGGGAAATCGATGCTTTCTGATGGCATTTTGCCACCTTGGCCACAACGTCACGGTAGAGGATGATGTGACGATGGCCAATAACGTCGGAGTTTCCGGACATGTGACCATCGAAAACATGGTGAACATCGGGGGTATGACCGGCATCCATCAATTCGTCCGGATCGGCAAGATCGCTATGGTCGGTGGAATGAGCAGACTCGTGCGGGACGTCCCCCCCTACATGCTGGTAGAAGGGTTAGACCAAACTGTTCATGATATCAACGCGGTGGGGCTGCGGAGGATCGGCGTAACTTCCGAATCTCGATTGGCCTTGCATAAGGCGTGCAAGTTGCTGTTCAAATCCCAACTGGGCCTTGCCAACGCTATCGAGACGGTGCGGCGCGAAGTTAAGATAACTTCGGAAGTGGCCGACCTGATTCGCTTTGTGGAGCGCCTTTACCATGGCAAGAATGGCCGTGGCGATCAGCGATAGAGCGGTTTTCAATTTAGGTTCATGAGGTTATTTTTCTCGGCTGGAGAAGCGTCGGGAGATGCCTACGCCGCCGCGCTGCTGCGTGAGATGCGAGCGAGACTGCCTTTGCTTTCAAGAGATGACATGCTTGCTAAAGCTGGGACGGCGATTGCCTCATGGTTCAAGGAAGAGGGTGCCCTGCAGCGGCGAGTTCGGGACGTGCCATCTGTTGGATCACTCTTCGATGCGATCAATCGCGAGGTTGGATGGGCGAGAGCATCTGATGATCTCACCGTTCATGATGCGATTGCCGCGATTGGTCGCGGCGGCAACGACGAAGCCGTACAGGCCTTGTATCGTCTGGCGACGATACCCGGCTATGGACTTGGCGGACGAAAGTTCATGGCGGAAGCTGAAACCGTTCTCGTCGATTCATCACTTTGGGGGGCGATCGGAATCGTAGAGGCGGCAAGAGTCTTGCCAAGGGTTGCGCGCGGTTACTTTCGGGCGCGGGAGATTCTTGCCAGCCGCCCGCCGGGACTTTTTATTCCGATCGATTTCGGTTTCGTGAACATAAAGCTGGCTCGGCTGGCGAAGGCGCATGGGTGGAGCGTGCTGTACTACATGCCGCCCGGGAGTTGGAGGAAAGACAAACAAGGATCGGATTTGCCAGCCATTGCGAACGAAATAGTTACCCCATTTCCGTGGTCTTCTGAGATCCTCAATCGAATGGGCGCGTCGGCACATTTTTTCGGCCATCCATTGAAGCAGATGATCGCGGATGCGTTGGCAAGCGGCCCTCCCGCTAAACGAGAGAACTTGCTAGCGATTTTGCCTGGCAGCAGAATTCATGAAGTGGAGCGCAACCTTCCCATAATTGCGGCGAGCATCGATGGGCTGCCGTTGGACATCGAGTTGGCGGCCGCCTCGAGCCTTACCGACGAAAAGCTTCGAACCGTAATCGACTCGGTTTGGCCCGCTGGGTGTTTGAAGCCGAAAATCATTCGGGACACCTACCGCTTGCTAAGCGAAGCGCGCGCCGCGATCGTTTGTTCTGGAACCGCTACCCTCGAAGCCGCCTTGTGTGGTTGTCCGTGCCTGGTGATGTATCGAGGCTCGAAAGCAATGGAAATCGAATTCGCCTTGCGCAAGCCGAGGTTTAACTATATCAGTCTGCCTAACATTCTGCTCGATCGGCCGGCAATACCGGAGCTAATTCAACGAGACGCAGAACCACGGCAGATGCGCCGACTAGTCGAAGATCTGCTAACAGAGGGTCCCGCGCGCGCTTCGCAACTGGAAGATTTTCGCGAGATCGATCTCATGAGCGGGCCGCGAGATGCCGTGAGCCAGACCGCGGGATTGGCCTTGAAGATGCTGGGCGAGGGCTAAAAATGAAAAGAATTATTGCTTTCTCAGTTTTTAGGGAGTCTTTTTGCTCGAAGCTCTAGTAGTAGTGATCGAACACCGCTCAAGCAACACATACACTCATCGAGCGGCGACCATAACCACGAAAACAAGGACCATTGGCCTGGCGAAAGGAAATACCCCTCTATCTCGCCGGGCCATTTTTTAAGTCTTGTTGCGAATGTGTAGGAGGTCTCCATCTTGCACGACATAATCTTTGCCTTCCAAGCTCATCTTGCCCGCCTTGTAGGCCGCATCGAGCGATCCAAACTCGCGATACACATTGTAATGCACGACCTCGGCTCTGATGAAGCCCTTGGCGATATCGGTATGGATCGTGCCTGCCGCCTTAAGAGCATTGGAACCACGCTTGAGCGGCCAAGCGCGGGTTTCGTTTTCTCCGGCCGTAAAAAAGGTGATTAAACCAAGGGCATCGTATACTGCCCGAATCAGCCTGGCACTGGCCGGCTCGGTTAAACCCATAGACTTCAAAAATTGAGGTTGATCCACGGGATCTAGTTGAGATACCTCATCTTCGAGCGTAGCGCAGACCGCAAATGCTTGCGTATTTGCCATTCTTAACTTTTCGATCTCTTCCTGCACGGCGGCAGTAGGCTCAGACGCGTGCTCTTCGCTGACATTAAACGCGACCACCATCTGTTTGAAGCTCATAAATTGATAGTTTCGAGCGATCGCTGCTTCATCGTCCGCAAGCTCGATATTTCTCATGGATACTCCTTCCTCGAGAGGTGCTTTCAGTTTCTCGAACAGAACTTTTTCAAGATAATCCATGTGGCCGGGATTTCTTGCGTTGAGCGATTTGGAGAGCTTTTCCAAACGATTTTCTACTACTTGCAGGTCGGCAATCACGAGGTCTACTTCGAGGGCTTCTCGATCTCGAGCCGGATCTACGGCCTTATGATATGGCATGCTGTCGGACTCGAAAGCACGCACCACATGAAGGAGAACATCCATTTTCTTGGCGTCATCGAGGAGACGTTGGGAGATCATTCTTCCGCTACCCTGCAGTGCTTCCAGATCATCGTGAAAGACGACGGTGGCGGGCGTTATTTTCTTAGGCTCAACCTGCCGGACGATTGCATCGAACCGCGGATCAGGAACCGCGACCGCAGTGACCTCGCCTTTTGCATGGCCTAGGGCGGCCGCTCGGTAAAGACTGGTTTTTCCCGAAGTCGAGTGTCCGACAAGGCCAACCTTCAACGATCTCTGCCTTGAGCAAACTCAATCTTAACTGGGGGATTGCCCAGCTGCGAAGGGAGAACCCAAAAGAGATAAATGGAGGACAGCAACAAAATCAATGAAAGCCAAGGGAAGAGGTGACGTTTAGATCCCACTAAGGGCGGTTCCAAAGGCGGTTTCACGCGCAAAGAATACCCTTCCGCCTTCTTTAGAAGCGGTGCATAGGTATCCTCCGCTCATGGCTTTTTGGGACCCTGTGCTGGCGTTCCTGACCTTCATAGGCGAGTCGGCGTTATTGGTGGTGGAAGCCGGGCGGCGACTGTTCCATGGTCGTTTTGAATTTCAGGAAACGATTCATCAGATGGCCTTTATTGGTGCCGCATCAATTCCGATCGTCGGTTTGACGACCTTTTTTTCAGGCTCGGTCCTTGCTCTCTACAGCACGGAGATACTGGTTCGATTCGGAGCCACCTCTCTTGCCGGCGCCACCGTTGGATTAGCGGTTGCTCGAGAAATCGGGCCGGTTCTCGCAGGAATCATGGTGGCCGCTCGTTGCGGATCGGCAATGGCCGCGCAAATCGGCTCTATGGCGGTTACCGAGCAAATCGACGCCTTGCGGGCGCTATCGGTGCATCCATCCAACTATTTGGTTATGCCCCGTCTCATTGCGTCCACGCTTATGGTTCCGATACTCGGTCTTGTTGGCATGTACAGCGGAGTATTAGGCGGCTATCTGGTGGCGGTATCGGCTGGTGTGCCTGGTGGAGGATTTCTCCTTTCAATTCGCCAATACGTGCAGCCGTGGGATTTTCTGGGTGGACTCATCAAAACATTTGTGTTCGGGTTCATCGTGGCAATCGTCGCTTGTCAGCAAGGTCTTCGAACGCGGGACGGCGCGGTGGGGGTTGGTAGAGCCACTACGAACACCGTAGTTATCTCGATGATTCTGATTTACGTAGCCAATTATTTTCTCGCCTCCGCGCTCTTCCGCCACTAGGTCGGACAAAGCCGCTGGTACTATCATCGGGTGTTCGCGATTGCAAAAATGGCGCCGGCCCCAGGGCTGGAAATCATTGAGGTCGACGAGCCTGGCGTTAAGCCCGGACAAGTAAAAATTCGCGTAGCAAGGGGATCGATTTGCGGAACTGATCTCCATATCGCTAACTGGGATCCTTGGGCGAGCAAACGTATAGTTCCTCCTCGCATCATCGGCCATGAATTTTGTGGTGAAATCGTGGAAATAGGCGAGGGTGTTACGGGTCGCCGATTGGGCGAATTCGTGGCCAGCGAATCGCACGTGGTTTGCGGCCATTGCAAGCAATGTCTAGCGGGCGAGGGGCATGTATGTATCGATACATACATACTTGGCGTCGATGTCGATGGCGGTTTTGCCCCCTTTGCCGTGATCCCGGCAATCAATGCCCGCCCCGTCCCAAGCGTTGTGCCTCGACGGGTGGCGAGCATGTTGGATGCACTGGGAAATGCGGTTCATACCGTGATGGATGGTCCTGTCGAGGGGCGCACTATCCTCATTACCGGACTGGGACCGATCGGCCTTTTCGCGGCGGCTATTTGCAAGTGTCTGGGTGCGGCAAAGATCTACGCAACCGAGGTAAGCCCATTCCGCCTGGCTTTAGCGGAGAAAGTGGGCGTACACGTCCTCCTGAATCCGGGGCGAGAAGACGTGAGCGGCGCTCTTTGTCGTCTCGAACCAGATGGGGTCGATGCCACGCTGGAAATGTCCGGGCATCCATCCTCGTTGCCACTGGCGATCGAGCATACGCGCGCAGGCGGCCGAGTCAGCTTGCTGGGAGTATTTCCGGACTTTATTCAAGACTTCGACTTCAACCAGGTGATCTTCAAGGGCCTAAACTTACATGGGATCGTCGGGCGCAAGATTTGGGAAACTTGGGACCAAATGAGCTGGCTGCTGACGGACAAAGGGCTCGATATCGATCCCATCATCACTCACGAAATGCCCGCACGAGATGTGAATGCGGCGATGGATATTCTTCGAGCCGGCAACGCGGGCAAGATTGTTCTCGATTTTGGAGACTAGGTTGAACCGAGTCAGTCCAATTCAGGTGGGTCCGGTACACTCGCCACGATATGACGATTGCGGTTCTTCCCTTTAATGCCGGGCCGGGCGCAAAGCCTGCCCTAGCTCGGCAATTTGCCAATTTCGCAGTCGACATCGTTCGCGAAGCGACCGGCGTGGACATCAATGCCGTAAGCTATCTGGTTAAGCTCGAAGGCGAGCCCCCCACGTTTGCCAACATCAATCCATCCGAATCGCTCAACGAGCCCGAAATGCTGGCCCAGTTCTTCGAACAATCGAAGATGGACAAAACTATGGACGGTTTACTCGAGGAAGAACCTGGCGAAAAATTTTCGCTAACCTTTAGAATCTTTAACGAAGGAGTTCAGGAGCCCGCTTCCGTCGAAACCCTCGCATCGGCCAAAGACCAAGTTTTCAGCCTTCTTCGGCCACTGGTCGTGGCTTTGTCTCGGGAAGCGGGAGGCAAAATCAGCGAAGAAATGAGCGACGACGTGGAACTGTTTGGTACGGAAAATCAGCCCGCGTTCCTCGCTTTTCTGGAAGGCTACGATGCCCTTCAATATGTCGAACGTTCCCAAGGCCAAGTGGCAGCGGAGTTCAGCCCGGAGCCGGCGATGGACCTTCTACTTTCGGCGATAGAAGCCGATCAAGATTGGGAAGCTCCCTACATCACGCTCATCCAACTCTGCCGAGCGGCAGTTCAAATGAGGATGGGTTCTGGCGAGACCGTAGAGCGCGTCCTTCAGAAGGCGATCGAAATGGTGCCATCAGATGGCCGCGGGCTTTTTGCTTTGGGCGAGCTTTATGAAGCGATCGGCAGTCCGGCCAAAGCCTCGGAAACTTTTGAGAAAGCGCACGAGCTAGACCCCGCCGAGCCGGCTATTTTGGCCCGCTTGGGGATGGCCCAAATGACCATGGGTATGCCGGTTAATGCAGAGAGAAACTTTCGCCGGGCGCTAGAGCTTGAAGGGGCGGATAAGCCTTCCACCGACTTTTTGGCCCAAGTTCTGGTCGCTACGAATCGCGCTCATGAGGTCCCCGCTCTTTGGAAATCTCTTGTCGAGGCCAACCCGGAAAATGGTTTGGCTCATGCTCGATATGCCATGGCTCTCATGCAGGCAGGCCAAGAAGAAGAGTCCATACGAGCCTTTGACGTGGGACTTGAAAGCGTTGCCATCAATTCCGTGGTGAAACGGTTTTATGCCCCTGTTTTAGCTCAAAAAGGCGAAATGGATCGTGCAATGGATCTCTATGAGGATTGCTTGGACGAAAGCCCTACCGATATCCCATTGCTGTTGGAATATGCCCAGACACTGCAAAATTCCGGCCGTCAGTTCGAAGTCCCTAAGATTCTCCAGGATGTGTTAGCGGCAAATCCGGATACGAACACGCGTGCCCAAACGCTTGCCTGGAAGATTGAGCTGGAGCAACCAAAGCGAATCGAAGCGGTTCAATCCGCTAGTCAAAAGATCGAATCCGAGGACTTTCAGGGAGCGGTCCGCGAGCTTCGCCCTCTCAAGAATTGGCTCGCTGACTATTGGAAAATGTGGCTGCTCCTAAGCACGGCGCTCAATCGAATAGGAGAATCTCAGGAAGCGGAAGATGCCGCTCGGCGCTTATTGAATCTCTTCCCGGGCTGCGAGCCGGCTTATGGAGAACTCGTGGCGGCTCTCGGAGCTCAAGGTCGGAACGACGAAGCTTACAATGTAATGAGATATGCCGCGAATACGATCCAAGGATCGTTGCCCATCGCGATCAACTTGGCTTTGGCGGCAAAGAGAGTCGGGCGCGATGACGAAGCGCGTGCGCTAGCCAAGCAAATACGCGAAGCGGTCGGGCAAAACATCGAAATCGAGCCGGTTCTTGCCGAGATAGAACGCTAGTTGTCAATCGCCTTCAACCGAGTTGACCATGCAGGCCAGCTCTGGATAGCCAGAGCAACGAAAAACGCTAACAGGGTAGGGAAGAGACGCTTCGGGCCGACTGGATCGGGATCGGCTTGAGGAGGATCGACGACTTCGAATCGCGAGGGATCCCGGGCCTCTGCAATTTTTGCGTTAGCCAATTCGATATCGAGCAAGGCCTTGTTTTCAAGCGCAGCCAGAAATGAGCGTTTCACCGCCTCCACAGAAGCGTAATTGGCGGGGGCGGTTTTTGCAGTTTGCTCGTATCGGGCAAGTATTTTTTGGTTTTCGGAAACGGCTGCTCGCAAAGAATCGAGCTGAGCGCTAGCTCTTGCAAGCTGGGGCGACATTCCGCTGGAGAGGTTTCTCGTCTCATTTTCAAGAACGCCTTTGGCCAGGTGCTCGGCGGAAGCCAGGCGCCGTTTGGCATTCTGGTATTCCGCGCTTTGAGATTGAAATTTCCTGCTCGCATCTTCGAGCTCGAGGCGACGCTGCTCAAGATCGAGGCCAAGCTTGGATAAAGCGTCATTGGCCGATTTTGCGTCACTCGTCGCTCCC
>JBBREX010000051.1:0-17140 GCA_038225245.1 Fimbriimonadales bacterium | reverse complement strand
TGCGCCAGTCTCAGGTTGCTCACGCTCAAAAGGCAAAGGCTATGGTCAAAGAGCTGTTCCGCCATTTTGCCCAACCGGAGAATCTTGCTGCGGAATACGATGGCTTGCAAGGAGCGGTGGATTACGTGGCCGGAATGACCGATCGCTTTGCGATTGCCACCTTTATGGAATTAAGGCTTCCCGGTTCCTTGCGGGAACCAGGTACCTAAAACTCCGTTTACAATCTAGGAAGTCGGCACCGATCGTAAGTGATCGAGCGCCCTTCGCACGTTCCAGTCAGCCCCCTCGAGCAAGTCCCAAGCTTCGCTCTCGGTAACCGGCGATAGCTCGCGAAGGATGCGCACGCAGCGCTCCTTGAGCTTTTGATTGTTTGCCTTAACGTCCACCATGAGATTCTCAATCACCTTGCCACTCAAAACCATGGCGGCTGTGCTAATCCGGTTTAACGCCATTTTTTGCGCAGTGCCGGCCTTCAATCTTGTCGAACCCGTCAGTACTTCTGGGCCCGTTTCCAGCAATATTGGAAGGTCGGCTTCCTTGAGCAAAGCGGCATGCTTGCTGTTGGCAATTCCGCAGGTCCAAACCCCCTTTGCTTTGGCGTGTCGAATTGCGGTTACCACGAAAGGCGTCCTCCCGCTTGCGGTAAGGCCTATAACGACGTCCTTGCGGGTCGGGCTTAGCTCGTTGATCGATGCGATGGCGAAATGCTCATCGTCCTCCGCGTTTTCAATCGCTAGGTCCGCCGCCCGCCACCCGCCCGCCAATACGGCGATGAATCGGTTCGAATCGACGCCAAAGGTTGGGGGCATTTCGGCGGCGTCGGCGGCCGCGATGCGTCCGGAAGTACCCGCTCCCACATAAATGATCCTTCCCCCTTCCTGAAAAGCATCTGCCACGTGCTGAGCGGCGACGGCAAGCTTCTCCTCCGATTGTCTCAGTATGCGGAACACGACTTGTTCTTCTTCGTTCATGAGCCGAACAATCTGCACGGCGCTCATTTTGTCGAGGCCGATCGAGCGGGGATTCCTATTCTCAGTGCTCATATTTCAATCTGTTGGGCAAGTTTCACTGCTCCCGCAACCGGCGCCTCTGCGAGCAATTCAACGTTTTTTAACTGGTCTCCCGTCATGCTTTTCAATCTTTGGGAGAAATCTTGCGCGAAAATAGGCGCAACGTCCCACAACCCGCCCGCCAAAGTTACATCCCAGGTCTCGGCATCATTATGATGGGTGCGTAGATGGGACGCCGTAGTTCGGGCCAAGTTGTCGTCGAAAGAGCGGACGGCGTAATCCTCGCCGGCAACCGCATCTTCGGCAACCGCCTTGGCTAGCCGCGCGATTTGGGCAACCCACTGATCAGCTTGGTAGATTTGCCTCAACATCCTTCGTGAATCGATTTCCCCATAGAGTTCTTTGGCAAGACGGTAAATCTCGGTGTGGTCTGACACTTCCGCTTCCAGCAAATAACGCACGCCTTTTCGACCGAAATCGAACGCTGATCCACAGTCGCCGATAAAGGGGCCGCCCCCTCCGGAACACCTTGCCAGCCCCTTTGCGTAAGAGACGACTATGGAGCCGGTTCCAGCGATCACGCATGCCGTGGATTCAAGCTTGCAGGCTGCTAGGGCCGCTTCAAAGTCAGGACCGCATCGAACGAGCGCCTCAGGCCAGACATGCTTCATGCAGTGAAGCACTTCCAAAGAGTCTTCGGACGTCAGAATACCGGCGAAGCAGCCGTACACGAACTTAGGCGTTGGCAGGGACCTTCCCGCAGCTTTCAGTGAGGACTGGAACTCCTCGCTCGACATCCGGCTCCAGTTCATGGGCCCGGACGTCAAGTCTATCGATTCTCGACACGCCTCCACCTGAAGACGATAGTGGGTCTTGGTGCCTCCTCCGTCGATGCCAAGCCACGAACGCACGTTGTACGTTTTACCTATCCTTGGACATCCAAAGGGCAATGGGCACGAGCATCACGGCTGCCGCGGCGATGCCGGCTTCCGTGAGAAATGCGGTTCGCGGTCCAAATCGATCCCACATGACTCCCATCAACAGGCTCGCTACAAGAGTGGCCAATCCACTTATCATGTAAAACAGTCCCAGCGCCGTTCCTCTCGCATGGGGAGGAGCGTAATCGGCGACAAGGGCAGTGCCAACTCCCTTGGTCAAGCCCATAGTGACTCCATAAAGGCCGAACAGTATCCAAACCGATGAGGGTCCAAGGAGCCCAAATCCTGCATAGACAAGCGCGTAGATCGTCCAACCAAGGGCGATCACGCCCCAACGTCCGAGCCGGTCGCTAACAACTCCCGCCGGATACGAAAGCAACATGTAGGACACGTTGTAAAGAGCGTAGGCCAAGACTGTTACCGCCGGCGAGTAGCCCCACTGCTCCTTCCCGGTTCGCAAAATCAAAAATGCATCGCTCGAATTCGCGAGCGAAAAAAGGATCGTTAAACTGAGCGCGACCCAGTATCTCGTGGGCATGGGAACGCTCGGCATTGGATCGGTGAACGAAGGCTCGATTCTCCGAACCTCAATCTCTTCGCGAAGCTGCATCGTCAGCCATACGGACGCGAGCCCAGGAATGCCGGCGAGCAAGAAAATAAGACGGTATTGTCCAGGAAGAACGGCGATCAGCGCTGCCGATAGCAGGACCCCCACGAGCGCCCCTGCCGTGTCCATGCCACGATGTAAGCCAAAGGCGCGCCCCAAAATCCGACGATCCACCGCATCAACTAAAAGAGCGTCGCGCGCGGTGGTCCTTAGTCCCTTTCCAACCCTGTCCAGGGATCGGGCGAAGAGAACCATCGGCCAAACGGTTGCCAATCCGACAAGTGGCTTTCCAAGCGCACTCAGGAAGTATCCCCAGCGAACGAAAGGGACTCGCTTGCCTCTTCGATCAGACTGCCATCCCGACCAGCCCTTCATGATGCTCACAATGGACTCGGCAACCCCTTCAATCGCCCCGATCGCCGATGCTTGCGCTAAAAGCACCGCTCTCAGAAACAGCGGCAGCAAGGGATAGGCCATTTCCGAGGCTACATCGGCAAAAAAGCTGATCCAGCCGAGCTTCCACACCACGCCGGGAATCGGCGGGTTTTCTTCAGCCTGCATATGCGTCATGGTAACCGAATGGGGAGGCGAGACGCCCACACCACGCTACAATCCTTCGGTGAGACGTTATCAAGGCGAACGGATCGACGGTCCTACCATCGCCGTTATCGCAAACGATGCGATCGGCAATTTCGTCGTCTCGACTCCATTGCTGCAGCTTCTTCGGCAAGAGCTCCAGCCAAAGCGGCTCGTTTATTTCAGCGGAACACGGACCCTCGAATTCCTCGCTAAATCGGATAGTTTCGATGACTCTTATCCGCTTCATGGAAACGCGCCTCGAGCGGCGTTTGAGAAAGTGTTAAAGAAGGATCCATTCGATTTGGTCATCTCCCTGGAAAGAACCCCGTACGCGAAGGTCGTTGCGGGAGCCTTAGCGGGGGATTTCGGGTTTATTTGCGGGCCTTGCATCGACGAAGGTGGACGCAAGGATTTGCCCTTTCCCGATGACGATCGTGGCGATCTATGGCGAGATGAAGGTTGGGCGAAACCTGATATCACTGAGCGCTATTCCTTTCTCGATAGCGGCTTCATAGGAGAAGTCTTTTGCCGACTCGCCTATTTGTCCGGCCCCATACCGAACTACCGAGTGCCAAGCGAAGATTCGAGTATCGACCCGTCCGATGTGGTCGTCTCGCCATCCGCTAGTCAGACCACCAAGCTTTGGGACAGCGAGTGCTGGGTGAGGACGGTTAATCGATTCCTGGCGGCAGGATTAACCGTATCGTTGGTGGGGGCGGACAAGCAAGCACAGCGTGCCCACTACGAGGGTACTGAGATTGAGGATCGATTGGTCGAACAGCAGAGAGTGCGCGACTTGAGAGGGAAGCTGTCCCTTCCGCAGCTTGTGGGAGTTCTCGCTCGAGCCAAGCTCGTGCTTTCGATCGATAATGGCATCATGCACCTTGGGGCGGCCGCCAAGACGCCAACCATCGGCCTGTTTCGGAATGGGATTCATCGGCTCTGGGCCCCACCTTATCCTTGGGTAAAGGTAGTTGAGCCGGGAGAGGGTCGGCCCGTTACCAGCTTGACGGCGGAGGCAGTTTGGCGCGAGGTCGAACTTATTCTTCAGAAAGTGGGAAAATAGGGCATCGTCACCTCGAATTAGCGCGTAAGAACCAGCGAGAATCCCCATGCATCATGAATTTGAACGGCAATCGATGATTCGCCCGAAGCATATGTCGCAAGACGAAGCCAAGCGGATCATGGAGCTCTGGGCGCAGCGACAACAGGAAGCCGAGCAGTTCCACCTCATCACCGTGTCCGATGTCGCCGAGGCTCTTCGGATTCCGGAGAGCGAAGTCGAGGGAATGCTGGGCGCCGTACGTCGTCTTCCTGAGCCGACAGGTGCGATTAATGAAGCTGAGCCGACGACGTCCATGATGGAGGATTTGGCAAGCGCGTTCAAAACCATTTGCGCGTTCGTGTGTTTCCTCAGCTTGATCGTGGCATCCTTATTTTTCTGGGATTTACTGGCAGGGGGTTACCGCAGCCTGGACAATCTCAGGGTAGCCGCAATCATCGCCCTCGTCACCGCTCCCGCAATTCCTGGTCGGTTAAAGCGGTGGCTTAAACCGGCATTGCCATCACAAGGCCGTCGCGTGAGTGATGGGCGTCCATAAACTCAATTAGAATCGCTCGAATTTCGGCCACGCTGTCACACGCAGTCAGACGGTTTCGAATCTGAGCAGCCCCTGGCTCGCCCTTGATGTAAAGCGGCAGCTGTCCTCGCAAAGCGCGAATCGCCCGTTCCTCGATGGCGGGTTGATCTTTCGTTCCATCAACCAAGAAGTTTAGATAGGTTTCATGTCCGCCTTCGAACGCGACCATCATCTCAGCGTGCTCGATCGCCACCGCGATGCGTTCTTCCAGCGTGGGGAGAGCGGGAGGCTTTTGCCTTTGAAGCAAAGCTCTCATGCGAGCTAGAATCCAAGGGTTCGAGATGGCTGCTCGGCCGACCATCACTCCGTCGCATCCGGTCTCCATGAACATCTTCATCACGTCTTCCGGCTGTTTGGCATCGCCATTGCCGATCAGAGGAACCCTGACCGCCTTGCGAAGGCCCTCAATCAATTTCCAATCCGCTTGGCCGTCGAAGCCTTGCTTGGCAAAGCGAGCATGAAGCGTCAACATCCGGGCGCCTGCATTCTCAAAGCGTTTGGCAAGTTCGGGCGCGGCGAACAGTGACCAATCCCAGCCCGCGCGCACCTTAACAGTGACCGGGACCGACACCGCCCGCACGACCGCTCGCACAATCTCCTCGGCGAGCGAGGGGTCTTTCAGCAAGGCCGCGCCTGAGCCCGTCTTGCACACCTTCGGCACCCAACAGCCCATGTTGATATCGACCAGGTCTGCTCCCATTTCTTCCGCGATCCGAGCAGTTTCCGCCATGATTTCAGGATCGCCCCCGAAAATTTGGATACCAAGTGGCCGCTCTTCCGAGTGGATCTCCATTTTCTTGAAGGTTTTTGCGGCCCCGTGGTGGATCGCCATCGCGCTCACGAACTCGGTAAACATAAGCCCGGGTCCGCCGATGCGCTTGCAGATGCGGCGGAAAGGCTGATTGGTCACATCCTCCATGGGGGCCAGGAGAAGCGGCGGATCTACCGTTATGGAGCCAACTTGAAAGCCTCGCACTCTAGATAAGATACGTCCTTGCCCTGAGATTTCTGCATTTGCCGACGAGTAACCTAATCGCCATGTCTGCCAGAAAGCTCAATGTTGGACTCATCGGATACCAGTTTATGGGCAAGGCCCACAGCAACGCTTACCGCCAAGTGGGCAGATTTTTCGACCTACCGATAGAGCCCGTACTCAAGACGATTTGTGGGCGACACGAAGATCGCGTCCGGCAAGCCGCGGCAAAGCTTGGTTGGGAGCAAATCGAAACCGACTGGCGCAAAGTGGTAGAGGATCCCCGTATCCACATCGTCGATGTTTGTACTCCAGGCGACAGTCATTGCGAAATCGCGTGCGCGGCGGCTAAGGCGGGCAAGATCGTGTTCTGCGAAAAGCCACTAGGGAACACCCTGGCGGAGGCCGAGCAAATGCACCAAGCAGTTAGGAAAGCCGCCGTCGCCAATGCCATCTTTCATAACTATCGAAAGGCTCCTGCAGTAGCTCTGGCCAAGCAGATTGTCGCGGGCGGTGAGCTGGGAACGATCTACCACATGCGGGCGACCTATCTGCAGGACTGGATCGCAGATCCCCAGTTCCCCCTGGTTTGGAGGCTTCAAAAGGAGAAGGCGGGCAGCGGCGCCCTCGGCGACATCGGGGCCCATATCATCGATCTCGGCCGATACTTGCTGGGAGAATTCGACCAGGTGTCTGGCGCCTTACACACCTTCGTGAAGGAGCGTCCACTGGCCGGCGACGTGGACGACAAGCTCGGAGCATCACCTAAAACCCAGGTGGGGCCGGTCACCGTCGACGATGCCGCAATGTTTCTTGCCCGCTTCAAAAATGGCGCTTTGGGAACATTCGAGGCCTCCCGATTTGCGGTTGGGAGGAAAAACTATAATCGGTTCGAAATCAATGGCTCACAGGGGTCCCTCGTGTTTAATTTGGAGCGAATGAATGAGCTGGAGTATTACGACGGGCGCGACCGGCAAGGAACGCATGGTTTCCGCCTTATCCAAGCCACCGAAAGCTCCCATCCTTACGCCGGGCAATATTGGCCGGTGGGCCATATATTGGGATACGAGCACACCTTTATCAACCTGGTGGCGGATGCCTTGATATCAGTCGATAAGGTTTTGCCCTGTTCGCCGGACTTTGAGGACGGCTATAAAAACCAGCGGGTCCTTGATGCGGTAGAACGAAGCTCGGATTCGGGAGCTTGGGTTCAAGTTTAAATCTTGTGGCACGGGCTTCTAGCCCGTGAGAGGCGTCAGCGCCCCGGGTATGCAAACAGTCGATCCATGGGCAAGATGCCCAAAACACACGGGCTGGAAGCCCGTGCCACTATCCCGTCTAGGCGGCGATTTCGCCTTTCGTCGACCCTCCGAGCACATGGGCAAGCTTTTGCATGGCGGAATTGACGGCGGGATTATCGGATTCCTCGCTGCTCATGCAGCGGACGAGCACCTCCCGGGCCTCCGCCCGGGTTAACATTATTGGTAGGGCCTCATCCTCATTTGCCATTTCCCGTTCATTATCGGAATCCAATCGTGATTTGTTCACCCTCTTACGGCCGATAAGAAATTCGATTGGAGCCTCGATTTTGACTAAAACCCGGTATTTTGGCGAACGAAAGTCGAAGTTCGACCCGTATTCGGGAATAAGGACTCAATTCTAACCGAAGTTGAGCGATAATGTACGGTATATGAGTGTGTAGTATGCGTTCACACCGATTGGGAACGTTGGCTTGGATAGCGATTTCACTCATCCCCATGGGTGCGAGATCGCAGACGCCTTTTTCGATGGATGCTGAAAAGGCCAAGGCAGCTACGTCCGCTATCGGGGGTAGAACCGCTATCGACCTGGTGCGAATCGAAGGCTCCGGGTTCGGCATTCCCCTTAAAAATGGCGGAATTATCACCGCTTCCGAGCAGATCGACCTCGATGGGCGCACCCTCAAGCGCGGCGAAGATTACTCGTTCGATTACGCTTCAGGCACGATCTACCTCATGCGCACTCCTCGTCCGGGCCAAGCGCTCCGCGCTTCCTACCGCTTCGATCCAGAAAAATCGAAAGGCTTGGCCGGTAGCGCTTTCGTGAATGGGATCAATGGTTTCACCTTCAATCTGCTGCCAGGAGCGTCTCTGATGCTCGGTCTCGGCATGACGGAGCGCCTTGCCGATGGAACGGTCACCACTTCCAATCTTTACGGCTTACACAACTCGTTTTCATTTGGTCACGGCGGCCTGAATGGTCTGTTCGTGGTCGGCGAGCGGAAACAAGTACAAGCTCAATCGCTTTATGACTTTGAAGACAGTAAAGCCTTGATGGATACCGGAAAATCGCAAGCCATGCTCCAGAAGCTTGGGACTAAGGCTCTTGGGGGTGAAATCGAAGCGGACTATCAGGATATCCGCCAAAATTTTAATGGATTCCAGGCATTCCAAAACGCCGGTTATGAGAAAGGCTTCGTAGATCAGCTTCAGAAGGAGAAGGGTCTAAAGCGTGTCGGCTTGGGTTTCAAAGATATCGGCGGCGCGGGGCTCAAGCTCAGTCAGAGCTATCGTCAAGTGAGCGACGATACCGGTTCCATCGAATGGCGGAGCCTAGGCATCAAGACCGGTGGCCTTCAGCTCAACTGGACGGGCCAGAAAGTCGATCCTCTGTTCAATCGCTTCAAGGATATTGCCGAAGCGGATCGCGATCAACTTTCCAAAGAGAGAGGCCTGGATCGGCAGACGATCCAAGGAGCGCTAAGCCTCAAGGGCGGCAAAGGATCATTCGATTCGCTGAAAGTGGAAGATCAAGACGGCAAGGGGATCTATCGCCGATCGATCGGCCTCGATCTTAACCAATTCAAGTTCGGATTTAGCGATCAAATCGTCGACGCGGGATTCTCCAGATTCGGAAATCTCCGTGAGGCGGACGCTGGACAGCTCGCTCGGGAGGCCGGCCTTCGAAGGCAAAGCTTCAATTTAGCGGCCTCACCCGGGAAGGCAAATTCGATCTTATTCGGTTCAAGCGTCCTGCGGACCGACACTGGCGACTACAAGGCGCAGGATCTCCATCTCCAATCAAACAAATGGACCCTCGAGCAACACCTAAGGGGCGCCGATAAAGGGTTGACCGCACTTGGGTCGCTCGCCGACCCCGAGATCGTCGATCACATGAAGGCCATCGGCAAGCTGTACGATGCCGGCGAGATTCCCATCAAGCCCGAGGAGAAAAACGCATTCTTGCAGAGTGCGGGCCTCGAGCGGTCAGGCCTTCGACTCGCAGGTCCGATCGGCAAGAGTTTGAATGCAACGTTCGAAACCTTACACCTCAGTGGCGAAAAAGATTCAGGCCAGATCATCGGTTACCGGCTCGCTTCGCCTAAGTTTAATCTAGCTTACAAAAGGCAAGATTTCGGAGCTGAGCTAACCGAGCTTTCGAAACTAATGGAATTCGAGCGGTTGAGGATCGGCAGTTTGCCCGGTCTCGCCCGTACCGACTTCGACCTATCGGCGATCCTCTCCCGCGATAAGAAACTTTCCTATTCTCAGATGCATGCGGGAATACCGGAAGGGGCGGCCAGTCGCCAAACCTTCGCCTATCAGGACAAGGGCTTCGATCTAACCTACGCCCGCCGATCCGTCGATGCCGGGTTCAACTCAGTTGGACAACTGGTTGACCCAGAAAAGGAGCTGCTTAACGTCATAAAGGGCTTCGATCAGACCGAATTTAAGCTCGGATGGCAGGTGTTCAAGGGATTCAGGCTCGACTCTCAGATCAGCGATGCGCGGAACGACACTCTGCACGAAAATAGATCCTATCGAAACGCTTTGGTGGGATGGAAATTCGACAAATTTACGCAAATCGACTGGATGCATCTAGACCAAAGGGACGACGATCCCACGCATTTGCTCTTAGCGAATAAGATCGATCGGTTCGGCATTTCTAGAAACTTTGGCAAATACGGGGCCTTGGCGTATTCTCAAGAGGAAAAAGCGTTCGATGGCATGAATTCGAATCAGCCAAACTCCAAAAAAGAAACGCTCAGTTACGAGACCAAAATCAACGCCAAAACAGCGGTCAAGACGGAACAAACCCGGACGGAATACTCCAACGGGGACAAGGAAGATATCAGCGCGAACACCGTCAGCACGGAATTGGGAAAGAGAACCGGCGTCAGCGTAACCGATGTTTCCATCGACAGAACGGGCAGCGAGAAGCCGGACGAGAAAAAACGCAACTACGGATTTTGGTGGGATTTTGGAAACGGCCTACGCCTTGACTACGGCTACGCAAGATCACTCATCGAAGAACAACACGGCGAGATGCAATCAAGCGTTTCCTTGAGTCCGGGCCAAGTGGGCGATGTTAAGATCGACTCGGCTTCCTATCAAACTCATCGCTGGGACGACTCGCGCAATCAGGCCATCGGCAACCTCCAGCTCGGTACCAAAAAGCCTCTTCAGATTGGCTTTCTGCGTGATTTGAGCTTCCGGTTCGCCGCCGATACTTCACGAGACCGCGATGCTTGGCTAAAGGAGAACCGCAATTTCGCCCTTGGTACTAGGGTCGGCTCGAATAGTTTCAAGTACGAATATCTGAGCCAGATGGCCCCCAATGGCTGTCGCGCCATCGATCGGGCGTTCGCCATGTCGACCGACCAAAATCCCAATCGCTTTTTGAACGCCAGCATCAGTTACAAACTCAGGACTCTGCCTGACAACGACCAGGTCATGATCCGCGACTACACGATTACTCTTCGCCCAAGCAAAGGTATCGAACTCACTCACAAGCTGATCACGAATCCGGAAATTGCTCGGGGCGATGTCATTTTGGGCTCGCTTCCCCAGGCATCTCGCTCTAACAAATGGGAGTTGGGCTTTAACCACGGCGTGAGCACTAAGGCGAAGCTTAGCTGGGAAGAGCTCATCAATGATCAGGCGCATTCTTTGAGCCGCGTCGCTGGGGTCAATGTGACCTTGTTCGCGAATAACCCTTCGCCTCTTACTCTCTTTTATGGCCTCGAGCAGACCGACGTGGGGTACGAGAGCCGATCCATACATCGATACAGCTTGAGGTTTGATCAGCGTCCCGGGCCGAACCAGCTCCTCAGTATATTTGCGGGGAACGTAAGCTATCAGGGCACCCGATCGGACGACGTTCGGCTCCAAAATTGGACCGTCCGGATGGAATATCAGATCAAGTTCTAAGCCGCTTGCTCCGGTATAATCTCTCCAATCAAAGCGCCAAGGAGGCGTTTCTACTTTGCTGTCCAAGAGCTATCTATTTCTGTTGATTGTCCTCGGTCTCGCCGGCCTTTCTTTATGGCTATACACCACGAAGGCGTACAACTACGGCTTAGACGTGAAGGGAGGCGTTCGGCTGATCTATAGGATGAAGACGGACGAGCTTAAGCAGGATCAGCGGTCACGCCTCGATGACGTGCGCACGAACCTCGTCAGGATTCTCACCAATAGGGCGTCTACCTCGCTCGGTGTGAACGAAGCGACGGTGCAGCAGAAGGGCCTGGACGAGTTTATCGTGGAACTTCCGGGATTTACCGATCCCCAGCGGGCTCGGGAGATTCTGAATAGCACCGCTAGCATCATGTGCTACCACGCGAAGAATATCGTTACCGATAAGGCAAGCTACCGGCCTTACATAGAGGAGCACGAAGACAATAAAGGGAAGCCCCTCGTCACTTTTAGGAAGACTTCCACCAACGAGATCATTCGTCCGAACACCCCGGAGTATTTGGAGATCATCAAAGGTTGGGATTTGATTCTGAAGGGAGAAGACTTAGCAAAGGCCTACGGCCAAGTTCGGGGGTCCAACACGGTTCCGATGTTCGAATTTTCCAGCGAAGGAGCGAGGAAAATGGAGGCCTGGTCTCGACGAGTCCTTAATCGCGGCGAAAAGCTCGCCTTCGTCCTCGACAACCAAGTCCTCAACATTGCTCCTCTGAAGGACGGAGCGATCCTGAGCAATGAAGCTTTCATCGAGGGAACCTTCGATCCGGCTTACGTCAACAACCTAAGCACGCTGCTCAATGCGGGCGCGCTTCCCGTGAGCTTGATCGAGGAAAGCAGCCAGTCGGTCGATCCTACGATCGGCAATCGCGCTTTGACGCAGATCGTGAACGCAGGCATGATCGCGTTCGCGGTGATCTGTGTCTTTCTCGTGGTTTATTATGCATTCCCCGGTCTCGTAGCGGTACTCGCTCTCGGTCTCTACGTGCTCTTCACTTTGACCGCGCTCAAGCTCATTGGGGCCACATTCTCACTCGCCGCCATCGCAGGATTCATTCTCTCCGTCGGCATGGCGGTGGATGCGAATATTCTCGTCTTCGAGCGGGTGAAAGAGGAGTTGCGCGAGGGCAGAACGCTCATGAAGGCGGTCGAGCTTGGTTTCAGCCGCGCCCTTCCTGCGATTATCGACTCCAACGCCTGTACCCTCATCACTTCGCTCGTTCTCGCTACGTATGGGACTGGCCCTGTTAAAGGCTTCGCCAGCACCCTGATTATCGGTGTCCTCATATCGCTATTCACGGCGGTAACGGTAACCCGATCTCTACTTGTGTTTCTGGTGGGCTCCGGCATGGGAGCAAGCGAGAAATGGTTCGGACTCAATCGGCAGTGGTTTGGGGAAGGCATGGAAAAGACGGCCGACCACAAACCTCTGCAAATCGTGAACACCGCTAAGCGATGGTTTATCATTTCTCTTGCCACGATCATTCCGGGGCTGATCTTCGTCGGAATCGGCGGATTGAAGCCCAATGTGGAGTTCAGCGGCGGTTACGAAGCTACATATAGCGCCCCTGGTGGAATTACTGGCAACGAAATTGTCTCCAAGCTCGAGAAGAGCGGCATAAAAGGGGCTAACGTAAAATTCGCCACTATCGGCAACGGCCGATTCGCCTATGTGACGGTACCGCCCACAAAGGAGTTAAAGTCCGGAAGCATAGAAGCGTATACACACCTGGCTGAGCTCACCGGTCTCCAAACCCTTGCTACTCCAAGCCTTACCGAAATTGGACCAAGCGTGCAACGAGAGACTTTGCGGAACGCCATTCTTGGGGTCGTGCTTAGCTCGACCTTGATCGTCCTGTACTTGGCGATCCGATTCGGCTTTGCCCTCGGCGGCTTCGTGAACGGTATTCGTTTTGGCACCTCCGCGATTCTCGCCCTGGTTCACGACATCCTAGTGGTATTGGGAGTGGCGGCGATCGTGGGGTATTTCGCGGGTTGGGAAGTCAGCGCTTTATTCATCACGGCGATGTTGACGGTCATCGGATTCTCGGTTCATGATACGATCGTTATCTTCGACCGTATTCGCGAGAACCTCAGGCGGCCGGTGAAAGGCGAAGATTTTGGTAACTTGAGCAACCGCTCGATCACTCAATCTTTCGCGCGGTCCATCAATACATCTCTCACCGTGGTCGCTACGCTTTTGATTCTTATCATCGCCGGAACCCCCACCCCCGACCTCAAGTTTTTCTGTCTGGCAATGCTCACCGGAATCGTTTCGGGTACTTATTCTTCGATCTATAACGCTTCTCCGATTCTGTACCTTTGGGATAAGGCGGTGATGGCGAAGCGTGGGCCGGAAGCAGGCTTGATCGCGGAAGCAGCTAGGGAACATGCCCGTCTGCGAGCGGCTGCGCTAACCGTCGATGGCAGCGTGGGTGGACAATCGGGACCGTCCCAAAGTGGGCAGTATGGGCAAGTCAAACGACGAAGCTCGGCAGTTCAAAAGGCGAAGCAAATGCTAGACGACGATGAGTAAACATCGACCATCGATAATGCTGCCTATCGCCTGACATCTTGATTCACAAACCAATATTTTTTGATCCAAAAGGCGAGCGGCCTCGCGCCGTTCGGCGCCTGATGGCCCTTGTCGGCGCCATCGTTGCCGTGCTTTTGGCCGTTTTCGCTTTTAGCTTAGTGGTGCAACCGTTGTTGCCTTCGATCACGGGAAAGGGATTTGGCTTCGTTCACTCGGTCGATCGCAAGCAGAGCAGTAAGGCGGCCTTCCTACTCCACCGAGATATTCAAGCGCTTTACGATCATATTGCGAAGCGTCAGCGTTATTGGGCGAGCCGTCCCCGGGTGCCCACCAGTTCGCCGATCATGGCGGCGTTCTATCCGCCTTGGCAGGAGACCGCACTAAGCTCATTGCGGGCTAACGCCGACAAGCTTTCGCATGTCATGCCGGAATGGGTGCATCTGTCCAGAGACGGTGGCGGACTCGACTTCCGGGATTGGGATCCCAATCTAACTCCTCACAATCTCGATGTCGTCAATATCGCTAGGCGACACGGCTTGAAACTTTGCCCGATCCTCAGCAATGCCGAAGAAGGCGTCTTCGATGCCAAGCGGGTGGACATTCTCATTCGCTCTCCTAACGCGCAAACCAAAATCATCGAAGACTTGACGAGGTGGCTCACCTCGGAGAGAATGGACGGACTGAATCTGGACTTTGAGAATCTGTCCGCGTCGCAATGGCGTGGTTTGCTTCCGTTCATTAAGCGGCTAGGTTGGCGGTTGGCGGTTGGCGGATTGGAGTTCAGCATCGACATCGAGGCAAACCGCGACTTGGATTGGCTCAAGGGGGCGGCTGTCCTTTGCGATTATATGGTCCTGATGGCGTACGACGAACACGAGTCGCTTGGAAAGTCGGGTCCCATCGCGTCCATTGGATGGTTTGAGAAGACCGTCTCCTCAATTCAAAGAGCGGTACCTCCTGAAAAACTAGTCCTCGGGATGGGGAGCTATGCGTACGACTGGGCGGCAAACGGACATGAAGCAGAGTCCTTGTCCTATCAAGATGCCCTGGTTCTTGCCAAAGAAGCCCGAGACGATCTTCCTGTGCGGGAAGTGGTCCAGTTCGACCCGTATTCTTTGAACTCCAAATTTGATTATGTCGACGACAAAGGAGTTGCTCATCAGGTTTGGATATTAGATGGCCCTTCGGCCTATGACCAGTGGCTGGTGGGGTCCAAGTCGAGCGTCCGTGGAGCGGCCGTTTGGGCTCTGGGAACAGAAGACCCGAGCATCTGGCAGTTTCTCGATAGAAGTCGTCTCAGGAATCCACCCGATCCCAGCGTTTTGCTAAAAATCGATTTTCCGTATGAGGTTGATTTCCAGGGGGAAGGTGAAATTCTCCAGGTCGTAGCGGAACCCGGCAAGGGCGAACGTCGGTTTAGCTTTGATCACGAAAGCGGGCTGATCACGGGTGTCCAATATTTGCGCATTCCGAGCTCGTATGTAATTCAACGTTCGGGCAGGCGGGCAAAAACAGTTGCTCTCACCTTCGACGATGGGCCGTCTGGTGAGTATTCGGACCAAGTGCTGGATGTGCTCAAAGAATTTGGAGTGCGGGCGACGTTCTTTGTGATCGGCGAAAACGCTCAGAGATTTCCTTCCCTGGTGCGACGCATGTTCGCGGAAGGCCACGATATAGGATCTCATTCATTTACCCATCCGAACATGGGCTCGATCGGAGAAAGGCGTTGCGAACTCGAGCTTAACGCTACTCAGCGCGCGATCCAAAGCATTCTAGGTCGTTCGACCATCCTCTTTAGGCCGCCTTATAATGCTGACGCCGAGCCAGTCAGCGGTGAAGAGGTGAAGCCTATCGACATCGCTTCTCAACTAGGTTACAAAACGGTTGGCGAGCTAATCGATCCTCAGGACTGGATGCTTAGTGGGACAGCCGGCAGAACGCCGAAGGCACGAGGCCCGGAAATCGCCAAGCAAGTCATTGCAAATGTGCATGCCGGTATCGGTAACGTTGTTCTTTTGCATGATGGAGGTGGAGATCGGCGAGCCACGATCGAAGCTCTGCATACGATCATTCCTCGCCTTAAAACCGAAGGGTACAGGTTCGCTACGGCAAGCGAGCTTATGGGAATGACCCGATTCCAAACCATGCCTCCACTCACCGGAAAAGATCTGATTTTGTTGGGCATCGACCGAATCGTTTTTGAGGTCGCATTCACGTTCGAGTCCTTTCTTGCCACCGCATTTTTTGTGGCGATCGCTCTTGGAATTGGAAGAGGAGCGGTGCACATTGTGCTCGCTCTAGTAGCGGGCCGCAAACAACTTAACCAACCGCAGGCCGCCAATGGTGAACCGCCAACGATATTGATTGCCGCGTTTAACGAAGAAGGCGTCATCCATCGCACGATTTCCTCCGTATTGAGAAGCACCTGGCCAATAGGCGAAATAATCGTTGTCGATGATGGCTCGACCGACGCAACTTATGAAACGGTACGCATCGCTTTCGAGCACGACGAGCGCGTAGCAATCATTCGTCAAGAGAATTCTGGGAAGGCAAGCGCCCTCAATCGAGCACTGGAATCGGCTCACGGATCGATTCTGGTTTGCATCGATGCAGATACGCAGCTCGACGGGGAGGCGATCGGGCGGTTGGTGCGTCATTTCGAAAATCCGAAAGTAGGAGCGGTCGCCGGGAATGTCAAGGTCGGTAATCGACGTAACGTTCTGACTCGTTGGCAAGCCCTGGAATACATAACCAGCCAGAACCTGGATCGTCGTGCCTATTCCCTGATGAATGGGATCACGGTGGTGCCGGGCGCAATCGGAGCCTGGCGAAAGAAAGCGGTGACTGCCGCCGGGGGCTATATGTCCGACACGATGGCGGAAGATATGGATCTTACTTGGCGTTTGCGCGATGATGGATGGCTCATCGAGAACGAGCCTGAGGCAATTGCCTACACTGAGGCTCCCGAAACGTGGCGAGGCTTCTTCAAGCAACGATTTCGTTGGACCTACGGGACCCTCCAGTGCTTAGCGAAGCATATTGGAGCGTTTGGCCGTGGGGGCTGGTTTGGTTGGGTCGTCCTTCCCACGCTTTGGTTATTCCAGGTGATCTTTCAGCTTCTTGCTCCCCTCGTCGATCTCCAAATCTTATACACCCTATATCAAACCGGAGCTCTTTGGATGGCTGCCGACAAGCAGCAAAAAGATTGGCAACCTTTAGTTCTAGCGAGTCAACAGCTGAGCTGGGTGATTGTCCTCTATGCGATTTTTTTCTCGGTGGAATTCGTTTCCTCATTTATTGCGATTCAATTCGACCGGGAAGACAAACGACTGCTTTGGAGCCTGTTTTGGCAACGATTTCTCTACCGTCAAGTGTTGTATTTAGTTGTTCTAAAATCGGTCTTTACTGCGTCGTCGGGCCTTCGGACGGTTTGGGGGAAAATCGAACGGACCGGCAAGGTGCAGCTAAGGAGTTGAACTGCAGGGAGATATACTTGCCGATGGGAGCAGTAAGCCGTAGGGGCGGCATCCTGCCGACCCCACAGAATCCTCTGGAAGCAGTAAGCGGTTAGGAAGTCGGCAGGATGCGGCCCCTCTAAGCGGTTGGGAGGTCGGCAGGATGCCGCCCCT
>JBBREX010000050.1:0-17149 GCA_038225245.1 Fimbriimonadales bacterium | reverse complement strand
GGAAATTTGGCGTTCCTGTTCTTTACTTTGGGCATCCTCGGTACAGGATTGCTGGCCATACCGGTGCTTGCCGGTTCGGCGGCTTATGGAGTAGGCGAGGCTCTGCGGTGGCCGGTTGGCCTAGAGCGGAAACCTTTGCACGCGAAAGGCTTTTACTTCGTGATCAGTGGGGCTGTCCTGATCGGGCTAGGGCTAAATCTTTTGCACGTCAACCCGATCAAGGCTCTCTTTTGGTCCGCCGTGATCAATGGGATTGCGGCCGGTCCGATTATGGTGATGACCATGCTGTTGGCGGATAACCCAAAGGTTATGGGTAAGTTTACGATAGGTGTGAGGCAGCGCATCTTAGGGTGGGCCGCTACTGGGGTGATGATTTGCTGCGGCGTCGCGATGCTAATCTTCTGGGGGAAATAGGCTCATAATGAGGCACGATGCAACTTGGGGTGAGCATGTGGAGCTATTTCAAAGCCTGGAGAGCAGAAAAAATCGATTTGCCAGGCTTTATCCATGAGGCCAAAAGAATCGGAGCGGACGGGGTGGAACTGCTCGACTTCTTTTATAAGAATATCGAAGCGGACCGGGACGCAGCGCTTAAAGCTCTCGCCGAAACGGGTCTTCCCTGTGCGGTATTTTCGGTGTCTCAAAATTTCGCCAAGAACGATCCGGACGAGCGACAAGAACAATTGCGAAAAATTCAGTTTGGCGTGGACGAAGCCCGGCGCTTCGGTGCTCGCGTCGTCCGAGTTTTCGCAGGAGACGTCGCGGACGGTGGCCCTAGTTTCGATCAGGCCAGGGAATGGATTATCGACGGCTTGTCGGAGGCTTCGGTTTATGCGCATGATCGCAATGTCCGACTTGCTCTCGAGAACCATGGCAAGCTGGCGGGTCGTGGCGACCAAGTTCGCTCGATTATCGAAGACGTGCGTGCGAAATCCGGCAACAACGCTCTTGGAGCAAATCCCGATACCGGGAACTTTCTCCTTGTCGGCCAACCTAGCCACGAGGCAATTCGAGAGGTCGCCTCATTAGCCAATATGGTCCATTTCAAGGACTTCGCTAAAGCTCCATCGAACTACGATGGTTTCGCGTACGCGGCCTTGGACGGCACGAAATATGTTGGGACCGCAATAGGTGAAGGCGAAGTGAACCTTGAGGCTTGTGTGAACGAGCTGCGAAAAACCGGTTTCGATGCATGGATGAATGTCGAGTACGAGGCCGAGGAGGACCCCTTTATAGGCGTCCCGCGATCGATGAAGAACGCCAGGCGCTACTTGTAGCGTTCGATCCAATCCAAAATTTGATGAAACCACTGGAGCTGGGTCTCGCAAGGGACGACGGAAGGGTCCGGCACATGCAAAAACCCGATCCGCTTGCCAGGAAAAGCTTGCAAAGCGCGAAACGCGAGATAGTTGCAAAGATAGTTGCCCGCATCGAAGCTTAATCTCCAGAACGGTGCCGGTGGGAAGTCGAGCGCCCTTCGCCAAAGAGAGGAACCGAGCAATGCAGGCATCGTTTGATCGATGTATCCCGCTCGGTCTTCCCCATCGACAGCCAACGTCCGCCCAATTTCGTTCCGCGCGAACATCTCGACGCGCATCTTGGGTTCGAGGCCGGCTACCCCAAGCATGAGCAAGCCTTGGAACGGCTCCATCTTCAACTGCTCGATCAAGGCATCGGCGGCCCGAAATGAGACTTCGACGGTGCGATGGGGCTTTCCAGATCTCTCGGCGAGCCAACCGGAGGGATTGAGAGTAACTTGCCCGAAAGGCCCAAATCCAGTGACGATCATCGCTTAAGTATTATGGAACTCAGCTCGCGATCGCGAGGCTACAATAGGATTGGGCATGAAAAGATTGCTGATTCGATGGATCGTCCTCGCCATCTCACTTGTTCTCGCGGCGTCGCTTACCCAGATGCTCAACCTCGGCTTTCACGCCGACACTGGATCGGTTTCCTCGGTGGTCAAGCTGTTTATCGGGGTGGCGATCTTGTCTCTGCTCAACGCAACCTTGGGCAATCTGCTTAAGTTTTTGACCCTGCCGCTGAACTGCCTTACGTTGGGCTTGGTCTCTCTGATCATCAATGCGGCGATGCTGCAGATCGCGGGCTCGCTGGAATACGGTTTCCGGGTCGATAGCTTCTTAGCCGCTTTCATTGGCAGTTTGATCCTATCGCTGATCAACGGATTATTGGGGTCTTTCGTGCAGGATAAGGAATGATCAACCGGCACCGCCTTCGCCGGATTTTTGCGCCTGCCGCCGGCCTCAAACGAACAGTATCCGCTCTCCTTGTCGGCTTAGCCCTGTTTGCCATCGGTTTTGCTCTCAGCTTCAAAGTGTTGCTCGGTCCCGCCCTCGAACGGACGTCGACGTGGTGGACGCGCATGATGCGGTTGTTCGTACCGGCAGACAGCCTCGACTACGCCAACTGGCTTCTGGGTGGGGCGCTGCTCATGCTTGGCTTTTATCTGACCTTCGTGGGCGCCCGAGGCGTTTTTCGGAAGCTGTTAGAGACTCTTAACCCGAGCATGAAAGGCGGAGTGGTAAAAAAATATATGGACCGGCAACAGCTTGCCCGAGGTCCTAGAATCGTGGCGATTGGGGGTGGAACGGGTCTCAGCACACTTCTTCGTGGACTCAAGCAGCACTCGAGCAATATTACGGCGATCGTCACGGTGAGCGACGACGGTGGCAGCAGCGGCCGTCTCGTGCAAGAGATGGGGATTATCCCGCCTGGCGACATGCGCAACTGCCTGGTCGCTCTCGCCGACGCGGAAAAGCTCATGACCGATCTCTTTCAACATCGGTTCAAAAACGCGAGCGGCTCTTTAAGCGGCCATTCGATGGGCAATCTGCTCATTGCCGCGCTGGTCGAGCAATCAGGAGGAGACTTCGAGCAGGCGCTGGAAGTGGCTTCCGAAGTCCTCGCCATTCGCGGACGGGTTATGCCTTCGACTCTCACGCCGGTACGACTCCGTGCTTTGATGGAGAATGGGGTCGAGATCTGCGGAGAAACGAAGATCGTGGAATCCAACATGCGCATTAGGCGCATATTTCTCGACCCGGAAGACCCCGTTCCTCATGCCCAAGCGGTGGAGGCGATCCGCAACGCAGACTTAATCTGCATCGGCCCCGGAAGCGTATACACCAGCGTGATCCCCAATCTCTTGGTGCCAGGTATCGCGCAGGCGATCAAGCACTCCGACGCGACAAAGGCATTCGTGTGCAACGTGATGACCCAACCGGGCGAGAGCGACGGGTTTACCGCCGCCGAGCACTTGGTGGCGATTCAGGCCAACGTAGACGAGCGGGTGTGCGATTACGTCCTGATGAATACGGGAGTTCCGAGCGCGGCCGCGATCGAAAAATATCGGGAGTCCGGCCAGTTTCTGGTGGAACCCGATGCGGATCGAATCCGGGCGATGGGCCTCAAGGTGGTGCCAGGAAACTACATGAGCGAATCTGACTACGTTCGCCATGACCCCTTGAGGGTGGCTTCCCGCCTCATCGACCTGTTGAACAAATGAAAGGCCGTCTTGTAATCTTGAGCGGCCCCAGCGGAGTCGGCAAAGACACCGTAATCGACGCATGGCGAGCTGTTAACCCTTTGGTGGAACGAGTCGTGGCGTATACGACGCGCGATCCGCGTGATGGGGAGCGAGAAGGCGTGGACTACCATTTCGTTTCTCGCGAGAGCTTCTTGGATATGGCGTCGAAGGGCGACTTCTTGGAACACAAAGAAGTACACGGCAATCTCTACGCGACGCCGCTTCGTGATCTTGAAGCCATGCTGGCGGCGTCGAAGATAGCGATTCTGAAAATAGACGTCCAAGGAGCATTATCAGTCTTCAAACTTCGTCCCGACGCAATGTCCATCTTTCTATTGCCCCCCAGCTGGGAAGAGCTCGAACGGCGAATCCGTTTCCGCGGAACGGACGATGAAGCGGCCATCGAAAAGCGTCTTACCAACGCGAAATGGGAAATCTCACAAAGCGAGCGCTATTCTCATCAATTCGTAAACGATCAAATCGACCATTTGGTAAGCCAGCTAGAGAAGTGCGTTAGTGTCGAAAATGACGCACGCCCGTGAACATCATGGCCAGTCCCAGCTCATCGGCTTTCCCAATAACGTCGCCGTCCTTTTTGGATCCGCCTGGCTGGACGATGGCGGAAATTCCAGCTGCCGCCGCCGTCTCCACGCTATCGGGAAAAGGGAAAAAGGCGTCGCTCGCGAGGACGGCCCCGTGCGCTTTTTCGCCCGCTTGCTCCAAGGCGAGCCTCACACTTTGCACGCGGTTCATCTGACCTGCCCCAACCCCTAGCATTCGCCCTTTAGTTCCCACGACGATGGCGTTGGACTTGACGTGCTGAGCAATACTCCACTGAAAGCGAAGGGCGGCAAGCTCGTCCTCACTGGGGGTCTTTCGAGTCATGCATCGCCATGGGCCTGGATTTTGCTCACGATCTGATTCTTGAACGAGAGCGCCGCCCCGAATTGACCGAACCGACCGAATCGTCAAATAAGACTCAGTGCCGGGGCCTTTCGCTCGAAGGAGACGGACGCTCTGGCCCCAAACGGGCCGCTCCTTGAAAATGTCGATCGCGCCTTCGTCGAACCATGTCGCAATAATGACTTCGAGGAAATTCCCTTTTTCCGCCAACGCGGAAGCGGTCGCAGCATCGACGGGTCCATGAAAGGCGGCGACGCCTCCAAAGGCGGACACAGGGTCCGCTTCACGAGCTAGGCAAAAACTTTCTGCTGGACTTTCGCCCAAAGCCGCGCCGCATGGATTCCCATGCTTGATGATCGCGCAAGAATCCTCGGGGAGATCGGCCACGAGCTCCCAAGCGGCGTCCGCGTCCAGCAGATTATTATAGCTAAGCTCTTTCCCAGACAGCAGCTCGCTTGCTCCTATGCCGCCCGGCATGATGGGGTCGATATAGTAGGCCGCTTGCTGGTGAGGATTCTCGCCGTATCTAAGGATCGCCTTGCGTCGAAGGCCAATCGTAAGCTCGTCGGGAAACATGCTCTCGTCGGCGATTTGAGAAAAATATCTGGCGATCACCGAATCGTAATAGGCAGTATGCCGGAACGCTTTGGCCATAAGGGCGGGCCGGATGGCAGCGACCGTACCTGCTCTAAGATGATCGAGAACAGAATCGTAGTCATCCGGATCGACCACAACTGTCACGTTGGCCGAATTCTTTGCGGCCCCTCGGATCATCGCCGGCCCACCGATATCAATCGCCTCAACTGCCTCTTCGGGAGAATGACGTGCGGCTATTGTGTCCTCGAATTGATAGAGGTTCACGCAGAGAACGTCTATCGGAGCAATACCGGACGAATTCAATTCGGCTACATGTTGGGCCGAATTCATGTCGGCGAGCAGTCCCGCGTGAATGGCTGGGTGAAGAGTTTTGACTCGGCCATCGAGCATCTCTGGAAAGCCGGTAAGCGTTGCGACATCGGTTACCGGAATCCCCGCTTGACGGAGAACCGAGGCCGTTCCGCCCGTGCTTACCACTTCATATCTGAGCGCAATAAGCCCTTGAGCGAAGGTCACGATTCGGGATTTGTCGGTGACTGAAAGTAACGCGCGAGGCACCTAGCCGCCGCCTCCCGTGGCTGATCCAGGGTTCGGAACAGGTTCGGTGGGCGGCTTTACCTCTCGGACCCGAATTCGGATTTTCTTTTCCACCGTGCGCCCTTGGTCATCGTAAGCAATAAGGGTAAGAACGGTTTCTTGGCTCACGGCGACCTCGCGGGTTCCTCCCGACTTATCGACTTCCACCACTTGGTCGCCTTGCTTAAGCTCGGCGCGGGCAGCGTTCGTCAATTGCCACGTGATGCGTACACGTCCATCTAGAGGATCGACCGGATTGGGAGTCGCGTCGAACTTTACAAAGCTGGCCAAGCTCTTATCGATCACGTGGACGGTAATTGATTTCTCAACGGCTCGTCCATCGCTGTTTTCGGCGACGATTTTATAGACGATTGTCCCTGCCCTTGTGGCGACAAGCTCGATTTCATTGATCTTGGGATCAAGCGGGGTACCCGTCGGTACCAGAATTGCTTTCGCCACGTAGCGGCCCAGCTTGTATTTCACGACGAAAGTTTGATTTACCGCCAGGTTTGCGGGCACGATCTTGAAATCGATGATTTCCGGTGGAGGAAGCTTCACTGGCTCTTTTACGACCAGTTGATCGTTCTTACCGCTGCTGCGCTTGTCGCCATTCATGGCGACAGCGGAAATGAGCAAGGTACCAGCCTTTTCGGGAACGAAATCTCGCTCGCCATTGGGCTCGACGGCATCGAATAGGACCTCTCCACCCGCTTCGATTTTGACCGTCTTCGCATTCGATGCGCGCCAGCGAACGGTCACTGGTTGGCCGAGGGTGATCTCTCGCTTGCTTAAGGAAACCGAATCGATCACAGGAGGCTTTGGAATGAGGGCGATCCAGCCCCCGATTAGCAAGAAGGCAAAGAAGAAAAGGGCAAACGTGCCCGGAGATACAAAAGCCCTTTGCTCGAGTTGGGCTTGGACGCTCGCCATCACGGAGGGTGTATCCACGGAACGGGCGGTGACTCCAAAGCTATGCAATCGGGGATTTGCCAGCAATGGCTTTCGGGTAGCGCTCGCATCGAGTACGACAGCCTTTTGCTGGCCAGGCCCGACCATAATCTTATCGCTTTCAAACTCAAAAACAAGCGCATCGTCGGGATCACTGGCAAACAGCTGCATCGTGTGGTCACTGTTGCCCAAATTCATGACGGTGACTTCGAAGGCGCACTGCTTTCCGAAAGCCGAGATGGTTCCCCTTTTAGGGGCGACGTCAAGGCTGACGTGATTAAAGGTCTTTATCTGCAGGACGCCTTGCACGGTGCGAGCATCTCCACTTTCCAGAGAACGCGCCTTCACCACGAAAGGGTACGTACCGGCCATGCTTTCGCTGGACCGGGGAGGCTTTAAGAATAGCTTTTCGCTATGGTTGCCCTGAGCATCGACGGAGAAAGATGGCACCGGTATGGCGGTCCATTCCGGGTCGAGTCCCTCCACTTGAACTTCATAGCGATCGGCTGATTCGGTTCGGTTGGCAATCTCCACGGTTATCGCCGCGGTCGCCCCTGCCTCGACCTGGGCGGTGTCATCCGAGAGGCGAACTGTGAAACTCATGCTCAAATGATTCTAGCAGCTAAGGCTAGGCCGGTTAGCGTCGCCTGACCCGGTCGAGGGCGACCGCCAATACGATGATGGCGCCAGTGACGATCTCCTGGACCCAGTTTGGCATCCCCATCTGGGAGCAGCCGGCCCGAATGGTTGTCATGATGAGCGCTCCGAGGAGGGATCCGAGAATGGACCCTTCACCTCCCGAAAGGCTCGCCCCACCAATGACGACGGCGGCAATTACATCGAGCTCGAGCCCGACTGCTACCGTCGGGTCGCCGACTGTCAAGCGCGAAAACTGCATCAGGCCCGCCAGCCCCGCGAACAAGCCTCCGAAGGCGAAGACCAACACCTTGAGTCGTTCCACGGGTAGGCCCGAGTATCTGGCTGCCATTTCATTTCCGCCGAGAGCGATGACCTGTCGTCCAAATCGGGCATGGCGCAGGATCAAGGACGCCACGCCCGCGAGGACCAGCATCAGCCAGACCCCCATCGGAACAAGTTTCCATGAATCTTCGGGACCCAGAGTGGCAAGCACGTTGTTAAGCCATGTAAGGGGGGCGTCGATTTTCTGTTCGTGAGCGAGGCCCTTGGCTAAGCCCCGGACGAGCAAGAGGGAGCCGAGCGTAACGATAAAAGGCCCTACCCTAAGCTTAACCGACAGATAGCCATTGAAAGCGCCGACTAACGCGCCGGAAATGATTCCGCCAAACAACGCTAAAGTCGGGCTGTAGCCGGCCTTCAAGATAGCGGCGATGACAACCGTGACGAAGGCGACGGTCGAGCCTACCGATAGGTCGATGCCGCCGCTAATAATGATGAAAGTCATCCCAAGCGCGGCCATCGATACGATGGTTCCTTGACGAGCCAAGGTTTGCAGATTTTGGAGCTGATGAAAGTTATGCTGGGGGACGAGCAGGCTGAAGGCGCCGAAGATGGCAAGCCATGCCGCCATCAGGCCAAGCATGTTGAGCAAACCGGAAATACCGGATCGTCTCTGCCCTAAGACAATCCGGTTTTCGGCAGACGCGGGAATGCTCGGCGTCTCCAATCTTTACTCTTTGGGAGCTTCCAGAAGCTTAGCCACTTCAGGAGTTGTCATATTTTCCTTGGTTACCAAAGTAGCGCCGGTATCGATCCGGGGCTCCGCTTTTTTGCCTTGAATGCTCTCAACCAAAGTCTTAACTCCCAAATAACCCATCTTGCGAGGATTCTGGACGACGAGACCATTGATTTCGCCTGCTTTCAAGGCATCGATAAGTTTGCTCGAAGCATCAAAGCCGACGAATTTGACCTTGCCCGCCCATTTATTGTCCTGCAACGTGCGCAACATACCGAACGTGCTAGATTCGTTTGGTGTGTAGAGGCCATCGACGTCGAGAGTTCCGTCCCCTTTCTTGTGCGAGGCAAGCAAATTCTCGCTCGCCTTCTGGGCCGTCTCCGTGGTCGCTCCTGCAAATTGATTGCTGCTCACCACCTTGATGCCTGGGCTTTTTGCGATCGCATCCAGGAAACCCTTCTCGCGAGCGTCGGTGCTGGCCGAGCCTTCTTGGTACCGAAGCATGATGACGTTTCCTTTTCCGCCAAGAAGTTTCGCCAGATGCTCGCCCGCCATCTGCCCGCCTTTAAAGTTATCGGTGGCCACGAAACTGACCGTTTCCACATCCTTTAGCCCCGAGTCGATGATAAGGACAGGAATCTTATTCTTGATCGCATTCTGGACTGGGGCACGAAGGGCCGTGTCATCGAGGGGAGCCAGAACAATGCCCGATGTCCCGCTGCTGACGAAATCTTCGACAACCTTGATTTGGCTCTCCCGGTCATCTTCTTTGAGAGGCCCCTTCCAGATGATGTCGACCCCCAGTTCCTTGGCGGCATCGTTTGCGCCGGCATGCACCGACTTCCAAAATTCGTGAGTCGCCCCCTTGGGAATGACCGCGATCTTGAGTCTTTTGACCTCCGTCGTTTTCGACGTATTGTTGGTATCGGTGGTGGTTGTGGTATCCGGCTCTTTGTTTGCACATCCGACAACAAATAACAACGGAACCAGTAATGAGAGGCAATGCTTTGATTTCATACGAATGGATCCCTCCTGACGGACTTTGCGTCGTTGAACTTCATTGCTGTCCGCGTGGCCTATTTTCCCACAACCACGGATAGAACAGTGAATAACGCCCAACAAGATCGCCGTATACTTGCTTTGCCGTGCAAGCTCAGACCCCAATGCTGCAGCAATATTTTAGGGCGAAGGAAGATCACCCGGGCGTTCTTCTCGCCATGCGCGTGGGCGACTTTTATGAGTTTTACGGAGAAGACGCGGTTTCCGCGGCGGCCGCCTTGGAAATTACGCTGACGGGACGAGAGGATGGCTCGAACGGGCGAATCGCCATGGCCGGGGTTCCCTATCACTCGGTAGAAAAATATCTGGCCCGGCTGTTGCAGAAGGGTTTGAAAGTCGCCTTGTGCGATCAGGTGGAAGATCCAAAACTGGCCAAAGGGTTGGTCAGGAGGAAAGTAACGCGCGTGCTCACTCCCGGCACCGTGCTGGAAGATTCGATGCTCGCATCGACCCAAAATAACTTTCTTGCTGCGATCTGCATCAGGGATGGTCGAGCCGGCCTTGCCACCCTCGACCCTTCCACTGGGGAATTCCTAGTCACCGAACTTCAAGGAGAGTCTCTCGAAGAGCGGCTCCTCCAAGAGCTTGCGCGGGTACGGCCGGCGGAGCTTCTCTTGGGACCGAAGATGAATTCGATCGGGGATCCCGCCAAGACGGGCCTCGAAATTACTGTAACAGAGGGTGATGCACCCCACCTAGACCGTGCACATCGCTCCCTTTTGGGACAATTTCACGTGTCCAATCTTCAGGCCTTTGGCTGCGAAGACAAGCCAGGAGCCATCGTGGCGGCGGGAATGATCTTGGCTTATGCTGCGCGCAACGGCCTCGCCCTCCATCATGTGGACTCAATCGCCACCTACTCGGTCGATGGGTTCATGGTCCTCGACCAAGCGACTCGTCGTAGTCTCGAGATTACGCAAAATCTACAAGACGGAGGGCGGCGTCATACATTGCTCGAGGTCCTCGATCTAACGGTTACCCCAATGGGATCGCGACTTCTCAGGCGGTGGCTCGAACAGCCGCTATTAGACTGCGACGCCATTCTTGCTCGGCACGAAGCGGTCGAAAGGATTGCGACGCAAAACATGAATCGAGGCGATTTGCGTGAATGCCTTAAGCGCGTGAGTGATCTCGATCGGCTGGTTTCGCGGGCGGCTACGGGAATCGCCGGCCCCCGGGATTTGGCTGCCCTGCGCGATACGCTTCAAGCTCTGCCGATCCTCGACGACCCGCTCCGTAAATTGGCTCTCGGGCGTATCGAGGACTTGCGAGCTCAAATCGGCGATCATCGAGAAATAGCAGGCCTATTAAAGAAAGCGCTCGTCGACGATCCTCCCCATTCGATTCGAGAAGGCGGAATCATCCGTGAAGACTACGACCTCGAACTCGACAAGCTGAGGTCTCTGAGCCGCGATGGCAAAGGATATATCGCGGCGCTGGAAAAAGAAGAGCGATCCAAGACCGGGATCAGCCAGCTCAAGGTTGGCTATAACTCGGTGTTCGGCTATTACCTCGAAGTTTCAAAAACTCAAATCGACAAAGTCCCCGGCCACTACATCCGCAAGCAGACCACCTCGAACGCCGAGAGGTTCATTACGGCCGACCTGAAAGAGCATGAATCGGCAGTGTTGGGGGCCGAGAGCAAAATCGCGCAACTGGAAGCCGACCTGTTCGTGCGTCTCCGGGCGCGTGTAGCCGAGCGATCCAAAGTCCTACTTCAGACCTCACGGGCTCTAGCCGAACTGGACGTGCTTGGCGCGCTTGCCGAGGTTGCCGTACGGCGTCGATTCGTAAAGCCTTTGATAGCTTCCGATGACGGTTTGGCTTATCGCTCGGGCCGGCATCCAGTGGTCGAAGCTTTCGATAATGGGTTTGTCCCCAATGACTTGGTTCTGTCCGATGGCGGAATCCGACAAATCATCTTGACCGGCCCCAACATGAGCGGGAAGAGTACTTTTTTGCGCCAAACCGCGCTGATTGTGTTGCTTGCTCAAATTGGCAGCTTCGTACCTGCCGAAAGCTGCACGATCGGACTCTGCGATCGTATTTTCTCCCGTATCGGAGCGAAGGACGAACTTGCCGTTGGCCAAAGCACTTTTATGGTAGAGATGGTGGAAAGTGCCAATATCCTCAACCATGCGACTCGCCAAAGCTTGGTCATTTTGGACGAGGTAGGGCGTGGCACCAGCACCTATGATGGGCTCGCAATCGCGTGGGCCATGGTAGAGCATCTGGCAGGGATTGGGGCCAAGACGATGTTTGCCACTCACTACCATCAACTGAATTCGCTCGCCGAGCAATTGCCTGAGGTTGCTAATTTCCGCGTGAGCGTCGAAGAACTCGGCGAAGAGGTTGTCTGGACTCACCGAGTTCTTCCCGGAGGAACCGACCGCAGCTATGGAATTCACGTAGCGCGAATGGCAGGGGTGCCCATGGCCGTTTTAAGACGAGCCGCCGAGGTTCTTCAGGATCTCGAGGAAGTCCACCATGCATCAGCGGCGGTGCGTCCGGGCAGCCAGATTGTCCAACTCACTCTATTCGAAGCAGAAGATCCGGCCGTGCTGCAAGAGTTGAGGCTTTTGGAGCTCAATGAATTGACTCCGATGCAGGCTCTGCAGAAGCTCGACGAGTGGAAACAAAGGTTTGCCGCCGTCGCGGAAAGCGCCAAGGCGGAAACGATCTGATTTCCGAGGAAATTTTCCATGCGTCGGGCGCGAACCTCTCTTCTATCTGAGCTAATATCCGTTCCGTGAGATTTTCCAGGAATAAGGGTGTGATCGGCTGGCTTTTCGTAGCCCCGGCGACGATTCATCTCGTCGTGTTCGCTCTTTTTCCCATCATCTACGCCCTCTATCTCAGCGTCTTCAAAATGCAGCTCATTCGCGACCAGCGCCAATTCGTGGGCCTCGGCAACTACGCTTACACGTTTACCGATCCAACTTTTTGGAACGCCATGTGGAATTCCGCCAAATACGCTTTGCTTAGCGTTCCCTTAGGAATGATTTTGGCCTTGGCGGTGGCCCTTCTCGTAAATCAAAGGCTTCGGGGCATGACTATCTTCCGAACCTTGTTTTACATCCCCGCCATCTCCTCCGGAGTGGCAATTGCCATGCTCTGGATCTACATTTACCTGCCGAAGGCTGGAATGGTCAATGCCGCTTTGCAAGCCGTCGGCCTTCCCAGCGACACTAATTTTCTGGGCGATATTCGTTTTGCCTTGCTCGCCCTCGTGGTTATGTCCGCTTTTGTTGGATTAGGACCTCGCATGGTGCTTTTTCTCGCGGGTTTGGTGAATATTCCGCAGGAGCTTTATGAGGCATCCCAGCTTGACGGGGCTTCTCGATCGAGGTCATTTTGGTCGGTGACGCTTCCCATGCTCGCCCCCACCACGTTTTTCGTTATGCTTACCTCCACCATAGGGGCGATGCAGGTCTTCACGCCCGTATACATGATGACGAAAGGCGGTCCGGACGATTCGACGGACGTTGTCGGTTACCACATCTATCGCGAAGCGTGGGCGCAATTCAATACCGGCTTGGCCTCCGCACAATCCTTTTTGCTTCTCATCATTATCGCGGCCATCTCTTTCTTGCAGTTCCGATTGCAAAGCGGGCAATTGAGAGGTTACAGCGCGTCATGAGGATTTGGCCATATACTTGGATCCTCTTCGCCAGTGGAGCGGCGGTGCTTGCTTATCCGGTTGGCGGCTGGTGGAGGTTAGCCATCGGATTTGCGCTGTGCGTAATCATCATCTTAAGCGTTTTGTCTCTCACGCGGGGCTCGATCCTCGAGAGACCGCTCAGAACACTGCTCTCCTATGGTTGCCTAACCTTTCTAGCTCTCTTCTTGCTTGCCCCATTTGCCTGGATGGTGCTGATTTCGCTCCATCCCGCCAAGCAGCCGATTCCCTCGCTGAGAGACACGATCCCAACAAAGACGGTTGTTCAAAATGTCTGGAAACCGCGAGGTTTTCGTCCAGGAGAAGGCTCCTGGGTTCCACAAGCCAAGCAAGTGTACGATCCGCACTACGAGAACTACCGGTTGGTGCTTTTCATGGATAACCTGCCGGTATGGAGGTTCTTCCTCAACACCTTGTTTGTAACCCTCTCGGTGGTGCTCAGCCAGCTGCTCATCACCTCTCTGGCCGCTTATGGGTTTGCGCGGTTGCGTTTCAGGGGACGAAATGTTCTCTTCGTGCTCTTCCTCGGTTCGCTAATGTTCGCGGGGCCGGTGACCCAAATCCCTGTGTACCTGCTTATTCGTTCATTCGGATGGTTAGATACCTATTGGGCGCTGATCGTGCCCGGCATCAGTTCCGCGTTCTCCGTGTTCTTGCTCAGGCAGTTTTTCATGCAGATTCCGGTCGAACTCGACGAAGCGGCCCGGATCGATGGTGCGGGCGACTTGAAGATTTACTGGAGAGTCATCTTGCCCCTCAGCAAGGCGGCCCTCGCTACCGCGGCCGCGTTCACCTTTTTTGCCGTGTGGACGGACTTCTTCGGGCCGCTCATCTATACCAACTCGACCGAAATGCGAACCCTCGAAGTGGGTCTCTCGATTTTTAAGAACTCCTACGGCGGAAACAATTGGCCTCTGCAAATGACGGCGGCGGTCATCGTTATGGCACCCTTGCTCGCCGTGTTCCTGCTTTGCCAAAGGTACTTCACTCGGGGCGTCATGCTGGGAAGTATTAAATGAATTGCCTAAGGCAGAGATCCTTCGCTGAGTTCGGCTGACTTGGTCACGTCATTTCCGAGACCTAGAGAGGATCGCTAACGAACGAATGCTTTATAGGGTTCGTTTTTCGTTTTTGCCGGTTCATGGGCGAGCGAGCCGAATCGACGCGCATACACTTGCGTGAACTCGGCTCCAAACAGGGCAATCTGCGCTGAATAGTAAATCCACAGCAAGATCACCGCCATCGAGCCCGCCGCCCCATAGGAACTGGCGACCGCGCTCCGGCCTAAATACAGACCGAGCAGACTTTTTCCGATCACAAAGAGCGCGGAGGTTATAAACGCCCCTAGCCACACGTCCCGCCACGCGATCCGAACATCGGGGAGAAAACGATAGATCATGGCGAAGAGCAGAGTCACGATTCCCAGCGACAGCAGAATATCCACCGAATGCATCAGCGGCTCGAGGGTGGGTGAACTTCCAGTGACGTAACCCGCAAGACCGCTGATGGCGGCGCTCATCACGAGCGACACTAACAAGAGAAAAGCAACGCCAAGCACCATGGCAAAAGACAAAAAGCGATCCTTAATCAGCACCAGAATGCCCCCTTTCCGAGGCGGCTCTGCTTTCCAAACCACGTTCATCGCTTCCTTGAGAGCCCCGAAGACCCCGCCCGCCCCAAATAGAAGGAGCGCGATCCCGAGCACGCTGGCAAGAATGCCACCCCCACGAAATCTGGCATTCTCGACCATGCTTTGGATGGCTTGGGCGGCTGACACTCCCACTAAGTCCTGGATCTGATGGGACACCCCACCTCGGGCTGCCTCTGCCCCGTAAAAGAATCCGCTGACGGCAAGAGCGATCACCAAAATCGGGGCAAGCGAAAAGATAGTATAAAAGGACAGCGCCGCCCCAAGCATCGGAGCTTTGTCGTCCGACCATTCTCGAAAAGTCTGTTTCATGAGATCGGGCCAGTCGCCTGCCCGCAACTTTTGAGTGCTCATCGACTCAGGGACGGTCACACCTGCAAGTAAGTTTGCCCTCGCTTCCCTGAGGTCCCTCGAAAGAGGCGCTCGCGAGAGAATTCTCAGTTTGATCCTTAACGATCATAATCAGAAACGTATGCATCCCGCGGCCATGCTGAAACTGCTCCGCCCCAAGCAGTGGAGCAAAAACGTTTTTGTGTTCGCGGCATTGCTCTTCACACGTTCTTATTCCAATCCATACCAGGTGAAGTTAGCTCTTCTTGCCTTCGCCGCAATGTGCCTCCTCAGCTCTGCAACTTACGTTTTTAACGACATCGTGGACGTCGAGCGCGATCGGAACCATCCGAAAAAAATGAATCGGCCGCTCGCTTCCGGTGCCGTTCCCATGTCGATCGCGATTGTTTTAGGGCTGATGTGTTTGCTCGCAGGCTTGTTTATTGCTTGGAATGTAAGCAGAGGCGTCCTCTTTGCCGCTTTGATCTATTTAGGCTTACAGCTGGCTTACAATTTCGGGTTGAAGAGGGTTCCTATTGCCGACGTGTTCATTTTGGCCCTGGGATTCGTACTGAGAGCGGCGGTCGGCGCGGTTGCGATCCATGTCCAAATCTCGGGTTGGTTGCTGTTTTGCACCGGATCCCTCGCGCTTCTGCTCGGATTTGGAAAGAGGCGGCATGAATTCATGATTCAGGGTGAAGAGAGGGGTCGTAGTCGCGAAAGCTTGGTTGGCTATAGCCAAATGGTTCTGGATGCTTTCGTCATTCTATCGGCGGGAGGGGCCGCGATGTGTTATGGAATTTACTCCCTGGAGAGCAAGACGGCAAAGCAGTTCCCGATGCTAGTTCTTTCGAGCATTTTCGTGATCTATGGAATTTGTCGCTACGTATTGCTTGTTTTCTCTAGTGGCGAGGGGGGCGAGCCAGAGTCGCTCGTCGTTTCGGACGTTCAGATGATAATTACATTTTTGTTATTTGCGGCAAGCGTGCTTTTCGCCATGAGTGGGGTCAGCACTTCATTTATTGGCTAAAACTACTATGCCAAAGTTCAACCACGCCATCGTCATCGGCGCTTCTTCGGGAATCGGTGCCGCCTTAGCCGAGATTCTCGCTCGCGACGGTTGCATGGTGGCAGTGCTTGGAAGGAGAATGGACTGCTTACGAGCACTCGCTGAAGGCTTTCCAGGGCTTATTTTGCCGTTCGCTCATGATGTGACGAACACGGACGAGATCCCGCCCCTTTTCCAAGAGGTGACCAAGCAGCTTGGGGGCCTGGATTTGGTGGTTTATAGCAGTGGCGTCATGCCCGAGGTGGGTCCTCACGAATTCGATTTTGAGAAAGACCGCCAGATGATCGAAGTCAATCTTTTGGGCGCTATCTGCTGGATTAACCAGGCAGCCATACGGTTCGAACATGTAGGCCACGGTTACATTGCGGGCATTGGAAGCGTCGCCGGCGATCGAGGTCGCGCCGGGCAGCCCGTATACAACACCTCGAAAGCGGCTCTTGCCACCTATCTCGAAGCATTGCGCAATCGCTTGTCTCGCCACGGAGTTTGTGTAGCGACTTTCAAACCTGGACCAACCGCCACCGAGATGACCGAGGGCTTACACCTGAGAGGGGCCATGCCGGTCGAGCAAGCCGCCCAAATCATTTTCGACAAGGCGGACCGAAATGGCGAGCATTACTTGAAAGCGACCCATCGAGTCATGTTTTACGTAATCAAACGAATACCTTCGTGGTTATTCCGGAGATTGCATATTTGATTGAGCCGCCGATACCTGCCGAGCGCATTGCGCGGGTGAGCGGATTCGGGATGTCATCCCATGCCGACGGCTATTTGTATCGCCCGAGCAATCTTGAAGGTATTAGACAGGTTTTCGAACTGGCTCGAAAGGCGGGAAGGAAAGTCGTCCTTCGGGGCGCTGGCCGGAGCTATGGCGATGCCGCCGTAGGAGCCGAGTGTCTGATTCTCGAATTGATGCGCCTCAACCGAATTCTTAGCTGGGATGTTTCCAATGGCTTGATCGAGTTAGAGGGGGGCGCAACGCTCGAGGATATTTGGCATCATACGCTCGAGGATGGCTACTGGCTGCCCGTTGTCAGCGGAACCATGTATCCAACGATCGCGGGCGCACTTTCTATGAACATCCATGGAAAGAACCATTTCCAAGCTGGATCCCTGGCCGAACACGTGGACGAAATCGA
>JBBREX010000049.1:0-17239 GCA_038225245.1 Fimbriimonadales bacterium | reverse complement strand
GAGGCCCGGCCAATGTGGAGAGCGGGACGAGGAACATCAAATCACAGCTCCGCATCCGCGCGGACGGGCCAGTGTTTACCAACACCTGGCGAAGCTACATCGACCAAGCGGCTTGGATCATTTCGTAGGTTAGGACTCTGGCCACCTTAAGGCCAGAGTCCTCCGATCGGGCTTCGGATGTACTAGTTAGTCCGAAAATAAGCTGAAAACAGTTTGTTAGTGGCCGAGGACTAGCACTCGGGCAAGTTGACCGTTCAGTTAACATTGGGAGTTAGCGTCCGATCCTTTGCGCTTAAACGGTGATCGCGCTATCTCGGTTCGATGAATACCGTCGACCCGTGGAGGGGGTTGAGATACGTTGCGGATAGTCGAGAATAAGTTGAGGACAGGTTGTTCGTCTGACGACTTATCCTCGCGATGCGAACCCCGCGAAGCGATCCTCCACTTATTCTCCACGGCATGAGCGCAGAAATTCTCTATCGTCGTTGTCTGCGATACATCGCCATCGTGCGAGCCATCATGGCGGAGTCAAATGCGCCATCCTCGTCATCGTCGGTATCGAAGAGCGCGGCTAGCTCCGGCTCTTGTTGCATCTGCGCTCGCAGCAGGTCGCTCTGGCTCATCATGATCTCGTCCATGACCTGCTCGCCAGGCTTTGCGATCCACCGCATCATCGCGGACAGGAATAGCTCCTTGAGATAGGCGAAGGAGTATCCGTCGGTCGAGCTCGCGATCAAGCACCGGCCATTTTCAGAGAGTCTCAGCTCAGGTTGAAGGCGCGATTCGAACATCTGAAGAAAACCAATTCGCTCCTCGAGCGCGGGCAGATTGAACGTGTACTTTCGGTCGAACCGGCTTGGCCGCTCCAAGATCGCGGGGTCGAGCCTCTCGGGATGGTTGGTGGTCCCGAGGGTCAGGATGCCCTCGTTCGATGCAAAGCCGTCCATTTCGTTCAGAAAGAACGACCGGTTCTTGTTAGTCAGCAAGGAATCCAGGTCTTCCAAGATGAGGATGCAAGGAGCCGTGTCACGGGCGCGGTCGAACACCTCCCGTATGCAGTCATGCTCAGTTCCATATTCGTTTTGAAGACTCTTCACATAGAGGCAGGGTTTCTCTAGCCAATTGACGAGAGCTTTGACCGCGTGAGTCTTTCCGTTCCCAGGGGGGCCGAGGAATAGGACGCCCCGCTTCCAGGCGATTCCATAACGATCGTAGGTTTCCTTCGACGTGAAGAATCCGGCGAGGTCTCGTCGGATCTCATCGATCAGTCCATCGGTGAGCACGAGGTTCTCGAAAGACGCACTTTGAATGGATTCGAATAGCTCCTCGCTCTTATGCCAATGACCCTGGTCGAAGACGAGGACTTCGCCGCGCACTTCGCTGTTCCACCGGCACACTTCAGAAAAGAACCCGCGGGCCACCTCCTCAGAGTCGCCGAGCAGATAGTGTCTGATCGAGCGGCAGTGAGTCTCTTGATGCCCGATTGAAACGAGCTGCAATTGGTTGCCTTCCCATTCGATCTCAAACCAACCGTTGTAAGGATGGGCATAGCAATCGTACTTAGCGTGCCAGTACCACTCCAATTGAGTCAGCACATCCGGCCTTGGCGTGAAGGTGCATAGATTGGCGGATGCGTAACGAGGGACGGCGAAATAGGAGGACTCAGTCTCTAAAAGGAATTTGTCCGGATACGCAGTCGAAAGATGTTCCGACATGCGGTGGAATATGGCGTCCGGCGGCTGTCGCACCGCGTCGGAGATAAAGGACTGGGGTTCCATTAGGTGTAGTGTATGCCAGGTTGGCGGAGTCTGCTGGGACCTCCGTCGACCACACATCCCACACACCCGTGCCGGATCGGGGATCCTCGGCCTTCCGTATGGGAGGAGGGTGGACGCCAAATACCTGTGGAAGCTGCTCCGCAAGACCTGTGAGCGCGCGCAGGCATTCCACCAGTCTCGCCCCACAAATTACGGCATACAGCCGCCACGTTCGGGCTTCAGGAAACCGAAGACCTCCACGCCGGACAGAAAATGCTTGGCCACCAGCAGGGACGCCTAACCAACTCATGGGTGTTCCTCGAACTCATGGGGGTACCAAAAAGGCACCTATCGAACCGGCTGTTACACGCTGCCATAGAGCAGCCTGTTCGTCCGACTTCGTGTTCGAAGAACCCTAACCCGGGCCACGGCCACTTGTGAAGCCTTTTGCCAGTTCGAAAGTCGTAAACTATCCAGTGGTCGCCACCTCCGACGAGGAAAGTTAAGCCGTCGCGTGAAAAACCGACTAAGAACACGTCCGGGATTCTGGCGATCTCGCGGCAGGTCTTCAGATCGCACAGTAGGACGGCTATTGGACCAAGTGAGTTGTGAACGACTTCCCCTCCAATGCCGGCTAGGAAGCGACCTCGTCGAGGCGCGACGGCCAGCGTTTTGGCGGTAGAGCCAGCATATGGATCAGCCCATTTTAGTTTTATCGTCACACCAGAATCAAAGTCCCACGACGGTTCCCGAGTCGGGGCTTGTTACAAGCCCGGCCCGGCCGGAGCCTTTCACTCTTATGGTCAAATGACCCGCCTCTACATCGTTCCTGCGATCGGCCACATTCCTCTTGGCAAGCTATCCCATACAAACGCTGCGAAGCCGTCAGCTACCCGGCGAACTCGGCGGCCCAGAACACGACTTTGCCGAACGCTATGCGGGCATCGAATGATCAAGGGGTAGGGCGATTCTGCTAATAAAGAAGCCGAATCGCGAATTGAGATGCTCCGCGTAAGGCGTCGATAGGCGAGCGTGACGGGAAAAGGCGCTCGCGTGAATCTGCTCGTACAGATCGCCTGTCGGGAGTGTGAAGCACCTTTTGAAGTCGATTCCGAGCGCTGGGAGGCCCGCGCCCGCTGCATCGAGGTTCACGGGAACATCTTCGAGGCAGTGATAGCGTTCGTCTTTATTGTTTTTCACGCGCTTCAGGAATTCGCTGCCAGATGGCAAAGTGGCCTTGAACGCCGAGAATTCTTCACACATTGCCAACAAGATCGATGGAAGATTCGATGCCTCGTGCTCCTTGCGTCGTCTATAGTCCTGCTCAAGGTCGCAGTCCTGCGTCAGCACGATGGCGTATGGATGGACGATGGGTCTAACCATTCCGGACGTCGATACGGGAGACTCTCGGACAATCTGCACGACACCAGACAGCAGTTCTCCCTGTCGTATCCGACCTCTCCGAACGGGCTTGTACACAGCCATGTGCTATGCATCTTCTGCGACAAACGATGGTCTGGTTTGGGCCTCAAGGACTGTGACCGAATACGGCGGCAGCGCGGGTTCTGCAATGGGCGCGGCCATAGCGATCCAGTAACTGTAGATATCCCAAAGGGACGTTGCGACTTCCTCCAGTCCACCTGACGGCACGTGGTCGATGATGAGGTGGCAAAAGAATGCTGGGAGCCCGGGCCTAAAAGCACTCAGATCGGCCAGGGCATTCCGGCAACTACCAATCTTTTGTCGCGAATGAAGGCGGTTTTGACCCGATGTTGGTCAACATGTTGGTCAATCGCTAAAATGGCGAGCGAGGCATTCGACTCGTCTGGAGCAATTTAGGTTCAAAAACGGTGGTGCCCAGGGCGGGACTTGAACCCGCACGGCCTTTCAGCCAACGGATTTTAAGTCCGCTGCGTCTACCATTCCGCCACCCGGGCTTGCCAAAAAGTATACCGAGCGTCATCGGTCGGCCAAAAGTCTTGCATGGGCGAGCATCAAACGGCCATAATAAGCTTCCGCATTAAGCAGGCAGAAGAAAATCTATGGCGAAAAAAGGCGAAGTTCGAGAAGTTATCCGGCTTGTATGCACCGAAGACAACAAGCATTATGTGGTGACGACCAAGAATAAGCGCAATACGCCAGACCGCCTCGAGCTGATGAAATTCAATCCGAATTTGCGAAAAGCAACCCTCCACCGGGAGAAAAAGTAGCCTTCGAGCGGAGAGTTTAAGCGATGCCCAACCCTAAACGCAAACACAGCCACGCCCGTACCGCCAGCCGGCGAACGCATTACACCACCGATCTTCCAGAGCTGACCATTAACAAGCAAGTTGGGGACGAGCCTTTTCGGCTCCGCCACAATGCAAGCGAGAGCGGATACTACAAGGGTCGCCGTTTGCAGGGCTTCAAAGACAAGTAAGGCTGCCGTCCTTCAATTGGGAGCATCGTCCAATGGTGCCTCATCCGTATGTAGGTTGTAGGAGAACACAACTAGATGATTCTTTCCCTTGTTTGCACGCTTGCCGCCACATCCCCTCGACCGTCCATAACCATCACACGTCTTCGCACGATGGACTCTCTTCACGCGATCGCCTATACGGCAGCCCCGAGTGGTTCCAAGTTCGTCGTATCTTTGGAGGATCGGACAATTCGACTCATGGATGCCTCCACCGGCAATACGATCCGCCACTTCGACGGGCATCCTCAACCGGCGTACGCGGTCGCGTTTAGTCCCAATGGACAACTTTTGGCGACCGGCGACGAAACCGCTCGCATCTGGATTTGGAATGTGAGCACTGGGCTCAAACTAAAGGAGTTCGATCGGTCTAAAGGCCATATCCGAGGAATTCAGAACCTTAGTTTTAGCGCCGACGGTAAGTTGATCGCGAGCACCGGCAAGGATGACGTGATCAAAGTTTGGGAAGTCACGACCGGAAAAATGATCAAGACCATCTTGGGCAACGGTATGAACTTTTATTCGGCGGCGTACCTGCCCAAGGGCGCTCTTTTCGCCGCCCCGACCCTATCGGGAGGGGGTGTAAGATTCTATCGATCCAGTGATTACAGCCCTTACGCGACGATGTTCGGCCACGCCAACCAGGGGATTCTCGATGTGGCATTCAGCCTTACCGGGAACAGAGCAGTCACCGCCGGGCGAGATAACGTAGCCGCCGTTTGGGACGTTTTCACCCGGAAACGAATTCAAGATTTGAGAGGACATCAGGATTGGGTGATTCATACGGCGATGTCGCCCAATGGACGTCTGGCGGCCAGTAGCTCCTCCGATCGAACAGTGCGAATCTGGGACTTGAATACTTATCAGAGCATCGCGACGCTCGACAGCCAATCGTACGTCGGCGCTCCGCTCACGTTCACCCGGGACGGAAAGTATTTGATTACGGCCAACGCATCGGATGGCGTGCAAATCAACTCCATCATGCCTCCACAAGGGGTAGCTCAGCCGACAGTCCACAGGCGTCGCCGACGTTAATTCATGTTCTTTTCGGGCAATTGGTCAGAATTCTCATATGACCGTTGTAACGACGGCAGTGCTCATTGGACTGGGCGGCGTCATCACTTTCTGCGTCGGTACCTGGCTAGCGATGCGGCGGCGCGATCAGACATACGATCTGGAAGCTTTGCGCCAGGTGCACGACCGGGACGAAATCGACCGCGCATACAATGAGCAAATTGGTCCCGATGAGTTCGATCATGTCACCTGCCTATCGTGCGGAGAAGAATATGATCTAAAACGGTCCGCTTGTCCGCGATGCGGCAGGACCTCCTTCAATTTCTAAGAAAATCCTTCGCTTACCGACAATGCAGAATGAGGGTAAACGCTAGAACATTGAACTATACCCATGCGCCGTAGGGTTACAATTGGATTTGGAGAAACCAGTGACGAAACTATCGATAAGCGCGCCTAAAAGCGAAGCACTATATGCGTACCTCTTCCAACATAGTCCTTTGCCCATATGGATTGCCGATCGGAACACCCTAGAGTTCGTCGAGGTGAACAAAGCGGCCGTGCGCACGTATGGGTATAGCCGGGAGGAATTTCTCCAAATGTCGGTTACCGACCTAAGAGCCTGGGATCGGCCAGGGCAAGTTCACGAAGACTATCTTTACCTGGCTGAAAATTCGGACCACCGCCTCGAGCGAAAGCACCGGAAAAAAAACGGTGACGCTATCCATGTGCTGCTAACCGCCCATGCGCTCGTTCTCGACGGCCGAGAGATGAACCTCGTGCAGGTGGTCGACATTACCGACAGGAAGCTCGCCGAAGACGAATTGAGCAATCGAGAAAAGACGTTCTCCGATTTTCTCGATTCTGCTCTGGATGCCGTCATCACGATCGACGATCAGGGACGAGTCTTAGAATGGCGAGGTCAGGCCGAGGAAATCTTTCTGTTTAAGACCGAAGAGATGGTCGGGGAGCTTTTGGCCGAAAAAGTTATTCCCGAACGCTATCGATCCCTGCATTATGAGGGTCTGGAGCGATTTCGCAATACGAAGAAGGGCCAGATGCTGAATCAACGGCTGGAGCTAACCGGCATTCGCAAAGATGGCATTGAATTTCCTTTGAGTTTAGAAATTACGGCGATTCCGCGAGGAAGCAACACTATATTCGGAGCTTTCATTCGCGATCTAACGGAAGAAAAGGCGCGGCAATCGGAAATTGACGCCCTCACCCATAGTTTGGAGCGACGCGTTCAACTTCGGACCCATGAGCTCGAGCAAGCGAACCGTAATTTGGAAGGGTTTACTTACTCGGTTTCCCATGACCTGCGGGGCCCTCTACGAGCGATCATCGCAAACGGGGCTATGGTTGTCGCCGACTTTGGAGAATTGATACCGTCACGCGGCAAGGAGATGCTCGAGCGTCAATCAGCTGCGGCGAGGAAGATGGGGGCGTTAATCGACGCGATGCTGGGACTATCACGCATTTCTAGACAGGGCTTGAATTGGGTCGACTTTGACTTTTCGGCTCTGGTTAATGACGCCATCGAAGACCTTCGCAATCGGCTGCACCCGGAAAACCTGAAATTTGACGTCGCTTCCGGTATGACTGCGTTCGCCGATCCACGCCTTATCAGAATGGTTGTAATGAATCTCACGGAGAATGCGATCAAGTTTTCACCAAATGGTGGAATGATCGAAGTGGGGATCGAAAAAAAGGCTTTTTTCGTTAGAGATCAGGGCGTCGGCTTCGATATGCGTTTCGCGACGAAAATATTCGAGCCCTTCGAGCGGCTCGTCAACGACTCCGAATTTCCTGGCACCGGCATCGGGCTAGCAAATGTCCGAAAATCGTGGAGCGTCACCACGGCCGCGTTTGGGGCCAAAGCGAGATCGGCAAAGGAACTACCTTTTATTTCTCCTTGGGTAAGCCTTCCTCGAAGGGCGAGTAGTGCCGATTCGGCCAGATAATCGGATCCGCTGACTTACGACCCGACCGGGCAAAGCGATTTCCAAAACATTGCCATTTTTACCGGACCATCCATTGTTTTCGAAGGGTAACGCCTTTTCGGGTAGGCCGACTTCGCCGAAGGAGCCGTCCGCGATCGACTTTCCATCCATAGCGAGATGGCTTAAATGAGTGCCCTGCGGCGCATGGAGCCGGATCGTCCACCTTCGATTCCGTACGGACGAACGCGAGGAATGACTCGTCGGCTCAATGTTTAGCGCGAAGCTCCGACCAGATTTATTGAGGGAGACGTAAGTCTTGTGAAAGTCTCCGTTCAGATAAGCTTGAGAACGGCCGTCGTCCTCATAAAGCATTCTCGAGGTTTGAATGGTGCCGCTTGGAACATAAGCGTCGATGAAAAGGTGGGCCCAGGGCTTTTGGCTTGTAAACTCCATATTCGGAGCCGTGATCACCAGGCCTCCGCTTCGCACGTAAAGCGGCATGTAAGCGAGAGGAGAATTAACGGAGATCTCTCGTGGTCCCCGCAAACGGGCCTCGGTCCAGGCATCGACCCACTCGCCTGGCGGCAGCCAAACTTTTCTCGAAGCCAGTCTTTTTTTGATTGCGGGGGGAGTCCATTTCAGAGTACAAGCAGCCTCACCGGCAATCTCGAACATTTCAAGCTTCAATGTGTAGCTCTTTCCTGCTTGGAGACGCACAGTCGCAGAATGAGGCACGTAGGCTTGAGGCTTCCACTGATCGACGACAAGCTTGCCGTCGATCCATAGGCGTGAACCATCGTCGGAGACGGTTGTTAAGGTGTAGTTGCCGGAACGAGGCACCGGACCCAACGTGCCCGTCCAACGAGCGGAGAAGTGGTCCTTGGGTAATTGGGCGCCTGGCGCGCCTAGGCCCCAATTGAAGTCGACCGTCGGATCCGTACGCCTCACTACTGGTTCCCCAACAATGCCTTCATTGGCAAAATACTCGCCAGTTAAGCCGAGTTGCCCAGAGGCCGCGTGGAGCAAATTATTGGGAATCACCTGACCTTCATCTCCCGCCGAACTTTCGATGGGTGCGACGAGAAGGTCGTCTCCCAGAAGGTATTGATTCGACGCACTCGCAGCAGGATAGTCGGGCCATTGAAGATCGCATCGCTGCAAGAGGGGAGTTCCGTCTTCGAAACACTTGCGGGCCGCCGAATACAGCGTTGGAAGCAAGCGATAACGCAACCGAATATAGTCCGAAACGATACGCTCGGCCTCGGGCCCAAACGCCCAGGGGTGGCGATCTTCTCCTAATGTGCAATGAACTCGCGTGATTGGGCACAAGCACCCGAACTGGAGATATCGTACATATAGCTCGGGCGATGGGGTGCTCCAATGGCCTCCCAGGTCATCGTGCACATAAGGAAGAAGCGAGTTAACTCCCCCATTCACGCAGTTGGCGATCGCTTGACGAAGATAGCTCCACATGGCCCCCGTGTCGCCGGTCCACCAGATTGGATAGCGATGGCTGGCCGGAAGCGGGGGATGGCGTAAGAAACCGTTGTCGATGCCATCGACGTTGGTCATGATTAGGGGCCGACGGGCAGAACCAAAGAATCGCTCAGTCACATCGTGATAGATGCGCTGGCCCCATACCTCCTTCCGGATGCTGGGCATGGGTTCGTGCAAGCTCGTCGTCCAGTTGCGGTCATACCACCAAACATCTGCTCCTAACTTAAGTAAGGACGTCAAACCCTCCCAGCGGTAATTCAGTTCGGCAGGATCGAGAGCGGTCGGAGTTTGCGGATCGGGATGATCGTTGAACATGACCCCCACGTTCCTGCGGTGGGCTTCTCGAAGAAAGCGGCCCATGTCGGGAAAGTATTTGGTTTCGATCGCGTAACCGTGCGATCCATTCACTCGCCAATCGGTATCGACCACGAACATGTCGAGAGGAATGTGCTTTTGTCGGTATGTGTCGATCGAATCGAGCGCCTCTTGCTCGGTGTATGGGTGATAACGGCTGTCCCAAAAACCGAAAGCGCTGAGAGGCGGAATCGGAGTTGGACCGGTTAGGCGAAGAAACTCGCGCCTCAATTCGTCATACGTCCGGCCATTTGTCACGAAAACGTAGATATCGGGGGCATCGTTTTGGGTGTCCCACCCTGATGTGCTCGCCAAGGAGGGATCGAGGATGTTCGGCGGCGGAGTTGCTCCCCAATATGGAGGTATCAGTCTTGGCGAATCGGCAAATGCAAAGACTGGCGGCATTTTGCCCGGATGAGGAAAATATCCCATCTTTGGCAGCTTGTCTTCGCACCGATAAACCTCTTTGCCGTTGGGTAAGAGAATTCTTGTTCCGTTCAAGGTCGATCCATCGCCGGAGATATCCACTATAAAGCGTTTGGTCTTGAGCGTTGTTTTGGTTGTGGTGTGGAACACAGGCCGATTGACGACCGTAAATGTGTTTCGATTTTCGAAGCCCTTGGATCCCTTTTGTTCGAGGCGGATCAGCATGTCCGAATAAATTTGCACTCGGACGTTGCCGACTATGTATTGCTCGCCTGCCCCGAAGCAGCAAGTTGAAGGGAGAAGAAGCAGCAGCAGGGTACTGGTACATGTGTTCATCCCCTTGCCGCCCGAGTGGAGTGGATGAGCGAAAAGAGGGCGGCACCGTGACCCGCCACCTTCTTACGCAGTGACATTCCCTGGTGGATCACATCATGCCGAGTCCATAAATCATGAACTCTGCCAGGCCGAGCCAAACCAAGTTGCCGCCACGAGAGTTGGAAATCAGCGGCTTCCGATCCCCGGTTGAACAAAGCGACCGCCGTCGAGCCATCGTAAAGAGGCCGAGTCCAGACTTCCAAATCGCCCCTCTTCCATGCTCGCGTCGCCGCTTTTCCCAGCGAGTCTTGGTCTACGTCCAACACTTCCGGATTCGTGATCAGATCACAGGTAAAGGCATCGAGTTTCGTTAGGTCACAGCCCAATATCAGGGGAGCGGCCAGCATCGACCACAAGGTGATGTGAGTGATTTGCTCATTCGGGGTTAGGTGCGTCGGCCTGATCGACGAGCTCCAGCCAAGCTGGCCGACCACGAGCATGTCGGGATCGTTCCATCCGCCCGGGCTCGCTCCAGAAGCACGCTCGCTGTGGGAGAATCCGATCGAGGACATGCTGCTCCAGGTGTCGGTGATATCCCCCGTCGTTCGCCACAAGTTGCCTCCCACACTCTTGCCCCATTTGTAAACGTCGCCCATACCGTATTGGCAAAGGCTGAAAACAATGTCGCGGCCAGATTGATCGAGAGCTTCTCGCATCACCAGATATGGTTTTTGAAAATCGAATAATGTGGAGCCCTTAACGATTTCGCCGTACGAGCACCAATCGTATTTGAGATAATCGACTCCCCACCGCGCGTACGTCTTGGCGTCGGAAAGCTCATGGCGATAGCTGGCTTCGTATCCAGCGCAGGTTTTTGGGCCAGGCGAAGAGTAGATGCCGAGCTTGAGCCCAATCGAGTGGACTTCGGCGGCGAGCTGCCCGATGTCTCCGAATTTTGCGTTCGGTTCAATGTTTCCTTCGCTATCGCGCGACCCTTCCCAAGCGTCGTCGATGTTAACGTATTGATATCCGTAGTTGGCGAGACCGGAGCGAATGAATGACCCCGCCGCGTTACGAACCTTGGTGGCATCTACGGAGGTGCCCCATACGTTCCAAGAGTTCCAGCCCATCGGAGGCGTCAATGCGAGTTTATGGAATCCGCAAACGATGGTTAGGTCACGCTTGTCTCTTCCCAAAGGACTGGTGACGCCAACCGCCAACCGCCACCGGCCAACAGACCGGACTCTTCCCGAGAGAATTCCTTGCTGAGAGTCGAGTTTCACTCCTGGGGGCAGATTTATTGCCGAGAATTTTATCGGCCGCACGCCCGAAGCCGGTATGCGGAATAAAAAGGGCGCATTCGGAGAGCAGCCCACAATTCTTGGCCCATGGATTTCCGGCTTGTCGCTTCCGATGTGGGCGATTGGCATGGGCGGCTCTTGCTTGACCTTGAATGCGGAAGGACGCTTGCCGGAGAAAGTGACGACCGGCTCGCACCAATCTGCGTGATCGTAGTCGATGCCGTGGTCTGCTTCCTGAACAAGCAAATCCATGCGGCGCGCTCCACTCAAATCGACATCGCAGTCTTGAGATTCGCCTCCATGGAGCACCCGGCTTCGAAACCTTTCCTTGCCGTCGAGCTTCACGACAAACACCACGCTGCCCCGCTCGCCAACTTCATCATCCACTCCGACCGTCGCCGTAAATCGCTTCGAAGTTCCATACAACAAAATCTCGAATCGGCTGTTCGCATGCGTTCCGAGCCCCTTCGCAAAACCGTTGCCTCCGATCGTTAAAGGGTGTCCCTCCACGCTGCGATCATGCATCGGATTACCCCAACCTTGTTCGACGGTCGAGAGGTCGAGATCGGAAACGAGAACCCGCATTGGGGATTGAATCATCGCGAAGACTAAGGGCATCAACATCATGGTCGTGGATGGTTGGTGGTTGGCGCTTGGCAGAAGGGAATGTTTACTTCGGCAACGAACATACCCCATGATGCGTCGAAGTTGGGCCGCCGTTTTCGGATCTCAGCAATTTGGGCTCATCGTGGTAATCCTGCTCCTTTGCGCGCTCCTGACAGGTTTCTCGGGAAGCTTCAACGACCACGGGCGCTCCGTCAACAATTTTCTCAATGCGGGGACGTTGATTCAAGTGCTCACCGATTCGAGCTTTTTTGCCGTCATGGCGGTTGGAGCTACCATCGTGATCATTTCCGGCGGCATCGATCTATCGGTCGGATCGACTTATGCCCTAGCTGGGGTGTTGATGGCAATGGTCTTGCGCGGGCATCATGACCTAGGAGCAGGAGGAGTGCTCGGCGCGGGCCTCCTTTGCGCAGGAATTGGAATTGCTTGCGGCGCCGCAAATGGCCTCCTGATCTGCAGCCTGGGCGTGCATCCTTTCATTATCACCCTGGGCACGATGCTCGTGTATCGAGGAATCTCTTTTGTGAGCAGCAGGGCAGAAAGCATCCTTGTGCCCCAGAGCTTGACCGCTTTCGCGAAAGCGCGCTTGGGTCTGCCCGGCCAGCTCCATCCGATTCCGATGCTGGTGATGATCGGGGTCGCGGTTCTTGGCTGGGTCTTTTTGACGCGTACCGTCGCCGGACGACGTATCTTTGCGGTCGGCGGCAATCTCCTGGCAAGCAAGTATTCGGGACTCCGAGTGACACCGATTCTTATCGGCGTATACGCGATATCCGGACTCACGGCGGGAATTGCCGCCTATGTCGGGGCTAGTTTTTACGGCGCCGCTTCCTCGGCCGACGGCACAAGCTACGAGCTGTTCGTAATCGCCTCCGCCGTGGTGGGTGGAGCTAGCTTGACCGGAGGCAAAGGCAGCGCGATCAGCGCCATGCTGGGAGCTTTGCTCATCTCCCTCATGAGGCAATCGGTCCGCTCCCTCCATTTCGATCAGAATTACGAATCGATCATCATCGGCTGTGCCATTATCGTAGCCGTCGTGCTCGATCGGGTCAGCGCACGGCTAGGATCACGGCGATTCTACAAAAAGCAAGCGTAAAATGGACGCGAATACGAGACAGGTTTCAACGGAGGTTTCACATGAGTAAAGGTTGGCAGATTGGAGCGATGGTTTTTGTAGTTGGCCTGTTGGCCGGCTGCAATGGGGGGGATACCACAACGACGTCCGAGACGAAGGTCGATAGCACCACGAAGGTCGAGTCGGGCAAGAAGAGTTTGACCATTTCAATGATCGCGAAGAGCTCGACGAATCCCGTTTTCCTTTCCGCTCAAACTGGTGCGGAAGCGGCCGCCAAAGATTTGTCGGCTAAGACCGGGGTCGCTATCAAGATCGATTGGCGCACACCCGAAAAGGAGGATGGCCAAGTGCAGGCGCAGCGCATCGCCCAAGCGGTAAACGAGCATGCGGACGCGATTCTTCTCTCTTGCTCCGATGCGGGCAAAGTGACGGAGGCGATCGACGAAGCGGTTTCGAAAGGAGTACCCGTGATGACGTTCGACAGCGATGCGCCTCTGTCGAAGCGGTTTGCATTCTATGGCGTGGATGATATTGCCACTGGTAAATTGGTCATGCAGGAGCTTTATAAGCAGCTCGACCCGCAAAAGCCCGCCAACGTCGCAATTCTGGCGGGAAACCAAAATGCCCCCAATTTGCAGAAGCGCGTTCAAGGCGTGAAGGAGGAAGCGAAATCCCACTCCAATGTCAAGATCGTGGGTACCTTTTATCATATCGAAACGCCTCAAGATGCGGCCGCCGAAGTTCTTCGTGTTATGAAGGCGAATCCGCAGATCAATGGCTGGGCGATGATCGGCGGTTGGCCGCTATTTACTCCCACGCTCCTAACCGACCTCGATCCCGCAAAAGTGAAGATCGTGGCCGTCGATTGTCTTCCGGCCGAGCTCGCCTACATCGAAAAGGGCATCGCCCCCGTCCTGCTCGCCCAACCCACCTATAAGTGGGGTTATGTTTCGGTTGAGACGATCGTGGATAAGCTAATCAATAAGAAGGAAGTTCCGGTGATGAATCAAATGGAGCTTGTCCGAGTATCAAAGGAAAACCTCGGCCAGTGGGCGAAGCAGCTCCAGGACTGGGGGTTCAAAGACATCGATCCAAAGTATCTGGCAATGAGCAAGTAGAGCGCATGTCCGAGCAAGCGACAGCAATCGAGACCCGGGCCATTTCGAAGTCGTTCCCGGGTGTACTGGCGCTCGACGAGGTGTCGGTTCGGATAGCAAAGGGCTCTTGCCACGCGCTCGTCGGTGAAAATGGGGCTGGCAAGAGCACCCTGGGCAAAATCATTTCAGGCTTGATCGCCCCAGACAAGGGAGAGATCCTTCTGTACGGCCAAGAAGTTCGGTTTTCCGGTCCGCTTCAAGCCATTCAGGCAGGCGTCGGTATGGTGCATCAGGAGCTGGTGTTTTGCGAGAATCTCTCGGTCGCGGAAAACCTGTGCCTCGACGCCCCTCCGACGCGGGGCCCATTTGTCGACCATGCCGAAATGCTGCGTCGAGCTAAGAAATGGTTGGGCAGCATTCAGGCCGACGTCGATCCCAGCGCCAAAGTAGGCGACCTGCCCATCAGCAAGCAGCAGCTCGTTCAAATCGCCGGAGCGGTTGGGCGGGGAGCTCGCATATTGATCTTCGACGAACCAACGAGCAGCCTTTCCCAACGCGAGACTCAGGTGTTGTTTGATCAAATTCGCCAGCTTCTTAGTTCTGGAGTTACCTGCGTCTATGTTTCGCATAGGATGGATGAGATATTCACGCTGTGCGACAAAGTCACCGTTCTGCGCGATGGAAAAGTGGTGGATACCTCTCCGATCGAAGCGTTAGACCGCGATTCGCTCGTCCGGAAAATGATCGGAAGAGCGATCGAGGTCCCGACCGCTCAGCAATCCCATCGAGAGCCGGGCAAAGTGCTGCTGCAAGTCGAGAATTTTACAAGCGCGGGCAAATTCACGGCCGTGAATTTCAGCGTTCGGGCGGGGGAGATCTTGGGGTTGGCAGGCCTCGTCGGCGCAGGTCGAACGGAGATCGCGGAAGCCATTTTCGGCCTCGATCCTGCCGTCACCGGGTCCGTTGAAATCAATGGAAAGCAGGCCCAGAGAAGAAACCCCCAAACCTGCCTAAAAATGGGTTTAGGCCTGGTGCCGGAAGATCGCAAGAGGCAGGGTCTCATCTTAGGAATGAACGCCCGCGAAAATATTTCTCTGCCCACACTTCCGGAGCTAAGCATTGCCGGTTTTGTGCAAGGAAGTCGGGAGCGAAGTCTCGCGAGTCAATCGTTCGTGCAGATGCGAGTCAAGGCACCCTCTATCGAATCTTCCACGCTCGGACTATCGGGAGGAAATCAACAAAAGCTGGTTATCGCGAAATGGCTTGCCGCTCATTGCGACATCCTTCTCCTCGATGAGCCGACTCGCGGGGTCGACGTGGGAGCTAAGGCGGAGATTCATGAGCTAATCAGAAAGCTTGCTCAAGACGGCAAATCAGTCCTCGTCATCTCGAGCGAGCTCCCCGAACTTCTTATCCTGTCCACGCGAATCATCGCTATTCGCGAAGGGTCCATCGTCGGAGAGGTTCCGGCAGCGCACGCCACAGAAGAAGTGCTTATGAGGATGATGACAGGCCTTTCATAAACTCTTTAGCGGACGTTATATGATGCGCGAAGCCCTGTTCCCCGACCGGTATAGCGTTGACTATATTCTGGTTGCCTACCGCCCACCAGTAGCGTAGCGACACCCCGATCGAGGACCTGTTTTCCCTCGGCGTCGATTCTGCTGAAGTCATTTGGCCCAAGGTGAAAGGCGACGGTCTTGCTTTGGCTAGGACCTAAATTAATTCTTCGAAAACCTCGCAGGGCGAGTTTCGGATTTTGGCTTCCTGCCGAAGGCAACCTGACATATAGTTGGAGAACCTCAGCTGAAGGTCGTTTCCCAACGTTCTTGACGGCCACCTCGATCCGGCACTTATGAGCACCGAGATCGGTCACCCGAAGATCGCGATACGAGAACCTCGTGTAGCTAAGCCCATCTCCAAAGGCAAACAAAGGCTTTCCTTTGTAATAGCGATAGGTTCGATTCTGCATTGAATAGTTGGTGAAGGCAGGAACTTCGGCGAGAGATCGGAAAAATGTAACAGGGAGTCTCCCAGATGGACTCACGCGACCAAACAGGATGTTAGCCAGGGCGTGCCCGGCTTCTTGCCCCGGATACCAAGCCTCAAGAATCGCCGGCACCGATTTAACCGCGAACGGGGAAGAAATCATACTGCCGCTTAGTAGCACCAGCACGATCGGCTTGCCGGTTGCTCGGATGGCCCGCAGCAAGCCTTCTTGAACCTCAGGAAGACCGATCGAAGTTCGATCCAGCCCCTCGTTTTCAAGCTGAGGTGAGATGCCTAGGCAAAGCACGCACACATCGGAGCGTTTCGCCAGGGCGATCGCTCGTTGATAGGGGCGTCCACCGGGCAAGTGCCAAGCGAGCTTCATGACTGCGCCCGCCGCTCGCTCGAAATATTCCACCCGGAATTGATGTCTGGTCCCCGCGTTCAAATACGCGGCCGCGCTTTGATTGGTAGGAGCGTGCTCGTGCCAATCGTCGATAATCAGCTTGCCGTCCAGATAGAGACGAACTCCGTCATCGTCTGTGGCCTGAAAAACAATTTTTCCGGAATTTGGGACGACGATATCTCCGGTCCAACGGATTGAGAAATTGTCCTTGGGAACGCTTGGCGCAGGCGATCCCTCGCCCCACTCAAAATTAATGGTGTGGTCGATCCGGATTTCGGTTGGAGAGCCCTCTAAGTTTGGATTGGAGTAGATTTCAGCCCGTAGGCCACTGGGAAATGCGCTTGATGGGATGATGGCGGCGTCCTCGAATCCAGTCAGACCGCAGCCTTTCTCGTAATCGATCTTGCATCCCAGGGGAGCGAATCGGCGAAGTCCCGCTAATGGGGTGATGGGATGAGCCGGAGTTCCGTTATAATTGCCCAGCAGCACGTCTAGATTGTCCGCGTTAGGACCAATGACGGCGATCCGTTGGGGTCGAGTCGACAATGGCAGCAGCGCGTCGTTCTTGAGAAGGACCATCGATTCTTCGGCCGCCTTGAGAGCCAGGGCACGATGCTTTTCTGAATTGACCACCGATAGTGGAATCTTCGTATAAGGCACCATAGAAGGCGGGTCGAACATCCCAAGACGCATTCGAGCCTCCATCAAGCGGCGCACGGACTGGTCGATCGTGGCGAGATCGATTACGCCTTCATTGACCGCCTGGATCAGATGCGGATAATCATCGCCGCATTCGATGTCGCAGCCCGCCTTGACCGCTATCGCCGAAGCTATGACCGCATTCGGGGCGAACTTGTGCGTGGCATAAATATCGGTGATCGCCCCGCAATCGGAAACCACGTATCCTTTGAAGCCCCATTTTTTGCGTAGGACCTCATCGAGTAAATAAGGGCTGGCGCAGCATGGAAATCCGTTCGTTCGGTTGT
>JBBREX010000048.1:0-17487 GCA_038225245.1 Fimbriimonadales bacterium | reverse complement strand
AACAAGCCTTCCAATCCGAGATTGCCAAAGCCAACTCGGTTCTCATCGGCACCCATTTGAATCCCGATGGCGATGCCCTCGGATCCGCGCTGGCGCTTTCCCATTACCTCGACGGAAGTGGTGTGAGGAACGAGATCATTTGTAACAATCTCGCTCCCTATAACCTAAAATTCTTGCCGGGAGTAGATCGGGTTGCCCTGGAGCCGAAGGAAGCCTCATATGATCTTGGAATCGTCGTCGATCTCGATTCGATGGAAAGGCTGGGGCGAACGCGGCCCTTTTTTGAAGCCTGCCCGCGATTGATCGTCATCGATCATCATGTGCCTCACGAAGCTCCTGGCGATCTGAGAATCGTAGACGTGGCGGCCCCGGCAACGGCCGTTCTGCTCGCCCACTTGCTGAAGAACTCGGGAGCAAAGATAACCCCCAGCATCGCAACCTGCCTACTCGCTGGAATCGTCACGGATACCGGGTCCTTTCGATTTCGGAATACGACTCCGGAAGCCCTCACCCTTTCCGCCGAGCTGCTTGAACAAGGGGGCGATTTGGTGGCGATCGGCGAGCAGGTTTACCAGTGCAAACCGATTCATAGCGTTCGATTGCTGGGGCGAACCATCGAACGGATGAGACTGAGCCACGACGATCGTATTGCTTGGGCAACCCTTTCAGTTCAGGATTTTCTCGATACGGGAGCAAGCGAGGAGCATACGGAGGGCTTGGTGAACGAGATGCTTTCGATCGAAACTGTTCAAATAGCCGCCCTCATTCGCGAACCACGGCCCGGCAAGGCGCGCGCCAGCATTCGCTCCCGAGCCGAGATCGACGTCGCCGCAGTGGCCCGCCAATTTGGGGGTGGAGGCCATCGAAACGCGGCCGGGTGTACATTTGATATCCCGTTGGATAAAGCCGAGCAAGAGCTGGTTTGCGCCCTAGAACGATGCTTGGAATCCTCTTAGTCGATAAGCCTGCCGGCATAAGTTCGCACGACGTGGTCAACCGCGTACGAAGGCAACTCGGGATTAGACGAGTGGGTCACGCGGGAACCCTCGATCCGACGGCAACCGGCTTGCTCGTGGTGGCGGTCGGTCCGGCTACCCGATTTCTCCAGTATTTACCTTTAGAGCCCAAAGTGTATGAAGCAGAGATTAAGTTTGGGGTGAGCACAACCACCCAGGACGCAGAAGGCGAAGTCGTGGAACTTCGCCCGGTGCCAATGCAACTACGCAGTGCGCTGGAATCCAAGCTGCCCGCCTTTCTCGGAGAAATTCATCAGATTCCGCCCATGTTTAGCGCCCTGAAGAAGGCGGGGAAGCCCCTGTATGCTTATGCGAGGGAAGGAGCGGATGTCGCGCGTGAGACGAGGAGGGTCTATGTATCTAGCTGCGAGATCGAAGAAGTGGGAACGGACTTCGCGAAGATAAGCGTTGCTTGCTCTGGGGGCACTTATGTACGGACCCTCGCCCACGATCTTGGAGACGCAATTGGATGCGGCGCTCATCTCTCCGCCCTTACAAGAACCTCCGTAGGCCGCTTTTCTCTCGCCGAGGCGATTCCTCTAGATGAAGTTTCCGCCAAGCACATGATTCCACTGAAAAACGCGCTTTATCCCCTTCCTTGCCTTCAGCTGCAGGTACGAGAAATTGAGTTCATTCGGTTGGGTCGGGCCATCCAGGCTGATATTCCAAACGGCGTCATCGCATTGCTGGACCAGTGCTGCGACGTCTTTAGCGTGGGCCGGGCGTGCCAGGGAATATTGCAGCCCGAATGCGTGATTCCGGAAGAGGCGGCAAGTGGCCTGGTTTAACGAAGGAGCACCTCGCCGCCGTTTATGGGGCCATGCGCTCTGGAGTCTGTCTTGGCTTATGGTTACCCTCTTCGGCGTCGTCCTACGCCCCGACGGGCGAGGGCATGGGACCCACCAGCAGCTTGGCCTTCCCCCGTGTCCGAGTGTGCTGCTCTTTCACCGCCCTTGTCCTGGTTGTGGCCTCACCACGAGCATTTCCGCGGTCCTTCACGGCGATGTCGCTTTATCCTGGTCAGCCCACCCATTCGGAATCCCTCTTTATAGTTTGTGGACCTTAACGGCTTTCGCATGCGGCTTCGGATGGTGGACTGGCAAGCGCTTCAACACGGAAGGAAAAGCCTTCTCGATCGCCCTTGGCACGTTCTTTGGGCTGTTCTTTCTTTTTGGCGTTTTGCGCTCCGTGATGACACCCTCGTACGGCCTTTATTGATGAGCGAATATCGCGGGGAGGCCACCCGTGTGCCAAAAAAGAATTCGCCCTCGAATTTCCTTGGTTTTTGCCAACTCCAACAAACCCGCAAATGCTTTCGCGGTGTAGATCGGGTCGAGAAAAATTCCTTCTTTCCGAGCCAGAAGCTTGGTTGCACGATTGCCCGCTTCGCTTGGGACGCCATAGCCGTCTCCGACAAAATCGCGCCTCAGGTCCAGATATTTTCCGGCAAGCTTTCGATCGAACCCCGTTAATTCATCGAGTTCGATGCCAAGGCGCTCGATATCGTCCAGCAAGTCTTCTTCGGGGTCGCAAGCAATTCCGACCACTCGTGTTGGACTGCCGTGAAAAGCATAGGCGAGACCGGTCTGGGTGCTACCGCTGCTGGTTGGACAAACGATGAAATCGAACCGGCCATCGGTCTCGATTTCCTCCCCTGCCATCATAAATGCGTACGCGCCTAGGGCCGAGCTGCCTCCGATTGGTATTTCATGAACTCGGAGACCTTCCGCGCGATATTCTGCCGCCAACCGAGACGAATGCTGAAACAGCTCCTCCCAAGAACCGTTCTCAAAGCGACGAAGATCAACTCCAAGAAGCCGATCCAGCAGCACATTTCCGGAGCTACCACCCAGACCACCTGGTGGCATTCCGAAAGCGCGATCGAACGGTAAATCCATGACCGCGGCCACGCATCGGATACCGAGCACGCTGCAGGCCGCTCCGAGTTGGCGCACAAAGTTAGATTGGCTCGAACCGCAAGTTACGATCATCTCTGCCTCGGCCAGCATGGCTTCCGCCATCAAATACTCAAGCTTTCGGCCCTTGTTTCCCCCAAAAGCAAGGCCCGTGAGGTCATCTCTCTTGATCCAGAGCTCCAATCCCAGTTCGCCGGAAAGACGATCCAGGCGATGCAACGGCGTGGGTCGTAATATAAGGGGCAAGCGTGGCGGCGTCACGCCCACAGTTTACAAGCGGGATCTCGGAGCATAATTCTGCACAGATGACGGGCAAAGCAAAACGGGCGGTCAAGGTAGCGCTTTCGCTGATCGCTTTCGCCCTCCTTGTTTTGACCTTCTGGCTTGGGCCTGTGCTGCGCGCCTTTTGGAAGGGAGGATTTTTGGATCCTGCCGTCACTCGTAAGTACCAAGGCACGAGCCTCGAGAATTTAAGGGCCCTCCATCAGGCAATGATGCTCTACCACGACAGCGAGGAGAGATTCCCGGAAAGCTCCGGTTGGATGGACGCTATCAAGAATTATTTAAAGACGGCCGATCTCAGCGAAGAGGACGCCATGAAGAAATTGGTCAATCCGCTTATCCGACCACCCTCAAAAACTGTGTTCGGGTACTCGATGAACGATGCGATGGGAGCCAAATTTAAGGGAGACATCAAGGACCCTTCTAGGGCAATCCTCCTGTTCGATGGTCTAAAGACGGGTTGGAACGCGCATGGAAATCCGGCTCGCGATGAGGCTCGGCCTCCCAGACCCGGGGGCAATCGCTGTATAACGGTGGATGGCCGTATCCGGGTGATGGAGTGAGTTGTGTACAATCCGGTGGAAAACCCGGGGCAAAGAACTTGTAAAAATACTTGCAATTGGTTTTTGCCTGTAGTATCGTATTCATGTAACCAGCAGCCAAGGAATCGAGAGGCTGCAAACGACGAAAGTCGGAAGACGAGAGGGGCGGCATTCACCTTCTCGCGGGGTGCAAAAAAATTGCAGGGCAGCGGAGGACTTCCGCAGCGGCTCTTCGGAGCAGGATTGACCGGGATTAAGAACGGTCGGTTGATGCAAAAAACCTTTCGCGACCTCGCGCTGTTTCTTGGATAGAACGGCGAGAGCGTAGCGCCGAAGAGCCAAGTGTGTCTTCGGCTGCATCGAGAGGAAAACGCTTACCGCGAGCTTGGCGGATTCGATGAAAGTCGAAATCGCCGAGCAGCGGGCTAAGCGGAGCGAAAGCTCTGCCGGTCCGTGCGGAAAAGCGAACTTAGATCGTTGCGACCATTGGGCAGGTCCTCACGGACAGGCCCAAAAGCTAAATCTAAGGGATTTCTAGGCGGGTGAGCCTGCGGGTTCATCGAGCCGGAAATTAAGGAAACGCGTCTTGGTTCGGCCTCGGCCGAGTCAGGCGCGTTTCTCGTTATGCTCCCTGTAGCGCCGGCATCTTGCCGGCATGTCGGCCGAGTCAGGCGTGTCTCGTTATGCTTCCTGAAACGCCGGCATCTTGCCGGCATGTCCGGCAGTTTCGAGCATCTTGCCGGCCTACGCGAGGGGATGGCGGTTGAAAGCAGAATATCGGCCGGTGGCGAAATGCTCGAGCTGGCGCTCGATGTCGGCTAAGAGGGTGCTTGCTCCGATGCGAAAGAGATTGGAATGCAGCCAGGGATTTCCCAGCTCCTCTTTCATCAGGATCAGCCAGTCCAAAGATTGCTTCGCGGTCCGAATGCCTCCCGCCGGCTTGAGGCCAACGCGGTAGCCGGTGCGGTCGAAGTATTCGCGGATGCAGCGCGCCATGACGAGCCCAAAAGGTAAGGTCGCATTCACGCCCTCTTTACCGGTCGAGGTCTTGATAAAGTCCGCTCCCGCCATCATCGCCACCAAACTCGCTTTGGCGACATTTCGATACGTCGCCAATTCGCCGGTCCCTAGAATGACCTTGAGATGCGCGTCGCCGCAGACGCGCCGAAAGGCTTGCACTTCGTCAAAGAGCGCCTGCCAATCGTTGGTGAGCACATGGCCCCGAGTGATCACGACGTCGATCTCATTCGCTCCCTCCTCCAGGCTCAGCTCGATTTCTCGAAGCCTAGTTTCAAGGGGCGATAAGCCGGCAGGGAAGCCAGTGGACACGGCCGCGACGGGAATTCCGGTTCCCGCCAAAGCGTCGACTGCCGTCCTAACCATTTGGTGATACACGCATACAGCACCGCAATGGATGGTCAGCTGAGCGTCGCCAACAATCGCTTCCAGAAGGTCATGGCGGACCGGCGATTTTGCTTTTGCGCATAGCCGTCGCACATTGCCGGGCGTATCATCGCCGCTCAGAGTGGTCAAATCGATACAAGTGATCGCGCGCAGCAGCCACGCCGCTTGCCATTCTTTCTTAACCGTGCGCCGGCCGGGCAAAGTCGCGCATCGCCGCTCGATCGCGCTTCGGTTGACCCGAACGTTCTCAATCCATTCGAGGTCGAGGGGGATTCCCGTATTGCGCCCTAGATTCGGAGTTTGTTGGCGGAGGGATTCCACGACTTCATTTTAGCTCGCTGCCCGCAAAGGTACACTCCCTCTCCAGCGCGCATGCTCTTCCGCAAGGGAAACCCGAACAGGGACCGGTTTGAAAAAATGGCCGAGCAGGTGTTCCCTTCGCTATACGGAACTGCCTTACGCCTTACTCGGGAGCGCGAGGACGCCAACGATCTGGCCCAGGAAGCGATTATCCGAGCCTACGAAGCGTTCGACCGTTTCGACGGCCGTAACTTCAAGGCGTGGATTTTGCGGATTCTCACAAACCTGTATATCAACCGGTATCGCCAGCGTCAACGGGAAGCGCCAACCGGCTCGCTCGATGAGGAAAATGCGGCGGAACCCGTCGCAAACGAGGGAACTACTCCCGACCGCCAACTGTTTGATGGACTGGTGGGTGCAGAAATCGAACAGGCCCTCCTAAAAGTGCCGGCAGATTTTCGGCTGGCCGTAATTCTAAGCGACATTGAAGGTATGAGTTACGATGAAATCGCTCAAGTGACCGAGGTGCCTCTGGGAACCGTCCGTTCCCGGCTTGCCAGGGGCCGGGCTATCTTGCGGCGAGAATTAGAAAGTTTCGCGAGGACCGAGGGCTACTTGAAATCATGACACCGAACAATTTGATCGATATCCACGCGTTGGCGGACGGCGAGCTTCACGGCGAAGACAAGTCGCAGGCTTCCGATCGCCTTCAATCTTGCGCGAGCAGCCGGGCAGAGTACGAGTCCGTTCTCCTCCTTAAACAAACCCTCAAGCAGAAATGCTCGGCTCCCGCGCACGATGAATCCTGGAAAAGCTGTCGCGATCGTCTCGACCTTATCGATAAAACGAAGCGAGCAGAGACTTTCGTCGGTAAATATGCCTGGGCTCTATGCGGAGTCTTTCTTTTCACGATCATTAGCGCCGCCGTTTTCAATCGTACGGCAGGCGGAAATGTTCTGAACGCGGCGGATATGACGAATGTGGTATCAGGAATGTCGCCTCTGGCCCTCCCGTCTGCTTCGGGTCCGAGTGCGTTGAAGCAATGGATGAATAAAATTCTTGGTCGCGCTCCCGTTCAAATCGAGCCCCAGCTTCAGCTTCGAAGCGTTCGACAAGGCTGGGTAAACGGTCGTCGAGCGGCAAGGTTCGACTTCGTCGACCAGAAAGGCCCCCTGGCTCTCGTCGTCCTCGAGGAGACCGATGGGGTCGAAGGGGCAGAACTATTCGGTAAGGAATCAAAGTACTACCGGAGCCAAATGGAGAACAACCAAGTTCTCGGCTGGTGCGAAAAGGGGTATGGCTTGTTCCTGATCAGCCCCCGAAGCATAGACGAGCTAGTACCCGTCGCCGAACGCCTTCGCGTAAATCGCTCCCAGTAAAGGACGAAGAAGCCGCTGGCTGAAGAGCGGAGCAATCTCGCTCACTCCCAAGCACATTTGCGGGTTTTGTCCACTTGCGCTCCTTTGTGAGCTACACTAGTATTTAAGTTGCTGAACCGTTTCAGCAAATATTTACTTTTTAAGGAAACAGAGGTCAATATGAAACCTTTTTGGGTATTCGCGACAAGCGCTGCACTGGTCGCCACAGCCACCGCTCAGGTGGGTCAAGTCAACGGTATCGCTAAATATGAGCGCTTCTTTAACGACGATCCGACTTCGGTCTTAACAACTTTCTACAACTATCCGACACTGGTCACGTTCGACGACGAGTCGGTCGACAACAATGGCCAGCAAGGCGGCTTTGCAAACAAGCACAAATTCGAATTTTCCGCCGACAATGGAACTTCATCGTTCCCCTTTTCGAACGACACGTTCTTCGAAGTTTTCAGCAACTTCAAGCTCGAATCTTCAGTCAACGGAACTCGGAAAGAAACGGGCTTTACCCTCAGTACGATCGGCGGAGAAGGCCAATTCATCGTCAATGACGACGCCCACGAGGTGGTTGTTTTTGGCGGTCCGATGCCTTTTTACAGATTTCCGTTCAACTATGTGAATGGTTCAGTCATTCGCATGGGTTTCCGATATTACCGAGACCCTAATGATAACTTGCGCAAAGTCATTTATTTTGCGAACGGCCAGATGAGCCCGCCCCAGACGTTTACCGATCTCGAGCAGGGGATCATAGATGGAAGCACGCTTGGTGAGTATCTTCAGGTCGCCATCAACCGAAATGACCCCAACAATTTTGGGCGTGCCAACTTCAGCAACATCACCATCACCCCCCTGCCGACGAACCCGACGTTTTTGAGCGTGTTCCGGGGAGTTCGAGAGAGCGGAGATGTGACTAGCCTTGCCGATCCCGACCTCAATTACCTGGTGGTGCGCAACGGCGTGACCGCATTGCGAACGGAATCGCCTATTACGATCGTGGTGGAAGCAACGTCGCCGATCTCCAATCCAACGACCCTTGAGTTCGGAGCACAGGGGCATGTTTCGATCACCGGCTTGACCCAGCGAATCGATCTTTTCAACTGGATTTCAAGCCAATACGACCAGTTCGATAGCCGCCCAGCCCCGACCGATGACGCGGCAACCGTCGTGCGTGCCGCAAATCCGAGCCTTTATACGGGAAACAAGGGGCATACCGTTCGATCTCGCTTCCGGGTGAGAGCCGATGGACCCGTGTTTACGAATACCTGGCGAGCATTTATCGACCGTCTTGCCTGGTTTATCGAGTAGGAGCTCAGGCTCTTTCCGTTCGGAATTGGCTCCCCTCCGGGAGCCAATTCTTTTCGGCCTAGTGGATAAGCATGAAAAAAGATTTTTTGCGATCTTCGCTCTCCGTGTCACGATTGGCACGGACGTCGCTTGATCGCGCGGCGATGTCATCGAACGAACAAATTATCATGTCATTGCCCACGTCGCCCTTTGGATGCTTCAGCGAAGATGGGCTCGAATACATCATCGATAGTCCAAAAACACCAAGACCTTGGGTGAATGTCCTAGGCAATGGCCGGTATGGCGCCGTCATCAGTCAAGCGGGCGGGGGTTTCTCGTGGCTCGACAATTGCCAGCTATTTCGACTCACGCGCTGGGAGCAAGACCTAGTACAAGACAGGCAGGGTCGTTTCCTTTATGTCCAGGACCTGGACCGCTCCGAAGATATCTGGTCGACCACCTTTCAGCCGACTCGAATCGATGGAAGTTACCGAGTGCGACATGGTCTAGGCTATAGCGTATTTGAATCGAGCTACCGAGATATCTCGATCGAGCAAACCGTTTTCGTGCCTCTGCAAGAAACCTGCGAGGTTTGGCTCGTTGAAATTGAGAACCAGAGGCCGACGACAGCAAAGCTCAGGTTGGCTTCCTACATCGAGTGGCATCTGGGGTCGGTGGGTGAATGGCACCGGGAATTCCATCGGCTATTTATTGAAACCAAAAGCCACGGCAATTTTTGCACCGCATTGAAGCATCCCGAACTCAAGGAAGGCGCACATGAGCTGATCGGGGCCACCGCAACGGCGTACCACGCCCTGCTGGGGGTTGAAGACGTTCGATGGGTCACGGGCAAGGACGATTTTCTCGGCCCGCAAGGCGAAGCCTTCAAGCCGTGTGCCTTAGTCGAGAGCAACTTTCCAAAGGGAAATGACCGTTGGCAGGACCCGATAGCAAGTGGCATTTGCGAAGTTTCTTTGCATCCGGGCGAGAAAAGAACACTGGCGCTCATATTGGGAGCGAAATCCGATGCGGCGGAGTGCCAAGGTCTAATGCCCACGTTCTCCTGCGAGAAAGCACAAGGGGAATTGGAGAAAGTCCGCGAGCATTGGAAATCGATCTGCGGGACAACCGCCGTGGATACGCCGGACTGCTCCCTGAACGTGATGACCAACGCGTGGCTCAAATACCAAACCATAGCCTGTCGGCTGCAAGCTCGGTGTGCTTACTACCAGCAAGGAGGGGCCTACGGTTATCGCGATCAGCTTCAGGATAGCCTCCTCATGCTGACCCTCAATCCCAAACAGACGAAGGAGCAGCTCGTTCTTCACGCGGAAGCCATGTACGAAGATGGCGGAGTGCGCCATTGGTGGCATCCGAATTCGAATATCTACGTCGAGAGCAAGCACAGCGACACCTGCCTGTGGCTGGGCTACGCCGCTCTTGGCACCTATGACGAAGTCGGAGAGACGGGCTTTCTAGATCAGCCTTGTCGGTATCTGAACCGTGACTCGCAAGCTTTCGCAGGGAAAGGCAGCTTGTTGGACCACTGCTTGCGGGGGATCGATCGCGCCTTGAATCGCCTCTCGTCCCGTGGACTGCCCAAGATCGAAGCGGGAGATTGGAACGACGGTCTTAGCCACGCTGGACTCGACGGCAAAGGGGAAAGCGTCTGGCTCGCCATGTTTCTTTATCACATCCTCAAGCGGTACGCTCCCCTCCTGCAAGGGATGGGCATGCACGAGCTTGCTCGGGCATTCGACTCCGCCGCCGAGGCCCTTCGAGACGCGGTCGACAAACATGCTTGGGATGGCGAGTGGTATTTAGCGGGCACTCGCGACGACGGAAAACCCTTTGGATCGCACCAATGCGAAAATGGACGAATTTTCCTCAACACCCAGACATGGGCCATCATCAGCGACATTGCGGGGGAAAATCGTCGAAAGAAAACACTGGATGCCGTTCGAAAGCATATGTTGAAGCCCTACGGCGCCCTGCTTCTTTCGCCCGCTTACCAGCACGTCGATCCCTACATCGGCTATATTACGCGCTACGCTCCGGGGGTGCGAGAAAATGGCGGCGTGTATAGCCATGCATCATGTTGGGCGATTCAAGCCTTTGCCATGGCGGGAGACGTGGAAACCGCCTACGAGATCTACCGATCGATGGCGCCTCCTCTCCGCGGTCAAGATTCCAATTATTGGGCCGAACCATATGTCATGCCGGGCAATATCGACGGCCCCGATTCTCCTTATGAGGGACGCGCCGGGTGGACTTGGTACACCGGCTCCTCGGCCTGGATGGTAAGGGTTGCCCTCGACTGGCTCTGTGGAGTACGAGCTGCTCCCGAGGGGCTCGTGCTGGGCCTCGAGTCTCCGAAAGATTGGCCGAGCTATCAGGTGAGGCGGCTCTTTCGCGGGGACGCCTTTGTAATCGACATCGAGGGACGAGGAAAGACTTGGGAAATGGAAGTGGACGGTGAACCGACGACGGAGCGAACTTTAACGGCTACGGGGCTCGGCCGCCGACGCCAAGTGACCGTGCGACGACGGAGTTAGATTACTTACCCTTTCCGATGTCGTCGGGACTTTTACCAGGTTCGACGGGATCGCCGATGCCAAGCGCTTGAGGGGTCTTGGCGTTGCCTTGGAAGCTAGGCAACAGGAAAAAGAGCGCCGCCACGACGACGACCAAGGCGATCGCTCCATAAAAGAATTTGGGTGAAATTTGCGCTTTCATAATAACTCTTCTCGCTCGGTTTAGGTGAACCGGTTCAGCAATTGTATCATGAATCTGAAATTACCCAAAATCGTGGACAAATTTAGCTTAAACCGGGTCGCGAAGTGTTATAATTTACTGAATCGGTTCAGCAGTTATGGGAAGAGGCGTAACTATTCTCGATGTGGCCAAGCACGCCGGCGTTAGCAAGGTGACGGTGAGTTACGTGCTGAACGGGCATCACGCAGCCGCCCGCATTAGCCCCGAGACCCGGGATCGGGTGCTCGCTTCGGCGCGGGAACTTAACTACAAGCGCAACGCTATCGCTCGTATGCTCGTCACCAAGAGATCGCACACGGTGGCTATCGTATTCCAACAAGCCCAGTATTTCGCTGCTTGGTCGAGTTTTACCAGCGAGCTGATGCGCGGTGTCTCCCAGACCGCCGTGGAAGCGGGTCTCGATCTCATGCTCCACACGAAGCCAGCGACCGACCCCGAAGGTGAATTCGAGGCTTTGACGGACGGACGCGTGGACGGACTTCTGATGCTGCGCGACCTGGATGATCCAACGTTGCACAAGCTGATCGATTCGCGCTTTCCCACCGTTCTGTTTTTCACTCGTACCTCTCATCCCGACATATGCTATGTCGATTGCGATAACTATGCGGGAGGCCGCTTGGCGGCAAAGCATCTCATCGACCTGGGACATCGGCGGATCACGATGGTGCGCGGAAGTTCAAGCTCGGTGAGCTCCAACGACCGTTTTAGCGGTTATCGGGAAGCGATGGAAAACGCGGGCCTGACCATCGATGGCAGCCATCTGATGCGGATGCCGACGCCCACCGAGGGAATCCCCGAGTTCGTCCGAATCATGTCCGAAAGGAATCGTCCAACCGCCGTCTTCTGCTGGTCGGACGACGTCGCATTCCAGTGCATGAGGATTCTGCGAGAGCTTGCCATCCGGGTGCCCGATGACGTGTCGGTGGTCGGCTATGATTCTTCGGACGCGTGCGACCACGTGACTCCCGCGCTAACCAGCGTAAAACAGCCCATTTTCGAAATGGCGCGCGAAGCATCGGAAATGTTAGTTGCTCTCGTGAACAGGCAAAACCTCACCCGACGTCAGATAATATATCCGCCTTCGCTCGACATTCGATTTTCAACAGCGCCGGCTCCAACAAAAGGACAAAGACAATGAAACAACGACGTTCCGCATTTACGCTCATCGAGCTTCTGGTGGTGATCGCGATTATCGCCATCCTCGCCGCGATCCTGTTCCCGGTTTTTGCTAAGGCCAAGGAGAGCGCGAAGACTACGGTCGCCTTGTCGAACATGAAGCAAATTGGACTGGCTGTTCAGATGTATCTGGGAGATTTCGATGACTCGTTCCCTACCCGATACACCGACAATAACCGGCAAAGCTGGAAGCACACAACTTTCCCTTACAATAAGAGCGAGAATATATTTCGGGATCCGGTTAATCCGGCTTCTCAGCTTCCGGACTGGTGTGCCGACCCTGTCCACACAAATCCGTTAGTCGCACCCTATTTTCGCAGGGGTTACTTCATCTATCGACCTTTCTGGATGAACGGCTTCGACGACGATAACAAAGGCGAATACAACTTCAGCAAGATCAACGAGCCCGCTAACGCCATCGTCATCGGAGAAGATAAGGATATCTATCCTGACTACGGGCCCTGGGATCCGTGGTACTGGCACGGACAGCGTGGGTGGCAGACCCCTAACTGGGGAGGCAACAAGCGGGACGACCACTCGATGGTCGTCATCGCAGCAGACACCCACGCCAAGCTGACCCAGATGCGAGCGACATGCGGTAAGGCGGGAGAGTTGAACATGTGGCAATACGATCGAGGCAGCTTATACTTCGATCACGACGGCATATCGCACGATTACCGAGGATGGGTCGACGATTTCTGCCGCACGCTTCCTTACTGACCATGTTGAAGCAATGCTACATATGCTTGGCTTTGGGTCTGACGGTCGCGTCGGTGCATGGCCAAGGGCTTACCGGCCAAGCGCTTCTCGATGACCTCTCCCAAAGGGCCGTCCGCTACTTCTGGGAGCAGTCGAACTCGCAGACCGGTCTCACCAAAGACCGGGCGAACAACCATACGAGCGACAATTACGATGTGGCGAGCATCTCCGCCACTGGTTACGCGTTGGCAAGCTACGCTATCGGAACCGAACGAGGATGGCTCGACCGCCAACAGGCGCTCGCTCGAACCCGGCTGACCTTCCGAACGCTCATCAATACCTCCCAGCAGCTCCGTGGATGGTTTTATCACTTCACCAATTGGCAGTCCGGCCAGCGCGTATGGACTTGTGAAGTCAGCTCGATCGATACCGCATTACTACTCAACGGAGCGATCGTGGCAGAGCGTTATTTCCAAGACTCGCAAGTTACTGCCGATTTCAATACGCTGGTGGGCAGGATCGATTGGCATTGGATGCTCACCAATAACGGCGCGCTCGCCAACAGCCAAACGTTCTGCCACGGCTGGAAGCCGGAAACGGGGTTTCTAAGCTCGCGCTGGGATACCTATTGCGAGCTGATGGTGCTTCTTATTCCCGCGCTTGGCGCTTCCACCAGTGTGCCGGCAACGGTTTGGACCGCGTTTCGACGCCCGGTCACCTACTATCAGGGTATTCCCGTGTTGGTAGGTGGACCACTTTTCATGCACCAAATGGCGCAAACCTATTACGATTTCTCCAAGCGTCGCGACAAGCTCGGATTCAACTATTGGGTCTCCAGCCAAAACGCGACCCTCGCCAACCGGCTCTATTGCATCACGAACCCTGGCCACTACCAAAACTACAGCGCAAGCTATTGGGGCCTTTCCGCATGCGACACGCCGGACGGCTACCGAGCTTGTGGAGCGCCCATTTGGGTTGACGACAATGGCACCGTTGCTCCATCGAGCCCCACCGCGAGCCTCAATTTCACTCCAAATGAAAGTCAAGCGGTGGCTGATAACTTCTCGCGCAATTATCCCGCTTACTATGGGCGGTACGGATTCAGCAACGGTGTCAATGCCACCCGCAATTGGGTCGATACGGACGTCATCGGGATCGATCTCGGCATCCTGATGCTTGCCATCGAGGACAAGCGCGACGGTCTGCCCCAGCGATTAAGCATGGGCAGTCCGATCATCAAGGAAGGCATGAGACGGGCAACCCTTAATCAGGTCGCGGAAGCGGGCATCGATTCTTGTAAGCTGATTCTCGATTCCCATGCCCAACATAAGTAGGCGCTTCGTTCTCTGGGTCCTGTTTTCCGTCGTAGCCCTCTTTCGACCGGCCCTTGCCAATCCGGTGACCTTGCGATTTGCGTCCTGGGATGGCAATGAAGCTTTGCTCGTCTTACGCAAATCGATCACCGGCTTCGAGCAGCACTATCCGAACATCAAAGTAAAGCTCGAAAATATCGACAATGGCTCGTACATGCAGAAAATGCTCGCCATGTACGCCGCGAACGTATCGCCAGACGTTGCCATGATGGGCTTCGAGAATTTCCAGCAGCTCGCCAAGCGGGGTGCCCTTCTTCCCCTCGATCCCTTTTTCGCATTGACTCCGGACTTCGATCTGAGGGCCTACTATCAGCCGATCGTCAAGGCCCATACGTGGAAAGGACAGCTCTACATCCTGCCACGAGATATCGCTCCTATCGGAATTCTTTATTACAACAAGAAGTTGTTCGATGAAGCGCGAGTGCCGTATCCGGACGGCTCCTGGACCTGGGATTTCCAGGTTCGGCCCGCATTGCGAGAAAAGGACTTTCTCTGGTGCGTGGAGAGGCTCACGAAAAAGGACAAGAATGGCCGCACCGTACAATGGGGCTATTCTCCGGGTTGGTCGGCTCTGTTCGGGCAGACCCTCGCTCTTTCGACGGGGGCTCGGTTCGTCGATAATTATGAAGCTCCCACGAAAATCCTCATGGATTCGCCCGAGTGGATCCGAGCCTACGATCTTGCCGCCGATCTTATGTTCAATAAGAAGTGGGTTCCCAGTACGGCGGAATACCAAAACGCTCTTCAAACCAACGCTACCCTCCTCTTCGTGCAAGGCAAGCTAGCGATGTACCAAACCGGGATCTGGGAAGTTCCTAATCTCCGGAAGACCTTGAAGCCTGGAGCCAAAGATTGGTTCGACTACGACATCGCCCTCTTTCCCGCTTACAAAGACGGCCGTCGAGCGGCTCCCACCGGCGGCTCGGGATACAGCATCTTCAGCTCGACAAAGCATCCCCGTGAGGCATGGCTCCTGACCCAATGGATGGCCGGGCCGGAAGGGATGAAGGACCTCGCCGAATCGGGACTTGCCCAGCCCGCAATCCGGAGTATCGCCTTATCCGAGCCTTGGATTCCCGGGCCGCATACGCCGGAGGCCATGCAATATCCCAAGTCGCGGATCGTCACCGATCAGGCCGTGCCGTTCGTCCATTTCAACCCTACCGCGGATTATTGGCCCGACGCCAACAGTTTCATCGGTCCGAAGACCGATCTTATCTGGATCGGCGCGGAGACCCCCGCTAAAGCTTTGCGCCAAGCCACCCACGATGCCCAGCGCCGCCTCGACCAGATGCTCGCCGAACGCAAGCTTCCTGCCTTTAATTGGAGCTATGCGATCCTCTTAGGAGCTTGCGTTGCGGTGGGAGTCCTCGCCTGGACCTTCGCTCCCGAAAGAAGAATCCGCTACACCTATCGAGAGAAGAGGGAGAGCCAGGCCGCGTATCGGTTTATCGCCCCTTGGGTGATCGGTACAGCGGTCCTCATTCTCGGGCCGATGATCCTATCCCTGGTCATGAGCTTTGCCGATTGGGACATCATTCAGCCTGCCAAGTGGCACGGGATTGGGAATTATTCGGAAGCGTTCGGCCAGGACCCGCGCTTTTGGGCGGCCTTGAAAGTCACTCTGGTCTACAGCGCTTTCGCGGTTCCTCTTGGCCTATTAGTGGCGATGGCTCTGGCTTTACTGTTGAACCAGAAGATTCGCGGAATTCCCTTGTTCAGGGCTTGTTTTTATGTGCCCTCGCTCGCGAGTTTGGTCGCGGCGTCCCTCATTTGGCGGCGGATCTTTCAGCAAGACGGCGGGCTCCTCAACACTCTGATCTACGGCGCCGATGGGACTGGAAACTTTCTCGGTTTGGCCAGCGCTTTAGGTCCGTTTACGAATCCTGGCGAGCATCTCAACTGGCTGGGAAATGAGCACACTGCACTCGCTTCGCTCGTTATCATGAGCCTTTGGGGAGTAGGCGGCGCGATGGTTATTCTCCTGGCAGGGTTGCAGGGTATTCCACACGAATATCAGGAGGCGGCCTTCGTCGATGGGGCGAGCGCATGGCACCGATTTCGCCACGTCACGCTGCCTTTGCTCACTCCCACGATCTTCTTCTCGCTGGTAACCGGCATCATCGGGAGCTTTCAGGTCTTTACCCAGGCGTTTGTGATCACTCAGGGGGGTCCAAACGATTCCACGTTGTTCTATATGCTGCACCTGTACAATCAGGCCTTTGCGAATCTGCGGATGGGCTACGCCTCCGCACTGGCTTGGGTGCTGTTCGTGCTCATTCTGGCCTTCACCCTCCTTCAATTCCGTGCTAGTAAGTGGGTGTACTACGAGGCTTCCCCACGATGAACAAAGCGACACCTTTACGCGCCTTAGTCTGGCTAATTCTGGTTGCCGGCTCGCTTGCCATGCTCGTCCCCCTCTACATCATGGTCGCGATGTCGATGAAGACGCCGCATGAGCTTGCCGTCACCAGCGCGTGGACCTGGCCTCGCGAACCGTCATGGGACAACTACCGAGAAGTGCTCACGAACGCCAACGTGAGTTTCGTCAAGTTCTTCAAGAACAGCGCGGTAATCGCGTTTCTCACCACCTTGGGAGTTGTGGTCAGCTCGAGCATGACTGCTTACGCTTTCGCCAGACTGCGGTTTCGAGGGCGGGATCGGCTATTCATTCTTCTGCTCAGCACCATGATGCTGCCAGGAATTGTGACCATGATCCCCACTTACGTGTTGTATGCCCATCTGAAATGGGTGGACACGTTTTTTCCGCTGGTCGTGCCCGCATGGCTTGGTGGGGGCGCTTTCAACATTTTCTTACTGCGGCAGTTCTTTCTCGGCATCCCGCGCGAGCTCGATGAGGCGGCATACCTCGATGGGGCGTCACACGCGACCATCTTTTGGCGCATCATCATGCCCCTATCCGGTCCCGTGCTAGCCACGGTTGGGCTATTTGCCTTCATTTGGAGTTGGCGGGACTTCATGGGTCCGCTGCTCTATCTCAACGACCCCGACAAGCAGACCCTCGAACTCGGGCTCCGAACTTATCAGACTCTCAACAACGACCAGTGGCATTTGCTGATGGCGGCCTCGGTGCTCGTCATGGTGCCCTTGATCGCATTGTTCATCGCGGGTCAGCGCTATTTCGTCCGCGGCATCGTGATGAGCGGCCTCAAGTGATGCGTTAACGCCAATTGGTAGGGCGATTTTGACCTGTTCCCAGTAAACTGACCCACTTGGAAAGCCAGGATCGTCCTTCACAAAACAGGAGGACGGAAGTTGAAAGGGAAACGATATTCGGAGGAGCAGATCCTCAAAGTGCTGAAGGAGATCGAAGCGGGTGCGACGAT
>JBBREX010000047.1:0-17505 GCA_038225245.1 Fimbriimonadales bacterium | reverse complement strand
CAAAGCGACTCAGTCTGACGGAACGGCGAAGGAAAGCAAAGTTACGGTTCGTATCGATACACCGCAAGAGCTGGAGTACTTCCGCCACGGAGGCATCCTACAATTCGTGCTTAGGCAGCTGCTTAAGGTTTAGCGTCTAGCCGCGACGAGCATTCGCCGCCAGTTCGCACTTCGGAGATCATCGGTGGCCACCCCGCGATGGCTCGAGCTGGCGTGGACGAAGAAGCCATCTCCCAAATACATACCGGTATGCCCAATCTTGCCGCGCCGCTTATCCCAAAAATACAGTCGATCCCCTTTCTGAAGATCTTCGAGACGGCTCAGGGGCTGCCCTACTAGAGCTTGCTGGGCCGCCGTCCGCGGAAGATCGATCCCGATTTTTCCGTAAAGAGCCTTGACGAAGCCAGAGCAATCGATACCGTGGTCGATATCGTTTCCGCCCCACTTATACGGGGTTCCGATATAGTTGAGCGAGTAGCCCGCGATGGCATCGCGAGAAGAACTTCCTGAACGCGATACGCTCGGGGCTTGAGCCGTTACGTCGTACGGTAAGCGCGCTACTTTCTCCGCCGAGATGTATCCCAGCCTCCCGTTTTGCATCAAAACCTTGAGCCAATCGGGAGAGGAGGAGGTCCGAACTACCAGATACTCATCTGCCTTGACCTGATAAAACACTCTCGAGCGGCGATTGGTGCTCGCATGGATGCCGGTCGCGGAAATCGCCTGGCCTAGCTTACCAAGAACTTGCTTCGATCCCACCTTTCGCTCGGCAGGGCTAGCCAAGGCAAGTTGAAAGCAACATAAAACCGCAAACACGGCGAAAGAGCGATGAAATAAGCGAACGATCATAGACGACTGAGATTTATTATGGTCAACGAGGGACACTTTTGAAGGTTTCATCTGAGGGCGAGAACCTTAAATCCGTTCAAAATGGTAAGACCATCCTCAGACCCTAGCATTTTCCTGGAAGCTCGTTCCGGATGTGGCATTATTCCTAGAACGTTTTTTTTCTCGTTTAGAATTCCCGCGATATTCGAAATCGACCCATTTGGATTGGATTCTTCCGTCGGGTCCCCGAACTTATTGACGTATCGGAAGGCTACTCGGTTTTGCTCTTCCAGGATCGCGAGGGTCGGTTCATCGCAGAAATAACGGCCCTCACCGTGAGCCACCGGCAATTTTAGGAGTCGATCTACATCACAATTCCAGATGCTGGTCCGATCGTCCGCCCTGAGAAAAATGTGGCGACACACGAATCTTTCACTAGCATTTTTGAGCAGAGCCCCGGGGAGGATCCCTGCTTCGCAAAGAACTTGAAACCCGTTACAGACGCCGATGACCGGCTTGCCGCAGTCGGCGAATTCTTTGACTGCGCTCATGATCGGCGCTCTCGCCGCCATGGCCCCGCACCGCAGATAATCGCCGTACGAAAATCCACCGGGCAGAAAGGCTCCGTCGAATCCGTCCAGCGACGAGCTCTCATGCCAGACGTACTCCGCCTCCACGCGGAGCACATCGGTGAGCGCAAAGAGGGCGTCTTGGTCGCAATTAGCTCCCGGGAACCGGATAACGGCAATCTTCATTGCGTCACCTCGAAGCGGTAGTCTTCGATCACAGGATTGGCGAGCAATTTATCGCACATGTCGCGAACTCGCGATTCATCGTATCGGTCTAGGCTGACCTCGATCAACTTGCCAATCCTAGCCTCCTCAACTTCTTGAAATCCCAGCTTCTGCAATGACCCGGCAACCGTTCGACCGGCAGAATCTAACAATGACGGCTTGAGGGTTACGTAAACCCGTACGTTCACCATTAACCCTATTGTGGCAGAGTACGAAACTGAGCTTCTAGGCCGCTTGAGATTGAACATCCGGCCCACGGAACAGAATGTCGGTTTGGCCCTTTGCCTCGAGATCGCATGTGGCGGCCGTAAATACGAGGCCGTAACGCTCCACTCTAGAAACATTCGCTTTTCGGCCCGCAATTTGAAACTCATGACCTCCGCCTGAGAGCATGACCGTCAATCCAGGTAAATCGAATTCGGCGATCAGGTTGATCCCGACATCACCGTCGTTGTCCCATTGTCGCATCCTTAGCGAGCGCCTCGTCTTTTCAAACTTGTAGATTTCCGATGGAAGCATATAGACAAGTTTTGCTTGTTTAGTAAGTGTGATCAGGCGTCTCAGCGAGGCGGCGCCGGCAGGAGCTTGAGCCGAGTCTGACTTGATCGACGCGTGCAGGCAACCGTATCTTGCCGACGTTCTTTGCAAAATGGGCTCCATTGCCGCATCAGGAGTTATTAGCCCAGGACAAAAGATTGTGTAAGGAAGCTCCGCAATGTGAAATGACGTTCCGTCCCTCCGTTGTGGAAAATACGGGTGGCATGTGCCGAACAGGAAGCCGCTAGTACCCGGTTGCCGACCCCCCTTGCCGAGAGAGAGGCGAGCGCCCGCTCCTTCCGCGATTTCGTAAAATGCGGTCAGAGATTTCCAACGCCCGCTGGCGGGACGCGCCGAAACCATCCTCGGCATCGAAGCCGATCGACTGATGGCAACGTGCTGGATTTTCATCTTTTCCTCTTGCCATCCCAGGTGATTATCCGTCTGGAAGAGAAGGCCGACCTCATGATCCCACTTGCGGATCGCGCGATAGACGTCCAACGAATAGCCCGGCGGCCCGACCAGCCAAGCGGCCGGAGCGCCCACCATCATGAGAACTTTGTGGATGGAGGTGACATTCTCGGAATTAAATTCTTCGCAGTCGACGCTCAGCGTGGCCGCTCCTTGCGCATTGTTTGGCCAATGCCAAAGTACGATCGCTTGCTTACCAGTCTGCTGCACGGCCTGGAACACAAGACGGAGCCAAAATTCCTTGATGATATCGGCGTGGGGATAGGCGAAGAACGGACTCGAGCAACCGGCGGGCTGCTCGCGGTCGTCTTGAAAATCCAAGACCGCTCCGTCTTCTGCTCGGAGCTCGCCGTTTTCGAACACCGCCGACCCGTCGTTTGGGCCCACCGCGTCACATTCGACGGACTTGCCCTGCTGCATCAAACTCATCGTCTGCCCGAGATGAGCGGCTAGAAAGTAAGCTCCTCCGCCTTGCCATAACCGAATCGAGGCTCCAAGAAAGCCTCCCGACGTCTTGGAAATTGCATTACAACCGGCTTCGCGGCAATAAACCCCTCCAAAAAATCGAGCGTAAGGCACACCCTCGGGCCAAGTCGGATGAGAATTGTCGATGGGTGCGAGCGTGTCGTTGGAGGGACTGGCTGGTCCTTCGGATCGCTTAATTCCCAAAACGCTTTCGAGGTCCCATGTTCCGCCGCTGCACACGAGACACCCGTTGCGCTGTGACCAAGAAAGCAGTTTCTCCCGTTCGGAGTCGCCAAGTGTCCCTCGCCCGCAAAGCAAGACGACCGAAAAGTCCCTCAAACGTTCGAAGGAGCCCTTATCCATTGGCTCGTACAGGACCCCGGCATGGTCGAGCACTTCCCGATAATAAGGGGCATACGGGTCCCCAACGGCTAAATAAAGGCCAATTTTCGCTATTTTTAAGTCCGCCATCGCTAAAACCTAACCCTTCTCTTGCCATATTCGGATTCGCAGGTCTTCTAGTCAGGGCAAAATTGCCAGGCCTTTACAAAGCTGGTATATTCCGACGCCATAAACGGAGGCTAGACTGCCCAAAGAAAGACATGGGACAACTCTAGTAAAAGTGAAAAGCTGGAATCCTCGTGAGGCGAAATCCTCGGGTTGTTTCCGGCATTGCAGAAGCCAACCATGTCTCCATTAGCTAATCCGGGATGGCCGTCGAAGGTTCATCCTCGCCGAGCATGCGGTCCGCGATTTGGTGCCGACGCTTGATAGAGCAAGGGACGTCGGGCTTGCCCAATGTCCCATAAACAAAGTTATTTACTGAAAGCGTGGAATCACCGGGGAGGCGGGCAGTTCGTGGGGGCCCTTCACCACGAGAGCCTCGCATGGCCCCTCACCCTCGGGCTCGTAGAGCACGACCCACGCGCCGAAAGCACGATTGATCGCCAGACGCTTGAGATGAGAAACTGGCTTTAGCTCCAGATTTTGATTGCATTTGAACAGCAAAGGTTCGTCTGACCGCTCCCACGATAGAATAATTCCGTTCGTTTCAACGCGGGCAGAGATCGCCTGGTCGCCGAGCACCCTTAAGGGACTGTTCAAAGCCCAAGCCAACGGTTTGTCGTCAAAATCGAACAAAGCGGGGCGAAGGAAGGAATTCATTACCGGAACTTTGGCAAGATCGGCCAGACCGTTCACTTTCAACCAGGTGGAAAGATACCGCCGGCTCGCTAGGCCGGCTTGAATTCGGCATCCCAATAGCTGGTCAGACATCGAGTTTGAAAGCCCGCCTGCGCACGAGGCTAAAACATTCGCGCGGATGGCTTTCCCAGGCTCCGTGCAATCGATCGACCACGATCTCCAGTCGAGCGCCCATCTTAGGGAGGTTAACATCGCATTCGGCTTTTCGAGATTCGAGGTAGCTTTCAGCTGACAGGATTCAAGGAGCGCGTGAGCGGCACAGAGTTCGAGGCCGTTTCCCAGTCCGTCGAAGGGCACTCTTTGGCCGAGAATGGCGGCATAAAGGGGGTTCGAATTCGTAAGTACTTGGTCCGTCGCTTGCTGGGCCAATCCAAAGCTGAACGGGTCGGCAAACCCGAACAGCAGAGTGCTCGCAAGCTCGGATACCGAAGGCGGATCGAAGGGTGAAACGGACGCCGGGTTCGCCAGGGTAGGAGGTCCGACTGTCACTGCGCGCCCCTCTGGTATGCGCCGCCACGGAAACTTGACTGCAAGCTTGGGCTCCTTGCAATAAGCCGCCGGTCCATCGCCTAGGGGAGCGTCGACGAGGCTCACCCCTGAAAGCAGCCCGACCTCATACCCTCCATTGCGCGCGAGCAGCAATGGTGGCGGCACACATGCCCCGGACCGATCGAATGTCCACACTGCGATAAGGGAGTCTGGAGCGTTGCGAATTTCCAATTTCTTAACGACCGGCGATGGACTAGTCCAAAAAGCTCCATGACGGGAAATCTGGGCCGCCAACGACCCCAACTCGGCTGCCGAATTGGATGATGAAGGCCTGATTCCTGCGGGCAGGGCGAAACGTATCCAGCCCTTGAATTCTTTGGAGGTGCTCAAGATCCACGCCCCCGGCTTTCCCGTTACCTTCAATGACAGCGATCTGCCGGGAGCGGCAACCATCCAAGGCGGCTGCACGTCGGCGAACGAAATCCCTACCCACTTTGTAACTGGAGTAGGTATCCCCTCGGCCACGCTACCCTCATTCCAGGTGAGGTAAGGAGCACGCGTTGATCCGATAAGGATGGTAAGGCCCGACGTGACGTAGAGCTCGATTCCGGGAGCGAGCAGGTTGATTCTTAGCTTAATGGGGCTTCCTGCCTTCCCCCCGAGATAGTAGGTGGCGGAATACTCGGACGCTTCCAGAAGCTTGCAATCCGATACAGGAGACCGAAATCGAAGCCAGTCCGCTCTCGAATAGGCAGCTCTGATCCCACTCTTATCAAGCGTCATTCCGGGAACGACCGGGGGTGAAGAAAACCCAAACCGGCCGAAGGACTGGCCGAAAGCGAACGATGTCGCCACAATAGCCCCAAGGACGCTAATTAAACGACGCCCCAAGCAACTCGAATCCAATGCGATGCGTACGGTTTGACCAGCTTAACCCAACCTCTCTGAATCCAATACGATAGCCTAACAATACACTATAGTCGAGCAAACTTTGCCCTTGATAGCGGTCCAACGAATAGCCCAGGCCGGTGCGCCAAAGGCCGTTGAATCGGTAGGAGAGGTCGCCAAAAATATTCGTCCGATCGATGTCCAGGCTCTTGGCGGCAAAGAGTGAAAGGGTGGTACGGCCTGCATTCCAGTAAGTTTGAGCGCTCAACTTATGGCGGCCGATCAGCTGGCTATTAAACCCATCATCGAGATATTCGTAAGTTAGTAGGAGCGAGGCGTCCTTGGAGATTCTCGTGCTAAGAGCAGTCGCTCCCCCCAACGCGAAACCTTGTTGGACATTGTGGCCCGATTGTTGGCTCAAAGAAAGGCTCGCGTTCAACGAGGATGCGCGCCCAATCGACAAAGGCAACATCTGGAGGCGAGTTCTCAGGCCCACCGATTGTTGAAAACGTGAATAGTTATCGGTTCGAACGCTGCTTTCCGAAGCGCCAATTCCATAAAACAGGCGAAGAGGCAGCTTTCCGATCTTTGTCGGATCCTTTTCCACCGTTAGATAATATTGCTGATTCGCATACGGAAAACCTCGCAAGGTACGCCCCGCATTTGCGCTCAAACTCGCCTGAAAACCATCGAACTGCCGGTTGATGCTTGCGCTCCCAAACAGGCTGCGATTGGCTGGAAAATCGATTTGAGCGGAAGCGGTGGTCCGATCACCCAGCCGCAGATATTGGTGCATATTGATCCCCCAATCCGTTCTGCCCAAAGCGGAAACGGTCATGCCACCGTCCATATCGTCTCCGCGATTCCAATTGAGCTCGTAGTCCAGGAATGTTCCGCCCGCCGCCCCCGTTCCCCGGCCATACCGAGTTCCTGAACGTAACCGCAACAAGCTAGTTTCCCCTGGCTTGAGAGACAGGTAGTGGGGATAGTTGATGGCAAGCTGGTTATTCGTCACGTTGACGAATTGGTCGGTGACGATCGGCGTCGAGGTTTGCGTGCTGATTTGGAACAGGGGTAGCCGCATGACTTTAGCCGAGCCCACCACAATATCCGCCTTGTGAAATTGAATTTCTTTGGCCGGATATACGACCGCTTTTTTCGAGGAAATCAATGTCATCGAATCTCCGAGGTCTTCGAAGTCGAATAGCTTCGGGTCGTTGAGCCCGGCAGATGCCTTGATGCCCGTCGATGAAATATCGACGAGGCCAAGCCTATCTCGCTGGCCGCTTTCAACATCGAAGAACGGATAAGAAGGGCTAAGGCGCACAAAAGTCGAGGGAAACACGGTCAGCCCGGTTCCCTTGCGGTTGTTGAGCTTCATATAGAGCTGGTCGTACTCGCGCGTCTCTTTTCCAAAGCGCATTCGAGCATGACGAGCTCTGACCTCATAGGACGGTACTTTGAGTTGGAGATCGTCGGCCTCGATCTCGATGTCCTTATATCGAAGCTTCACCGCCCGCTCTTCGCCGGCCGCCCCGAGCGTCCGCATTTCCGAGCTATACATCAGGTATTTCGGAGCCACCACTTCGATGTACTCATTGGCGCTCGACAGCAGGGAGCGATCGCCGACATATTCGATATCGAGGGTGGCGTTGGCATTGTAGGATAGCGCGCTTGCCGTGATCGTAGCCGTTCCGGGAATAGTGCCCGAAACCAAAATCGCGCGAGCCAAGCCGTTAAAAGTTTGAACGACATTCTCACGGAAGGTGCCGTTGCTCGTGCTGAAGACCACTTGGGTTCCGTCTGGCACGGTTCGACCGTTTTGATCTCGGATGTCGGCGTTAACGGTAACGGTGCTTCGCCCATCGGCCACGCTAATGGCGGGGAAACAGGTTAGGCGAATAGCGGCGTTCTGAGCGAGTGTCTGGGTTGCGAAAAAGAAACCGGCGATGGCGGCAATGAAGGGTCGGTAAGAACGAAAGCTCATCGCACTGGTAAAGGTCGCAGCGCGGGGTAGCTGAATTTGCTACCCCACGCCTTAGGATTAACGGATGACGTTGATCGGAACAATCTTTCGAACGCGATCACCATTTTGCGTTTCCGCCACGATTTCCACCCGGTAGGAGCCGGGGGCGACCGCTCGGTTCGCGGAATCGCGCAGAGCCCACACGGCATTATTTTCACCAATTCGATCCGCACGGCCGCGAGTGACCATGTAGACTTCCTTGCCGCTTCCGGCGAGAATTCGGATGGTAGTCGTTGCTTCCGCCGAGATCGAGTAATTGATCGTGAAAGGCGCCGTCCGGTCATGCGAGCGGTTGGGTTGGCTCACGATAACGTTGCCGATAACCGGCCTCGACGAGCCGCCCGGTTCCATCTGAATCTTCAGCTCGCGGGTTCCGGCTCGGTCCATGCGAATGGTATAGCCGGAAGCAACTCGCAGGTCGCGCGTCGCATTGGTGGCCGTGTCCAGCAAGCGGAACCGTACGTTACGGGGAATGTTGCTGATGTTGGGCCATGTGACGGTGACTTCGCCTGGCTGCTCGGCGCGGACCGAAACCTTCCACTCCTTGCGAGCGGTTTGCTCGGTGACCGCCTGGGCCATCCGGACCGTTTTGCCATCGATCGAGTCCTCGATCGCAAGCTCCACCTTTGCCTTGGGAGCCAGAGGCGGCTTTCGAATCTGCCACATCTTCACATCTTTGGTGTTGGCCACAACCCCGACGTAATTTTCACTATCGAGGGAGTCACTGGTACGCGCCGAAAGTTGGAGACGCCATCGCTTGCCACCCGCTTTCCAAGGGTCATCGACGCCGCGTCCAGAATTTGGCAGACCTTCTGCGAACACAGGCGGCCAAACCAGTCGAATCGCCTGTCCGTCGGAAACGAAGAGCCAATAGCCGGTATGTGGCTGCAAGAGGGCGTCGCTACCCTGGGTATAGAGATAGCGATTTTGAACCATGTCGAAGTACGCCAGACTCGAAGAAACCCGTCCTTGTTGAACCAGGTCGATCCAGGTATAGGATTGACGAGGATCAGACTCCGATACCGCCACCAAGTCCTTCAAGGGCACCGCGATACTGTAGGGGTTGCCAATCAAATTCCAGCCTGGCCGCAAGTTAAAGATCAGGCCGCCGGTCGCTTGGTCGGGAGGAATCGTCGCGTTGTTAAGAGCTCGGTATCCGAGGTCTGATGTCGGAATAATCCATATGCCTCGGCCTCGCTCTGCGCTAATCGCCGTCTTGTAGATCTGCTGATCGGTATCCCACTTGAGGGCGATATAATCGCGCCCCGAAACCAGGCCCAAGATCGCGTCCAGAGAGGAGTCGGCGAAGGACCAAGGCAAGGTGACCAAAGTTGGGCTGTCGGGAAGGCGAAGTTGCGCCGTTGCCGATACCAAGATTTGGCCATTGAGAACCTTCACCGGGCCTGGAACCGACTCGAACTTAACGCTGTAAGGTTGGTAGCCGAATGAATTACCATCGGCCTCCACCCACCAATCCACGAAAGCGACGACGTTGGGGCCGACCCGGCCAAGGATCTGAGTCGGCGGGGCTACGTTGCCGCCGTCGGGCGGAGCAACCAAGCGCATGCTCGCTGGCAACGTTAAGGTCACTTGAACGTTGTTGAGAGTGACTTCCTGGTCGATACGCGCATATTGGTTATCGATGTAGGCACGGATCGGAAATGGATTATGGGCTAGGCCATGCGTCGATCCCGCGCCGACATCGGTCGGGAGCAAACGAGGAGCATCGACGAGCACCGTGAACGGGTCGAGATAGTTTCCGACCGACCACGGACTACGAATATATTGAACGATGGTCTTGGTTCCACCGGCCGCGACTGCAGTGGGTGCGAATCCTTGAATAAAGGCTGTTTCGTTCAGGAGGATATCGGCCTCTTCCTGCACCGGATCGAATACGGCATCGACCAAAGGATCGCCTTGGCCGTTATCGGTAAACACGCGGCTTCGCATCACGTTGTTCCAAAGCAGGCCCGGCTGCGTAAAGCCGCCCTGGTTTCCGATTAAGAACTGATCTGCCGGAGTTGCGTCTTTGATCGATTCCGAAGGAACATTTTCGACCTTGAGACCGTAGGGATACGATTGGCCGAATTCAAAATTGACGTAAGCAGGAAATTTGGGGCTTGATTTGAGATAATTGCGCTCTGTTCGGGCCGGCTTCGAAGTGGGAAGAAATGTATATCCGATGTAACGCTCGGCCGTGAATTTCGGAATGCCCGTATTGGTGCCGAGCAGAGAGTGCGCCTGATTATAAGAAGTGCCTGGTTCGGTCACGCCGGCGTTTCGCGTACGCATGCCCACATACGAACCATACTTGAGACCCAAGCGATGAGATTCCGCATGGAGATTTCTGATCACCCATTCGAGTCGAACGGCATCTCCGATAACGCGGGCGGTCAGTTGTACGTCAGTGTCGGCGTTATTCCATTGGAGCACGTGATAACGATTGCTGGCTCCCGTATAGAACCCCCGAAGACCGTTGGCCCCAAAAAGTTCCGATGTCCCGTCGAAAAGAATTCGGGCATAGGTAAAGTCCCCGACTGGAGACTGAGGAGCACCGGTCGTCACCGCTAACCCATCGTCGAACGTGTCTTGTACGGATCCTTCGGAACCGATCTGAAAAGCCAGCCGCCCCGCTGCCGCAAGTGTGCGAGCGGGCGCATAACAGGGGCCCATCGTACCGCCCCAGATCTCGGTTCCACTGTGCCCCAACGACACGCTGATCAGCGTGTTTCGTACTCTTCCCAATCCATAGTCGTCGCTAAACGGATAAGGGGGTGCTTGAGGTGGATTTGAAAAAAAGGTGCATTCAAAGTTCCACCCGTTACCGCCTTGAGCTATCGCCGCTCCCGCCGCGAGTGCTCCCAACGCTCCAACTCCGATAATTTTGATCCAGCTCATATTGCTCATAAGTGCTTCGCTTTAAGTCTGACGGTTCCGGGCGACGCCCGGAACCATCTTTTTCGTTTTTTCCTAGTTTGGCGGCTGGGCGGGTCGCCGGAACCGGCTAAATCCGCTGAAGATATACCGTTCTCCATTGATCGGTATCGGCCCCGGAACGTCCGCCAAGTTCTTTCCTCCAATCCTCCAATACACTACGGGAGCTCCCGGGAACCTCAGAAGATCGGCTCTCGACACCGCTGGAGTACTCACCGTTCCACCTTGCGTGGTGTTGTCCACAAAGCGCACGATGGTGGCCGTTCGATTAGGCCCGAAGTTCGGATCGTCCGAGAACTGGAGAGCGTATTCGAGCCTGACGCTGTTCACCGCTCCCTTCACCGATGTGAAAGTGAACACGGCTGGCACGTTCGGATCGACGAGCGCATTGTCCTCCGGTGTCCTTAAATTAGGACGATTGAGAGGAGTCGCATAACCTTTGGCAGTCGCTCGCTGAGAAACAAAGAAGCACTCGGTCGTTCCGCCGGCGGTCGCCGTGCCACCTGTGGTACCCGTCGTCCCCGTCGTTTGCTGATAGAACACCGCATCTTCATTGTCGTCCCCGCCCGTACCGCGTCCACCGGTCAAGCCGGTCGTTCCGCCGCCCGTGGTTATGCCGCTGGAGCCGCCCGTGGTGCCACCTGTGGTCGACCCGGTGCTGCCGGTATTGCCGCCATCGGGAAGGTCGAGTGGGTTCACTTTGTAAACGAGCTCGAGCGAATATAAATAGGGAGTCCCCGCGACGACCCCTGGACCCGCAACCGGACCGACCGCTGGAGGAGCGGTGAATTGGCAAGTGCTGCCACCAACCAGTCCGCCGAAGTCGTACCATGTCACCTGACGGCCGCGCGAGTCGTCGATTGCCGAGTTGTTCGCTCCGTCTACCACCAGCACGGGAGCGCCGCTGACGTCCTGCCGCCAAATCTGCCACCGGAATCTCTGTTGATTGCCTTTGGCAAAGGCATCGGTCCTCCAGTTGATCTGGACGGCCGCTGTATCGTCTCCGAGCATCAGAGCTTCCGCCGTGACATCGCTGGTTAGCGTGTTATTGCTGCCGTGGCCGTTCAAAAGTAAGAATCCCAGAATGGCAACGATGATAATCAGGCCGACAAGATTATTATTGTTCTTTTGTCGGCGAGGTTTCTCGATCTTCGCCACGTTCTTGGAATTGAAACCCTTGGCTTCCGGCACCGTAAAGACCACCCGAACCTTGTCTCCCGGCTGAATGCCCTTGGTTTGCCGGGTGACCCGAACATAGGCAGAATCAGGCTCGACGTCGGAGACCAAGGCTTGAGCTACTTGCTCGCGCCCACGGAGTACGACCACTTCCTGCCCCACCGTGAACCCGCTGCGCGTACCTTGATTGATCAAGGCCGTGCGTTCGAGGGTGTTAAGAACGGTCGCATTTGGAAGCGTGCGAGAGACGATTTCGCCCACCGCCATAAAGGCCGCTTGAGCGATCGCCTCATTAATAAGAGTTTCGTCGGTCGCGTCTCCCGTCCGAACGGAAGACGACGCGATGACGGCGGCGCCATTGACGGAGAGCCCCGACGCGACATCGCGCACTAAGACGCGCAGGACGACGCTCGCCTGTTTTCCGTTTCCTGAGTTGTTGACGCGATAATCCACGACCTCGCCCGAGACAATGCTCGACGCTCGCTGTTGCAAGCTTTGGCCAAGACGGATCAACTCGTCTGGTCTGGTCAGTGGTGGCGTATAGCCCAGCTCCTTCATCGTCCGGTCGACGGTGTCTGCAGGGACGATGTCGTAGCGATTCGTTTTGCTTAACTCGGCCGCTACCGCATCCGCTGCCACCTTGCCGTACTTTCCGCCTTTGCCGCTTAGATTAGCGAACTCAACGACGGCCCACGTGGGTAGTGTGTCGATCTGGGCCGATGCTCGAGCCATCGTCCAAAAAGTAAAAAATGGGACCAGCAATGCGCCTGCCGTTAATAGGCTAACCGCTTTGCCGAGACTAGATTTGATGAACCGTCTCACTATGACGAGTCCTCCTTGCACATCCTTCTATTCTTCCTCTGTTGCATCCAAGTCGATTTCATTTGCGCAGAACCTTTAAAAGTCGTTCGACCCGGTAGCGAATCAGCATAGCTTATCCAGCCTCACAAGAGCAATCGGCTTGGCAACCCTTTGCCAGCTTTCGTCTTATTTGGATGGTGGCCCTGAACCTCTACCCCCACGGAAGGTGGTCGGCGTTCCAGGCAGTATAGCATGATGATGATCAACGTGCATCCCGAAGCAAGCCGTCCTCCAGAAGGGCCGTAACAACGCAGTTGTTGACGTCACTCATGGTCGAATTCGTTCGGATAATTTGATCCGCAAATGCGCATTTAACAATGGTTGGAAGTTGGGCGGCCAATAAAGTTTCGGCGAGTTTTTTATCATTTAATCTTTTCATTAGTCTTTCGCGTTGCAAATCTGACCCGCACGTCACCACCCACACTTTTTCAAAAAAGTGTTGCGTGCAGGTCTCGATCAGCAAGGGAATTTCGTAAACGTCCGCGCCCGATGCGAGAATTCTCTCGATGACGAGCGGGTGCAATAACGCATTCAGCGATCGACGCGCGTCCGAACTCGCCAAAACGGCCGCTCGGAGACGTGAACGATCTAGGGGAAGGGGTAGAGAGAAGAGCTCTCCGATCTCTCGCTGAATAGACGGTTCGTCGATTAGCGAACGAGCCACATCGTCGGCTGAAAGTGTTGATAAACCGGCGGCATGAACCATCGCCATGACCGTCGTCTTGCCTTCCGCGATACCGCCAGTTATCGCGATCTTCGCCATTTCGGGCGTTACTTCGGTTCGTTCGGTTCGGAAGGGGCCAGTTCCGGACTCGGCTCCTCGGTCGCTTCAAGCGGCTCGTGAGGCTCCTCACTGTGATCGCCGGCCTCATCTTCCTCGTCGTCTCCTCGGCCCATGAAACCCTTGAGCATTCCAAGACGCTCGCCGATCGTGGCTCCGCCGGTGGGAACGCGTCCGACGATCGGTTCGAAGTCGTCCTCGTCGTTTCGACCTCGACCACCTCCGCCTCCACCTCCGCCGCCGCCTCCTCCACCGGGCCCGCCTCTGCCTTTCTTGCCCTTCTTGCCGCCGAGGCCTGGCTTGCGGCGCATGTCGTCATCGAAATCTCCGCCCCCGTAGGCAGCTCCTGCGCCCGGGGCCCCTCCGCCTTCCGGCATCGATCCGCCCCGAAGGCTCAGGACCATGCGCCGCTCGTCAGGACGCAAATCGATTACCGTGACCTCCACATCTTGACCCTCGGTCAAAACGTCGCTTGGCTTCCCGATTCGGCGGTTTGAAATTTCGCTTACCGGCAAGAATGCCTCTGCCCCTTCCGGCAGTTTTACGAATGCTCCGCTCTGCACGAGCCGGTTGATTTTGCATTGAACCTTTTGTCCGATCTTGTAGTTTTCTCGGATCAGATTCCAAGGGTCTGGCAGTACCTGACGAAGGCCCAAGCTGATCTTCGACACCCCTGGATCGAGGCGCAAAACCATCACCTTGATCTTCTGCCCTTCTCGAAGCACTTCCTTCGGATGGTTGATGCGCATCCAGCTCATCTCGCTGATGTGAAGCAAACCGTCGATGCCGCCAAGGTCGACGAACGCCCCGTAATCGGCGAGTCGGCGCACCGTGCCTTCCAAGACGTCACCTGGCGATACCTTTGTGAAAATCTCGTCTTTCAGTTTTGCTCGGCTTTCTTCTTCGGCAAGCCGATTGCTCAGGACTACTTTCTTGCGTTCGCGATCGATCTCGATGATCTTCAAGGGGATCGACTGGCCAACATATTTCTCGATATTGCGAAGCTTCCCGTTGCCCACATGAGTGGCGGGCACAAACCCGCGAACGCCGATGTCGACGACCAAGCCGCCTTTAACCCGGTCGACCACCAAAGCGCTAAGCGCTTTACCTTCGTGGTGGGCTTCGACGATCCGATTCCACGCCTCCTCGAACTCAGCCCGCTTTTTGGAAACGATGGGATTCCCTTCTGCGCTCTCGGGGCGAAGAACGATGACGTGAATCTTATCCCCGGCCTTGACATGCCCTTCCGCCGTCTCGAGATTTTCCTCTGTCAATTCCCCCAGTGGTACGACCCCTTCGGATTTTGTACCCAAATCGACGAAGACTCGATCTTTCTCAACTTGAATGACGGTTGCCTCGATTCGGTCCCCTTTCGATAGCCGCTTATAGGTTGTGTCGGACCCACCTTCTTCGGGCTTATCGAGATGGGCCATCGCCTGGTCGAACAACATCTCGTCGTCTGTTCGGTTTGCGCTTGCGGTCGCGGTCGGCGCCGGCTTAGAAATTTCCTCTGGAGGCGGCTCGTTCATCGCTTCCGTAAGCGAGGCCATCGGGGGCTCCGGATCGGCTGGCGCAGATGCCTCGTTTGGGCTGTGAGGCTCCGAGGGCTCTGCTTCGGGAGTTGGCAAAACGTCATTTGTCGAAACGCTCGGTTCGGGTGGCGATACGTGCGCCGCCTCCTCGGGCTTAGGAGCCTCGGAGGCAGGTTTTTGCTCGTCGCCCGCCGGCGTCAAAGGTTCGTCGTTCATCGTTGTCACTGGTCGTATGTCGTCCTATCGGGAATCAAGGCTAATGTACCAGATATAAATCCTACACGTTTGTCTATAAACCGGCAAACCAAGCAGCCAAATGAGAATATAGCAGTCGGTAACGGTCATAAGCATCGCCGTAGGCGGATGCGGATGGAAGGAACTCCCTTTTCATCCGCACGACCGATGAGCAGGCGTGAGCGACATCTGGCCAAACACCAATTCCCACGCCGGCCAGGATCGCCGCCCCGAATGCGGGCCCTTCATCGACTTCCAAGGTCTTGCAAGGTCTCCTGAACACGTCGGCCAACATTTGGACCCAAAAGTCACTGCTCGTGCCTCCTCCCATAACACGAAGATCGCCTGCCGTAATGCCAATTTCTTCCAAAGCGTGAAAAGCATCCAAGAGGCTGAAGCAACTGCCCTCGAATACCGACCTTGCGATGTGCGAGAGCCCATGAGCGGATGTTAGGCCGGCGAACGTGCCCCTAGCCAAGGGATCGTTGTGGGGGCACCGTTCACCGGTAAGATAAGGTAAGCAGGTCAAGCCGTCGCTTCCAGGGGGTGCGCTCATCGCCGATTCGTCGAACGATTGGAAGCGAGCGCCGGAGAAGAAGGTATCTCGCGCCCACCGCATGGAGCCTCCACAAGAAAGTGTTACCCCCATGGCATGCCATCCCCCGTTAGCGTGGCAAAAAGTGTGAGTGCTTTCGGACACCTCGAGCGGGACATTTGGAAGGCTCGAAAACACAACGCCGCTCGTTCCTAAGCTGATGCTTGTGATGCCTGGGCAAACTGCTCCAACGCCAACCGCCCCCGCCGCCTGATCTCCGGCCCCCGCCACGATGGGAATGCCTTCCCCGGCCTTCCGGGAGCTAACTTCGGACGATTCCTGAACTGGGGGGAACCAAGCGATGGGAAGATCGAGAGCTTCCAGTACCTCCTCAGACCATGCGCGCTTTCCCACATCGAAAACTCCGGTGCCGCTTGCGTCGCTCACGTCCGTCGATAGCACTCCGGACAACCTAAATCGAATGTAGTCCTTCGGCAATACAACCGTCCGGACCAGCTTGAACACTTCCGGCTCGTGATTGCGCAGCCACATAATTTTTGGAGCCTGAAAACCCGTGAGGGGCGGATTTTTAGTAATCGCGAGGACGCGACTCTTACCGACACGCTGCTCGATTTCCGCGCACTCCTTGACGGTACGCTGATCGTTCCACAAGATCGCCGGTCGCAGGACTTCGCCACCTTTGCTGAGAAAGACGGCGCCATGCATTTGGCCAGTTAAACCGATTGCGTCGATCGGTTGGTCGCCCAACCCTCGCAAGCACTCTTGGACGCCAAGCCACCAATCGTCGGGGTTTTGCTCCGACCATCCTGGGGCGGGAATCGAAAGAGGATATTCCGAGGTTGCCTGGGCTAAAACTTGTCCGCTTTCGTCGATGACGAGCGCCTTGGCCGACGTAGTCCCGACGTCGATTCCCAGCAGTCTAGCCACCGGCCACCGCAACAAGCGGCGAATGCATCGCATGGCAGATCGCGATTGCCAGAGCATCGGAGACGTCGTCCGGCTTCGGGGTCTCGGCAAGACCGAGGAGGCGTGTCACCATGAATTGCACCTGGTGCTTGTCCGCAGCCCCGTTTCCCACGACCGCCAACTTGATCTCGGGTGGAGAATATTCGGACCATTGAAGTCCACTTTTGGCTCCCGCGAGCAGAATAACTCCCAGCGCCTTGGAAACATCCATCGCGGTGCGCTTATTGACCGCGAATAGCAGCCTTTCGGTGGCGAGAGCGTCTGGACTGAAACGGTCGATCGTTTCCGTCATCGCCTCCTCGAGTAGGAGGAGTCGGGTTGGCAGAGCGACGCGTGGCGTTTCTATTAGGCCATAACCTAACGGTTCGAGCCGAGAACCAACTTTTCGCACCGCTGCAAACCCGATGCGCTCCAATCCCGGATCGATCCCTAAGACCACCACGGAGAAAGTTTACTGCGTCAAAGGAATTTAGTCCCAATCTAATCACTGAGCGGAACCCGTCTCGTACGCTTGGCGGTACCCGTGTAAGTGAGAATGACCGATTTTGAAACGGGGAGAGAAGTGACCGACTTGAGTCTGCATATGACGGCCCAAGAAGCCGAGGATTTCGCAACCTACTTGTTAGCCTTAGTCCACAAACCGGACGTGACGAAGGTTCATCTCAGCGATGTCCAAGGCGGCCGCATCGAACGCGAGATTACGGTGGTGCTGGAAAACCCCCATGCCTCATCGGCCCTTCCGGAATATTTGCACCGGGCTTGTT
>JBBREX010000046.1:0-17511 GCA_038225245.1 Fimbriimonadales bacterium | reverse complement strand
TGGACCATTTACGGGCCCGTTTGGAACCTTAATTTGGTATTCGGGTACCGGCTTGGGTTGGGCAATTCCGGACAACAACTCGACCGGTATCACGAGGACATTTACTCCGGGCTTCTTGTTCAACACCCCGATGCAGCAGTTCCGTATGATCTTCAATCCAATCCATACGTTTATCGGTGATCTCTTCATTACGCTTCGCTCGCCTGGCGGACCGACCGTCACCTTGCTCAACCGAGAAGGCGGGGGAGCGGATTTGAAGAGCATTTGGTTTGAGGACGGCGGTGCGGCCATTCCTACGACGGGCACCATCGATAGCGAAACGACGCATATCGCTTACGCTCCATCTGCGGGAAGCATCGCTTCGTTCACAGATCCCAATGGCGTGTGGACTTGGCACGCCGAGGACCTGGCGAACGCCGATACCGGGACATGCGACCAGATCGGATTGGTGGGAGCAGGTACCGCGTTCTACACCGTTCAGAATCCTGGCGAGACTGGTATCGACTATCAAATGCAGGGCGTCCCCTCATGGCTGGACTGCAATATCGACTACCAGGAGCTCAACACGGGTCAGTTCAACTACACCTTCTTCGCCCCGAATGCGGCGACCAATGGTCTCGCTTACGGACGGCATACATCCAATATAGGCTTCAACACCTATAATAACCTCACCTTTACGCGTCGAGGTACGGTCGTTGTCAAGGGGCACATCGCTCCTACCAGCTTCACGATCTTCCGTGGCGTGCTGGTATCGGGCGGCCTTGCCGACATTCTCACGAGTAACAACAGTTACCTTGTGGTGAAAAATGGAGTAACGGCGCTTCGGACGGAATCGCCGATTACCATAACCTTCGACACGAACTGGCCGCCCGCCACCGCGACGGCGATGACCTTCCAGATCGAAAATAAAGTCTCGATCAACGGTCTCACCCAACGGGTCGCGCTCAAGAACAAAAATACGAACGCATATGATGTTCTCGATACGCGAGCGGCCCCTCAGGTCGACACTCTTGTAAACGTCGTCCCGGGAACTCCGGGGAACTACGTCTATGCAAACGGTGACATGTCGGCAAGACTCCTCGTCCGCGCCGACGGGCCGGTGTTTACCAACACCTGGACTTCGTCCGTGGACTACGTCAGCTGGGACATGACCCCTTAAACCGGATCGTGCTTATCTGACAATCGAGAGGCGGCGTATCGCCGCCTCTCTTTTTATGGTTTGACCGGAGTAAAATCGCCTCATGCCATTGCCAGTTGGAACAAAAGCGCCTGATTTCACTCTGCTCTCGAAAACCGCGGATGGAATTCATCCGGTTCGACTTAGCGATAATTTCGGCTCCAAGAATACGGTGCTCATCTTCTTCCCTGCCGCCTTCAGCACCACATGCACTTCGGAAATGTGCGACGTCAGCAACGGATTAAACGAGTTTGCCGCCTTTAACGCGGACGTCTACGGAATCAGCGTCGATTCGGCTTATGCCCAACATGCGTGGGCCCAGATGGAAGGGATCCGGCCCAAATTGCTGAGCGACTACAAGCATGAGGTGACCCGTGCATACGACGTCGAATTACCTGATCTTTCCGGCTTGGGCCCATCCGCGGCGCGAGCGGTGTTCTTGATCGACAAAGATGGAATCATTCGCTATACAGAACAAACTCCCACTCCCGGCGATCTGCCGGACTTCAACGCGCTCCGCCAAGCACTTAGCGCATTGCCATGAAAATTGGCATCTTCACCGCTCTTTTTGGAGACAAATCACTCGATGAAACCCTTGATCTGGCGCACAGCGAGGGAATCGAAGCGGTTGAGTTTGGGGCCGGCGCATATCCCGGTTCAGCTCATTTACCGGTCACCAAGCTCCTCGAGAGCAAGGCGGAGCGAGATGCTTTGCTCAAGAAGGTCGCCGATCGAGGGCTGACCATTTCCGCTATTTCTTGCCATGGAAATCCCTTGCATCCCGTCGCGGCCATCGCCAAGGAGCATCATGACGCCTTTGTCGATGCGGTGAAGCTGGCGGGCCTGCTTGGACTCGAATGCGTAAATGGCTTCTCTGGCTGCCCTGGCGACCATGAGCAGGCGAAGTATCCAAACTGGGTGACGTGCGCTTGGCCAGATGAGTTTCGAGAAGCCTTGGACTGGCAATGGACTCAAAAGGTCATTCCCTATTGGTCGGAGCAGCACAAGCTCTTGGAGACGCATAAAGTGAACTTCTGCATCGAGATGCACCCCGGCTTTGTGTGTTATTCGAACGACACGTTGCTCAAACTGCGCCGAGCGACGGGAGGGCGCATCGGGGCAAACTTCGACCCTTCGCATCTATGGTGGCAGGGCATCGACCCACTACTGGCCGTCCGAGAACTGGCGCGGGAGGGTGCCCTTTTTCACGTCCACGCCAAAGACACCCGCATCGACCCATCGAACAGCAGCCTTAACGGGAACTTGGATACCAAGAGTTACGGCGACATTCTTAACCGCTCATGGGTGTTTAGAAGCGTAGGCTATGGCCACACCCTGGGATGGTGGAAGGATTTCGTCTCGACCCTTCGGATGTGCGGCTATGATCACGTGCTCTCAATCGAGCACGAAGATGGGCTGATGTCTCCTATGGAGGGCCTGCGCAAGGCGGTGCAGGTGCTGAAGGCGGCAGTAATCTCCGAGCCGGCGGGAACAATGTTCTGGGCCGAGAAATGAATATGCGCAAATCCTGCACGATAGGTTCGTGTTTGGTCTGGTCCTTGTTCGTTTTGTCCACCACAGGTTGTGCGAAGCAAAAATCCGCAGCTGACTTAGTGAGGGGTCGTGTCGAGCCACCCCTTGTGGGAAATTGGAAGTTGCAATCCACCGCCAGCCAACCGATCATGCCAAGCTCAACCAGCCAGCTCAAGCTGGATGCAGAAGGCGGCTTCACGATCGTCATGTCGAACGGCGGCAAGCTCGTCACCATCCGCGGGGCCGCTCGCCAAGAAGGCAGCATGCTGACGTTGGAGAAAAGCTTTATCGATGGCAAGCCGCCCACCACCGAAGACGAGAAGCGCCCGGCAACTTTGAAGGTGAGTGCGGACGGGAAAAGCTTGACCACGGAAGACGGCTACACCTTCGTCAAAGATTAATGGCGCGGACGAAGGGACTCGAACCCCCAACCCTCAGTTCCGAAGACTGATGCTCTATCCATTGAGCTACGTCCGCGCTCCCACCCGATTTTACCGCTTCACAGGAGGCAGCACCCGGAACCGCAGAGCGCTGGGATGTTTGATGTCGTGCCAGATGGTCTCGCTGGAGGTAACCATTCTCGTGGCATTTTTGATGGGCTCTCCCGTCCCCAGATTGCGGGCATACATTGGGAACATTCCGCTCGTGACGACAACTCCCATCCGATGCCCCTTGGCGAATCGGTGAGCGGTGTCCCATAGATCGATGGTGGCTTTGTATTGCTTCCCGGGAATCAAAAGCGTCGGCTTATTCCAACTCGCCAAATAGCGCCCGCCTATCTTTCCGGGAAGGCCGACGAGCCGGTTCTGCCCTTTCTCATCGATGTCCACCAATAGGGCAAAGAAGTCGACATCTTTGGCAGTGGTCTGGAAATAGAGATCGAGCTGGATTGGCCCTCCGACTTCTAGGGGATCGGCCAACGGAGCGGTCTTATAAACCAGGTGATCACTTTCATGCTTGTCGAATTCAAGTTTTGTAGTGGCAAGGTCGGATGCGGCCGAATCTCCCATCCCCTTGGGAATATTGGCTTGAGCCGGGTTGAAGGTATAGCGGCTAGGCTCTTGCTCAGCTTGTGGTTTGTCCACGAGTTCGCCCATGCTCGTCGCTCCGTTAGCAGGGCCTGGGGCGCTCAAATAAAGGGTCCTAGAAGTAGAGCGAGAGTCTGGCCAAGCGTCCATATCCCGCCATTCATTTGCGCCGGTAACGAAAATTCTCGCATGAGGTACTTTTTCTTGGCCGACCTGTTTCTTCTTAAGCCATGTGTCGAACCACCGTAGGTACACCGAGTCCAATTCCAGAACCGAAGCGGAACCATAGTCCACGTCGGCGAATTGAGTAGAGGCATTGAATCCGTGGGACCACGGACCATCGATTAGCCACTGATTCTTGCGCCCCAGCCCCGCCATTCGGGCCCAATTGGTTTTGGTTCCGATTCCGTCGCCATCCCACCAACCGCTAATTTGAAGGGCGGGAATGGTGACCTTGCTCATGTCGTCCTGGAAGTTCCAGCCGCCCCAGGCCCCCTGGGTGTCTCTATCGAGCCAGCGATCATAAAACGGGATGTCCTGTCCGAAGAGCGCCTTTGGAATCCTCGAAAGGGGCAGAGTGGATAACTTATTTATATTCGGCAGCGGCTGGCCGATACTGCCCAGGTCGCTGATTTTTCCCTTGACGATATTGGCCCACCAGACGTTGCCCCATAAGAAGAACACGCCGTGATCATAGGGCAGATTAAAAAATGCATCGGGCGGAGATACTTGGGGCACGATGCACTTAAGGGCCGGATGACCCTCTACCGCTGCTTGCCACTGGACAGCCCCCGCATAGCTGCCACCGATCATTCCCACGTTCCCATCCGACCAAGGCTGCTTCGAGATCCAGTCGATCGTATCGTAGCCATCCTTTCGCTCGTGGACGAACGGATCCCACTCGCCGTCACTGTCATGTCTGCCTCGGCAGTCTTGAACGACCACAACGTATCCTCGCTTTGCCCACCAATCAGCCTTGCCGCCTAAAAACTGAGTCATCCTTCCGTAAGGGGTTCTCATCAAGATGGTTGGATATTTTCCATCGACTGTAGGTAGGGCGATATCGGAGACAAGCAGCGCCCCATCGCGCATTTTCGCCTTCACGCCGACCATATCTTTGGTGGAGAAAGTGGGCTGGCTCAGCTCTTTATAAAGGGTCGTGGGATCGACAAAGACCCCATCATAGCCCTCTCCGATCATATCGAAGTTCTGCGCGGGCACGGTCAGACCGACCACGTCCCCATTTCCATTTAGGCAATAATGGATCGTAACAGGTCCAATCGTAAATTCCCAATCTTCTACGACCTCGGCTTTGGCGTCACGCATGAACGGACGCGTGCCTTTCAAGAGCACCGCACAAGGAATTTCACGCGCGCCATCGACGATGAATACATTCAGGCTTTGCTTACCTCCTTTAGCCCGGTCATATTGCGCGAAAATCGTACTCGCAGGCGCCGGATGATAATTCGAAAAGAGTGCCTTCGGCATCGCTTTCAGCGTGATGGGCTTGTCGGCGCCGGTTATTTGAGCTTTCGAGTCGGAAACCGTGATATGACCATCCGACTTACCCATCTTTTGAGCCAACTCGATCGTGACAGCGCGCCCTTCGGCCATCTTCCATGCAAGATCGCTAACGATCTTGCTTCCGAGCAAATCGAGATCAGTGTGCGAAGCTTGAGTTCCGTCCGCCGCACGTGTAACTGTGGTGGTACCAATTTGTTTTCCACCTAGAAGGATGCTGAAGCGACCCGGGCCCTCAGAAAATGACCAAGCAGCCAGAAGGCAAAGACAAAATGAGCACACCGATCGACGCATGGAGATATCATGCACAATTTGAGCTTGCTTGCTGGGGCTAATTCCCCTTTTCTAATCAGTAAATTTGAGGGACTTCAGCGAGTCGTCGAAAAACTTCGCGTACTCTTCAAATTTGCTCGGAGTCGCGTAAAAGAAAAACCAATAGCCGACGTTATGGTGCATCATCCTGATGCTTTTGACCTTGAATCGGTCTCTTGCTTTCCCGTAGGCGTTGGTCAAGTAGTAGGTGAAGACGTGCAGGTAAGCCTCTTCGCCATTAAGCTTGACCTTTTCGTATTTTTCTTCCTTGTATCCGTCGATCAGGACCCATGTCCTCCGCCCCTTATCCGCCCACTCTTCGAGGCTTAGTCCGGCCGCATTCTCGAACATGGAAATATTCGCTTTGATGATAACGGTCTGACTGACATTAGCGGCAAAGCTCACCAGATCGCTCATCGACTTGCCCTGCTCTTCCACCCTGAATATCAAAAAGTGCCTCGGAGGCACGATGGAAAACTTTCCGATATCGCTGACGTAAGGGACCTCCTCGTCGCGAATTTTCTGTTGAGAGAATGCAGAGGCGAGCGTCGCCGCAAACATCAAGGTGATCGTGGCCTTTAGGAAGTTATTCATGAAGCTTTACTCTTGTCTTATATAACGTTCTCGCAACGAAGTGACGAGCATCGCCTAAGCTCTCCGCGCTAATTTGATGCTCCATAGGATACTGCAGAAATTCTACATCGGCGCCGCGCGCCTTGAGAAAGCGATAAGCCTCCCTGCCTTCGTCTATGGTGATGACGGGATCATATAGCCCATGCTGAAGCAAATAAGGAGATTTCGGCGTCTCGCGGATGGCTTCAAATTGGGGCATCATCCTTCCACTCATCATGAGAACCGCGCTCGCTAGCTCCGGCTTCAGTAGCGATATCCCTAATGACATGATCGCTCCTTGGCTGAAGCCCCCTACTATAAGACGATGAGGATCTGCTCCCACTTCGCCGGGCAGACTTTCCAGGGTGCGAACAAGCTGATCTAAGCTATCTTGGACTTCGACTTCGCTAAAAATACGCCCGGCTTCTGTAAAGTCAACCCGATACCAGGCAAAGCCCGGTCCGTACACATACGGTGCGCGCAGGGTAACGGTGACGAGCCGAGGATCGAATTCGGAAGCCAATGACAGCAAATCAAGCTCGTTGCTGCCAACTCCGTGGAGCAATACGAGGAGGGGCGGGCTTTCGCTGAATTGGCTCGGCTTATGAATGCGATACTCGTGCATATCCATCCATCTTGGTGGAATCAGGTCTATTCACGCAAGTGAGCAGCCGCTTTCTTCAGATCGTCGACAAATCTCTCTCGTTCGGTTTGACGCCTTGTTGGATCGGGCACACGGAGCAGAGACGAGGGATGCACGGTTACAAAAAGCTGAGGAAAACCTGGTTGTTCAAAAATGTGTCCACGGCTTTGACTCACGCGAAAGGAGCTTCCAAGAATCGATTGAGCGGCTGTCGAACCTAGGAGCACGATTAAATCCGGCTGAACGGATTCGATCTCGGCTTGCAGCCAAGGCTGGCAAGCTTCGACCTCGGCGCGATTAGGTTTCTTGTGCAATCTTCGGGCCCCTCGAGCCTCCCATTTGAAATGCTTCACGGCATTCGTCAAATACAAAGTGGATCGGTCTATTCCAGCCTCGTTTAGAGCCCAATCGAGGATTTTCCCGGCAGGACCCACAAAAGGCTCGCCCTTCCGGTCTTCCACATCGCCGGGCTGCTCTCCTACAAGCATCATACGCGCCTCAGGAGGCCCGTCTCCGAACACGGTTTGAGTACCGAATTTCCATAAATGACAACCCTGGCATAGTTTGGATGCGTCACGCAGGTGGTTCAATTCCTTGTTTGCAGGAATAAAGGGTGCTGCGGACTCATATTCCAGATCGTCTTCGGGCACGTAGTGTCGGGACGTGAAAGAGCGAGTCGAATGTTCTTGTGAGTCCCCCGGTCTAACCAATGTGCCAAAGACCTACGTGGGCTTGAGTGGCTGGAATTACCGCCATTGGAAGGACACCTTTTACAAAGGCGTGAGCTCGCGAGAATGGCTTGCCTTCGCGTCGCGACAGGTACAGGCGCTCGAGGTCAACGCCACTTTTTATCGGCGCCAAAAACGCGAGACGTTGGAAAAATGGCGAACGCTGGTACCCGAAGGATTTCCTTTCATTTTGAAGGTGAATCGCTATCTGACTCACACAAAAAGGCTGACCGAGTTGGGCGAGTCTGTGCTCGGTGAGCGAGAGGTTGCGCTGGGATTAGGCTCAAATTTGAAGATTGCATTGTGGCAGCTACCGCCCTCATTCGCTGCCAACATCGAGCGACTGGAGTCCTTTGCTTTCGAGCTAAATATGTGGCCGGAGGTGGCTCACGCGATCGAATTTCGGCACAAATCGTGGTTTAAGGAGGAAGTCGCGGTCATTCTGGAGCGGCATCGCATCGCCAATTGCATTTCCCATTCCGCCCGGTGGCCCATGTGGAATCGAGCGACAGGACCGTTAGCCTATGCGCGGCTACATGGTGCACCGAGAACTTACTGGTCGCCCTACTCAAACGAAGAACTCCAGCAATGGGCCGAAAAAGCCCACTGCTGGAACAAGGAAGGACGCGACGCGTATGTCCTTTTCGACAACGATGCGGCCGGGTTCGCGCCTGACAACGCGGCCCGGCTTATCGAGCTTCTAGCCTAACCGCCTGGCTTGTCTTTCTTCACGAATGGCTTGCCGCCCATCTCTTTAAGTTTATCTTTCTGAGGTTGGGTTAGAATCTTAGCAAGATCGGCATCCATTTTCTCGTTCTGCTTCGTTCGGTAGGCCATTATGTCTTCGCGCTGCATTTCGCCGCTCTGGATTTTGTCCCGCATGCTTTGCATGTAGGCGCGCTGGGCGGCTTGAATCGCCTGAATCTGCTTGATCTGATCTTCGGTCAAACCAAGCTCCTTTTGCACGTCCTTGTCCATGATGGCGTGAGTGCCCTGAAGCTGAACATTGATTTCCTTCAGACGCTTCTGCTGATCGGCAGTGAGTACGGCATCGGCTTTCTTCTTGTAGGTGGCCTGCATCTTCTGCATTTCATCCTGCATTTGCTGCGGATCGCCTCCGCCGCTCGCCCTCATGTTCTCCATTGCGGATTGCATGGCTTGCTGTTGCTCCGCCTGAATCGCCTCGATTTGCTTGATCTGATCGGGCGTAAGCTTGAGGTCCTCTTGGACGTCCTTACGAGTGAGGGTTTGAAGACCGCCACCGCGTCCGCCACCCATTCTCATGCCACGTTGCGCAAATGTTGGCGCCACGCATGCTATTAGACACGCTAAGGCTATCGCCTTAAATAAAACTGATTTCATATTTGAATCCTCCGTAAACCTAATACTGCGACTCCGGCATGAAAAGTGCCCTTACATGCAAAGTTCATCGGAGACATGGAATAGATTTAGTATCATGTCTCTGGACGGTATTCCGACCGCCTTATCCTCAGCGTTGCAAGGCCTAGATTGGGGACAGGAGCAATTTGCGGCCGGAGCGGGCCAAATGCTCGGCGGCGATATCGTGGAAGGATCTATGCAGATGGCTTTAGGCAAATTGCACATTGCCGCTTCTATCTCGGTGATCCGCGCAGCCGACGAGAGCATGAAGTCAACCCTCGATCTCTTGGTTTAGCGGCTCGAGCCGATGACGAAAGACATGCAACCGTTGGGGTCGGCGATGCTGATCTTGGTTGAATCAATGTGCCCCGGACCTCGAATGAGGCGTTCTTGGAACTCGTCAAGCAAGCCTTGCGATTCATGTTCGATATGAATCTCGACCGAGCCGCCACGGGCATTCCAGACTTCGCCGCGAACTCCAAGCTCGGCAGCGACTCCCTCGACGAAAGCTCGAAGCCCAACGCCTTGCACCCTTCCTTTCACCTGGATGTGTCGGGCAATCAAGGAGCGAGTACCTGGCCAGGCTCGGAGGTAAACGCAGTTATTTCGGTGCCCGGAAAGGCGATGATATTCCGAGCCCTGAGCATTCTTGCCACTCGGTTTCCTACCTGACCGGATAGTTTGATGAGTTCAAGAGCTTGGCCCGCCATGGGGATCGGACCCGCAAACCGCGAACTGCCCACAGCCAACCGCAATGCTTTAAGAAGGCTTTCTTGCCCGCCTTTCTCAAGCGGTCCGAGGCGCCCATGCAAATCTGGACGAACCGACAAATGGGCCAAAATGGATCGAGCTTCCGCTTCCCGGTTATCCTTTATCGCCGTAAACAACTGGTCGAAATCGGACTTCAATCCACTTAGCTGCGCCTCCGTCAGCGGCTCCGAAATGGATGACGTTGCGGCGTTGTTCGCCCGTGTAAGCTGCAGCCTATCACTTTGATTGACCGCAGAACGGACCGTGATCTGAATCTTGCTCCCATCGCTTGCCGTGCACTGGTCGACTCCAATCGCCAGGCGGGCCGGTTGATTGGCAAGGGCGGCGAGCGTTTGACCTCTTCTCGACCAAATCACCCTTCCTTTAGCCGAAGCGCCCTTAACGAAGATCAGGCTCCCCTCTGGAGATCGCACGTCGTCCGCAACCACTAAGCTCACTGACGAGCCTTCAGGGGAAACTCCCGATTCGAGCTGGTCGATCAGGATGAGTTTAATTGGCGTACCAACGGAAACCGCCACGGTCTGGCGCTTGACCTCATGCGTCTTTGCGCACGAGCTACACAGCAGGCTGGCGACCGAGAACATAATCAGGGCCTCAAATGTTCGCATATATAGCGGAAGCCTACCAAGAATGTTCGGGCCCGGCAAACGCCGGGCCCGAACACGAAGATTTCGCCTACTTAATTTCGACTTGGCCGCCCACGTCTGCGATGGCCGCCTTAATCTTTTCCGCTTCGTCCTTGCCGATTCCTTGTTTGACGGGCTGGGGAGCACCGTCGACCAGGTCCTTTGCCTCTTTCAATCCGAGGCCGGTAAGCTCGCGGACCACCTTGATGACTTGGAGCTTTTGATCCCCGGGGCCGGTCAAGATGACGTCGAACTCGGTTTTCTCTTCAACGGCGGCGGCTCCGCCGGAGTCTGCGCCTCCTTGCATCATCATGGGCATTCCCATCATGGGAGCGGCTGCCGTTACACCAAATTTGTCTTCTAGCGCCTTCTTAAGCTCGCTAAGCTCAAGTGCGGTCATTTCGCTAATCTGATCGACGATTGAATTAACTGTTTTTGCCATAGTATTCCTCTCTTATTCAGCTTCTGCTGAGGGTTCGGGTGGGGCGTCGGCGCCTTCCGCCTCTGCGCTGGTTTCTTGTTGAACTGGTTCTGCCGCTCCGCCTTCGGACTCGGGAGCCTCGCTCTCCGTCACCGCAGTGGACTCTTGAGGGGCCTCTTGCTGAACCGGAACGGGCTCGGGCTCGGCCTCGGCTGGGGCTGGCTGTGCTTTTGCCTCTGCCTTCGCGGATTCGCCTGCAATTTTGTCGGCAACCGCTCCGATCGTTCGGATCGGATCGGCGTATAGGGCTTCTATGAGGCCGACGAGATTCGTCAGCGGGGCAACGATGGTGCCGATGATCTGAGCGATCAGGACGTCACGGGGAGGGAGTTTGCTAAATGCCTCGACTTGACTTGCGTCGAGCATTTTTCCTCCAAAGAAGCCGCCTTTTATGGTCAAATTCTTACTGATCTTGCCGTAGTCGAGCAAAGCCTTGGTGCATTCCGCTTCGTTTTCAAAGAAAAATGCGACCGCCGTCGGGCCATTGTGAAACTCGTAAGGCAAAGACGCGATGTCATCACCGGCAGCGACCCTGAAGAGGGTGTTTTTGATGACGTGGATCTCACCTCCCTTCGCTCTCAGGTTAGAACGAAGAGCCTGCATCTCCTTGACTCTCAAGCCACGATAATCTGCGAACACGACCCCTTTGGACCGTTTGTACCAGTCTCTAGCTTGTTCAATTGCTTTTGCCTTTTGGGCTGTCGGCATAGTCGCTTCACCTCCACCAATGAAATGGGCTCCCGTCCGGCGTAGACGGGAGCCCATTCGTAGGCGCTGACGCCTCTTACAAAGCTTTTTCCCAAACTACCCCTAGGCCGGCTCAGCTCGAAGCTGATTTAAGGTGCGCCACCTGCTGTCTTTGGAGAGCGTCCAGATGATACCCAATTTCTTGATCCACAAGGTTAAATTGCCGGCCCGTTGAGGAATGAGATAAATATGAACAGCCGAACCATCGATTGGAGAAGGTTAGAACGAGGTCGATTCCACCTCGTGGGAGAGCGGCTGGCTCAGCCCTACCTTGCCGAGATCAAGCAAGCCAATACGGAACGGTGGCATCGGAGCAGAAGCTGGATGCTAGGTTTGTATTTTGGCGTCGGCGACTCAAGGCTCTGGGTTCCGCGCCGCCGGTGGGATGGGACGGCTCACCCTTCGGTCCGGGTCATCAATTTTAGCCATCCTTTGGGAAGAAAGGCGTTACCGGTACTTCTGCTTGGATATCTCGTCGGATTTCTAATTGTGGCCACTCTAACCGCCTTCGCGATCGGCATTCGTTGGTAGCTCCGTCGGACGCTATACTCGTTCGCATGCGCGTTCCCATGTTCGGCTTTGTTTTCATCGCTTGCTCCGCCTTCGGGCAGAGCGAACTCTCAGGGCGAAATCTGTTCCCCGAGTTTAGAACCCTTTCGGGATTGCCGGGCGGTACATTTGGTCTCACGCGGAAAGGCGCTCCATCGATCTCGGGGGCGATGGGAATTAGCACTCCGCTCGCTTATTCGCTCGGGGGTGGCCATGCCGTCGTCGGCTTTTCGACAGCGAGCAGCAACTCTCGATTTCGATTCAATTCCTTCACGTCCGAAGGTCAGAAGACCTCCGACAGCACCGCTCAAGGGATGTTTGGCATCCACACTCTTGGCGGAAACCTTACCATCGGCGGAATGATCCTCAGCAAGGTGGGAGACAGCGTGCTTAACCTTGCTTACAGCCCTGACCGTCAAATTGGACGCATGAGCTATGGCGTCGGGGTGCAAGATGCATTTAACACGGGAGGGAGCTCCGGAGAAGCCATCGACGTTGCCGAAGGAGGTGGAAATAGCCGCAGTTTCTATTTTGCCGGCACATATGAGTTCGGGAAAGGAGTGTATGCGTCGCTTGGTACGGGATCTCAGCGCTTCAAGGGACTTTTTGGCAACGCATCGGCAAGCATGGGCCGCTATGCCAAGGCGGTAATCGAATACGATACATTCAACTGGAACTTCGGCGTCGCTGGAAGCACACATCTCTTCCACGCTCCAGTCGTAAACAAGGAGCTTTCTGCAACCATGTTTCTGGGCTTCATTCGGGGCAAATATGCGATGTGGAGCATCAACTTCAGCTTCTAAGCAGGCATTGGCAGGCCGAACGCCCCCAGCCACTCTCGCAACTTAGTAATTCGGATTGCGCTCTCCGGAGGTAACGAAAACGGCCGCCCGCGAGCGTCCACGATAAGGCCGACCGTCCCTCCTTCCAGAGTCCGTGTGATCGCTTTACCCTTCCCCTCCCCCAGGTCGAAACCCTTGGCAGGCTCGATCGTGGCCTCTAGAGTTTGCCCTCGGCCGAGAGGAATGGCCTTAATCGATCCAAAGGGAACTGTTTCGGAGATACCTGGACCCTTAATCGTTACTACCGTCTCACCGGGCTTGGCGAGGCCTACCGGCGAGATGCAATGGCCGCACTTCACGATGCAGTCGAATTCAAAAACCTGTTTAGCAGCCTCGTAATGATGCTGGCTCAATACTCCCAAGTGCGGCATCATGAAGATCGAGTCCACGGTTAGCATGGTGACCCCTTCCGGCTGATAAGCGTCCATCATCATCAGGGCTGCTTGTGCCCGGTCGGGCGAGTGGGACAGCACTCCGCCGGAGCCAATGATCATGCTCAGCTCCATCATCTTAATGAGAGTCGCCCCGGACTGAGTCTGATTAAAGATCTGCCCCATATCCCGTTGCTGCTGGGAGCCCTTGAGACCCCTGGCCAGTGACTTGTGATGGTCGAAAGCTAACCGCAATGCTTCCCTTGCCACCGCGTGCTCTATGAGCAGGTCCTCATAGGTTTGGGGGATCGTCGTCGGCCTGATCATCTTGTTGCGCAACCGATTGCGAACTTCGAAGGGGTCGATTTCGAACGGTAGCCACCGCGCGATATTCTCGACGCCGGTTTCCTTAAGGACGTTACAAATGGAGTAGCTCATCCCCAAGTTCGCGGACACGGTTCGGTTATAGGTACCGCCAAAAACGCTGAACACGTCGGTAGTCGCTCCGCCGATATCCACCCCGAGGATATTAATGCCTTCCTGTTCGGCGTACTCTTTCAGCAATTTGCCAACGGCATTTGGAGTGGCCATAACTTCTTCGCTCGTCCATTCCAATAGCTTGCTATAGCCTGGAGCTTGCTGCATAACGTGCTCAAGAAACATCTCGTGGATCTCGTCTCGCGCCGGGCCGAGGTTTTCACGGTCTAACGTCGGCCGAATGTTGTCCACTACCTTCAGCTCGATGCTCTTTCCCAAAACCTCGCCAACTTCCCCACGCGCGTCCTTGTTGCCGGCATAAATCACGGGCAGCTTCATATCGCCAAAGCGTGGCTTAGGATCGGCTCGAAGAATGACTTCTGCCAGATCGACGAGATGGCTCTTGGTACCTCCATCGGTGCCCCCAGACATGAGGATGATGTCAGGCCGTAGCTGACGCAAGCGCTCGACCTTCTGGTACTCCCGGCGGCCGTCATCGACGGCAAGAGTGTCCATGAGAATCGCGCCTGCTCCGAGAGCCGCTCGCTCGGCGGATTCGGCGGACATGTTTTTGACCACACCCGCCACCATCATCTGCAGTCCGCCTCCGGCCGAGCTTGTCGAGACGTAAATGTCGGCCGCCTCGAGTTCTTGCTTCCGTTCTCCCGATGGTTTTCCGTTCTTTTGCAAACGCCAGACTTGGTCCTCGTTGATCAGCTTGCGTCGCCCTTTCTGAAATCCCTCGGGCATTTCGGTTTCCGTCAATTCTTCCAGTTCGGTGATAGAGTTGAGAACGCCGACTGTCACGTCCTCGAAGGGTCTCTCGACCGTGGTCGGAGCTTCTCCGCGTGCTACCAGTCGGTAATCGCCTTCCTGGTTTTGCTCGATGAGGATAGCTTTGGTCGTGGTCGATCCACAGTCGGTGGCGACGATGCGCCGGATTTCCTGAGGCATAGGAGCATTATGTCCCAAGCTAATTCAATCGACTGATGAACTACCTTAAGGTGTGCCGAAGAGGGGACGAGACTTCCCGCTCCAAGCATGGCGCAGCGTGGCAGCTAGCGTAAGGCCGCTAAAGCCACACCACAAAAGAGCCCAAACGAGGGCCGGGATGTTCGTGCTGTGGGCGAGAATCTGGGCATCGCTATCAACCTGGCTCGATGCGCTGAGACTCAGTAGAGCGAGGAATGCTTGAGCGGAGGTTAGGCACTGTGAAACCCCCAGGAATTGGCTCGCAAAAACAAGCACACGCCCTCGAAGCTTTATTGCCCCCACGATCAGAGAAATGGTCCACAGCCACCCACTCAACACGCCGACACTGTCCCCTCGAACCCATACCAGCATCGAGAATCCGAGCAGGGCGGCCATTATACCGAGCACGGTTTTGGCTCCTTCCACGGTTCGACTCAAGTAAACCATCAGGCCGCCGAACAATGTGCTTCCGACGTATCCTGCAGCAGTCACCGCGAACACGTTGCCCCCGAGCACGGGGGTTACCCCACTTCCGTTAGAAAAAACTAGAATATGCTCGACTTGGCCGCCCGTAGCAAGCGCGGCAAGAGCATGGCTGAGCTCGTGCAGATGGGTATTCAGGAGGATCAGTGGCAGCGTTATGAGGCTAACGAAGGGCAAGCACCACGCAGCCACGGAGGCGACCGCCGCCAGCAACAAGGATTTTTGATCGACCCGCAGCTCTGCCATCGATATACTTTACGCGGATGAAAGCAGCGCCCTAGGACTCTTGCCGCAACGCAAGAGCAACGGCCTCTTCCGGAGTCACCAAGGAAACAACCCCCTCGATGTCCCATGTACGGATTCCGATCACCGGTTTCCCGAGCTTTAGGGCGAATGCTATTTCGGAAAGCGTTCCATGGCTCCCGCCGATTGCGATGACCGAGCGCGCCGACCTCACAATGATAAGATTCCTGGCTTCGCCCATGCCGGTGGCGATGGGAATCTTCACGTATTTGTTGGCCCGACCGATGTCATCGCCCGGCAAAATCCCAACGGTGACGCCCCCATCCATAAAACAGCCGCGACATGCCGCCTCCATTACGCCATCCAAGCCTTCGCAGATTAGGGTTACGCCGGCCTTGGCCAACAAGCGGCCGACTGTTTCTGCCACTTCTGCTTCCTCGGCTGAGCATTCGCCCGGGCCGATCACCGCTACCACAAGCTCGGCGTTCATCACACCCTAGACGAGTTCGAAGCAGGCAACCGTCTCGTATTTTTTGCCCGGCTCCTTGCCGGTGGACGCCATCAGCTCGATAGCCGTCGCTTCGAAATTAGTTTTATTGGTCAAATGCAATTCCAGCGCGCTCAAGTTCAACGGTCGGCTTCGAGCTCTGCCGATGGTTACATGGGGTGTCAAATCATTTTGACCTTCTGCAGATACGGCAAGAGCACTGACGCAAGCAATCAATTTTTCAGTCGGCTCGTCGCCAATCCAAAGAACGCGCGCCCGATCAGCGCTCGGAAACCCTCCTAAGGCGGCTAGAGCTATTGGAATCTCAGGCATTCCCCGCAGGACTTGCTTGCCGAATTCTATTGCTCCGTCGATCTCCGCTAGCAAGAGTCGGCCGAGGAACAAAAGGGTTAAGTGATAATCTCCCGGATCGGTCCATCGAAACTGATCGACGCCGATCCGCATTTTTAACTCTTGGCAAAAGGCAGCGATTTCCACTCTCGCAAACAGTGGCAAGCGGATGCCAAAGAAGGCGTTGACTGAAGTTTCGGCCACGCCATATTTTGGCCAAGAAATCCTAAGCCGATAGAGCTTCGACGACTTTGCGGCGGTCGGACCTATCCCGGCCTCCAAGCTGATGAGCCACCCAGCCCGCGAATTCGATATCCGTCGCCTGGCTAATAAGATCGATGTCTTCACCATTAATCCTGATTGGAAAGCCAGGGCTTTCGAGTTTTGCCGAAAGAGAAATATGCAAATCAACTCCCGCCGGCAGTCGGGCGATCGAGGGGAAAGCGTGGTGGGGAATTCCCCATTTCGTCTCGAAGACTTCTACATTGCGCTGAATCTGATTTGCATAGTCCACCTTCAACCGTTTAAAAGTCTGACTTCCTCGATGGAACAAGAATGCTCCTTCCACAACCCAGAGCGAGTATCCGGCGAGCCGAACGCGGACGTTATGATCGTCGTCTTCGCAATTTCCAATGCCGAAAATCGGGTCGAAGCCGCCAACCTCCTCCAGGCATGTCGGATCGAGGAGGAAAAACAACCCCCTAAGCTGGGGTGTTTCGAACGCCGAGTCGTGCTTTTGTTGGTGCCAGATATCCGAGCGCTCGATCATCGTGGCATAGTCGGCAAACTCACCGATATCAACTTGTTGGAGTCCGTGAACCGCGTTGCTGACAGGGCCTACAACTCCCGGCCGATGCCCGGCCAGCTTTAACTCCTTCATCGCGCACACCAATTCGACAAGGCATGCGGTGGCCGGTATCACGTCATCGTTCGAGACCGCATAGTAGTCGAATGGTCCGACTTCTTGAAGGGTCTGCAGCCCCAGATTGGCGCCTCGTCCATAGCCGAGATTTTCGTCCTGATATTGAACGGTGATGAGACTTGGAAATTCGCTCTGCAAACTTTCCAGCGCCTGCCTGTTTCCGGCGTCGCACGCATTGGCGACGATGGAAAAGTGAATCCTGCCCGGGTAATTTCGGCTCATCGCTACGATGACCTCGCCGACATGGCTGGAGCC
>JBBREX010000045.1:0-17663 GCA_038225245.1 Fimbriimonadales bacterium | reverse complement strand
GTCCTAGCCGACACCGGACATGAAGCCTTGCAATTTGGCGTGAGAACACCGTTAACAAACGAATAGGGCTGGGTAAAAATGCCCAGCCCGGAGAAACGAGCGCCGAAAAACTACTTCGGTGTTTCGGTTTTGGTTTCCGTTGTCTTGGTCGTGTCGGTGGCCGCATCGTCGCTCTTGCTGCAGCCGCCGAGCAGGATACCGAACGCTGACAAGGCGAGTACGAAAAGGATCATTTTCTTCATGTTGGTTTCAACCTCCTAGATAGGACCGAATCGCCTATCGCACAATCTTTATACCTAAACAAGACCGCGTGCCATTCCCTTTCGTGTTTTGGCCATAGCTCAAGTTGGCGGTACAATCAGCTTCATGCTTTCGGGACGCCCTGGTTTGAGCATCGGTGGCTTGCGCTTCACCCCCTCTCATGGCGTCTCCGCTGTCCACATTTTGCCACCGTGGGCTACTAAGGTTGGAATCCTGCCTAAGCTCACCGTCATACGCATCCGTACCTAGGGGAGCTTCGGCTCTCCGTTGCAAATGACGCCCCATTGGCTTTACGCCAACACCCACTGCACGCGCCTAAATAATTCACTCTCATGGTCAAATACGAAACAATCAAAACCCTCGATGACGATCACGTCATGCCAACCTACCGACGCTTGCCGGCACTCTTCGTTCAAGGAGCAGGATGCTCGCTTTGGGACAATCGGGGAAACGAATATCTCGATCTCCTAGGTGGCATCGCGGTGTGCCAGCTCGGTCATTGCCACCCTGCCGTCGTGTCGGCGATCTCGCGCCAAGCGCAACAGCTGATCCACGCCTCCAATTTTTGTCTAACAGCGCCACAGGCGAGGTTGGCCGCCAAGTTGTGTTCTCTCGGCGGAATGGATCGGGTGTTCTTCACTACATGTGGCTCCACCGCCATCGAGACCGCGTTGAAAATCGCCAAGAAGCACGGACTGAAAAAGAGGCCAGATGGTGATTATCAAATCGTAGCCCTGCATCGTTCCTTCCACGGAAGGTCGCTCGGTTCTCTGAGCGCTACTGGCCAGCGAAAATATAAACGCAGTTTCGAGCCCCTCGTACCCGGGTTTCTGCATATCGAACCCAACGAAAGCAAAGCCCTGGAGGAAGCAGTCTCCCACCGAACGGCAGCCATCCTTCTCGAGCCCATTCAAGGCGAAGGGGGAGTGCTGCCTCTTACCACTGAATTCATCCAGAAGGCACGAGACCTTGCCCGAGAGCACGGCGCCCTTCTCATTCTGGATGAGGTTCAGACTGGAATTGCGCGCACCGGCACCTGGTTCAACTTTCAGCAACACGGGGTGCAGCCGGATGTGCTTTGCGTGGCAAAGGGCCTCGGAGGGGGCGTCCCCATTGGGGCTTGTCTGGCTAGAGGAGAAGCCGCTCAAGTCCTCGAAGCGGGAGATCATGGCTCTACGTTTGGGGGCAATCCACTTGCATGCGCCGCTGCCCTCGCCGTCTTAGAGACCATCGAGCATGGCCGACTGAACGAAAGGGCCAAAGCGATGGGCGAACTTTTCGCGGAGAAGTTAGGCGCTTTGGGATCGCCAATCCGCGAAGTTCGGGGGTCCGGTCTCATGATCGGCATAGTCCTCGACAAGCCCATCGCAAAGGAGATCGTTCAATCCTGTTTTGCCAAAAAAGTGATCATCAATGCGACCGATGAGGAAACGATTCGCCTGGTCCCGCCTCTCATCATTCGTGAAGATCAAATTCGGCACGCCGTATCGGTGATTGCGGAAAGCCTCGGTATCACTTCCGAAACAGTTGCATCGACAGTCGAAAGGCGGCCTGTGCCCTTACACGACATCCTCTCGATCGATGACCTTACGACTGAGCGCTCGATAGAGATCCTGCAACTCGCGTCATACCTCAAAGAGCGTCGTGCCCTAGCGAGCGCGGTGATTCCCTCCGTGGAAGGACGCACCGTCGCCATGGTGTTTGAAAAACCCTCTTTGCGAACGCGCGTGTCGTTCGAGGCGGCAGTTCGCGAACTAGGAGGCCACGCCATTCATCTGGGAAAAGCCGATATCGGGATGGGTTCGCGCGAGGCCCTCAAAGACGTAGCTATGAATTTGTCGCGCTGGTGCTGCGTTGTAATCGCACGACTCTATTGGCATCGTGATTTGGTGGATCTTGCCGCTCATTGCGAAGTGCCGGTCATCAACGCCCTGACCGAAATGGAGCATCCCTGCCAAGCCCTTGCAGACATGATGACTATCCGCGAAACGTTTGGCGATGAAAAACCCCGTATCACTTATGTCGGAGACGGTAATAATGTCGCGCGCAGCCTAGCGAAGCTCGCCCTAAAGCTCGGCTATCCAGTGACCATTTGCGGCCCCGAAAACTTTAGAATCGAGCCCATGGAGGGACTCATTCAAACGAGTGATCTCCGAGAAGGTTTGACCGATGCGGCCGTCGTTTATACCGATGTTTGGATCAGCATGGGTGACGAGCATGAGCAAGAACATCGCCTGAAAATCTTCGAGCCTTACCAAGTCGACGCCGCCGCTATGGCCCGCGCCCGGCCGGATGCGATTTTCCTGCACTGCCTTCCCGCAAGGCGCGGATTTGAAGTATCCGACGATGTGATAGACGGTCCTCAAAGTCGGGTGAATGACCAGGCCGAAAACCGCTTACATGTTCAAAAAGCTCTGCTCCAGGTTGTGATGAACCTCTGAGAAGAACACCGCGAAATTACCAGGTTTTCGGTCCAAGCAATCCTACTTGCCCGCAAATTCGCTATCCTAGAGACGCTGCGTCGGGGGTCGCCAGCTCCATGAGCGAGTGAAGTTAACTGTTTCTTAACTTCTCTCAGGTTCACTCATGGCGGCGAAGGAATTTCCTGCGCAAACCAATTCGAGGTACTACCATGTTTAGAAAGGCATTTTTCACTCTAGGCTTAGCCATGTTGGGAGTTTGGGCGAATTCCCAGGCGTTTACCGCAGGCGACCTTGTCATTTCCCAGATTGGCACCGGCAGCGCAGGTCTAACCAGCGCGGCAACCGCCACCTTCTTACTTGAATACACCCCCGCCGGAGGGTTTGTCCAAACGATCGCTTTACCAACGGCCGTGGTTGGCAATAACCGGCGACTCACGAACAGCGGCACCGCAACTTCGGAGGGACAACTTGGACGTTCGATCGACGGCAAGTTCTTGACCCTTTGCGGATATGACGCGGACACAGGTACGACGGCTATAGCGGCGACCACAAGCGCTGCCGTGAATCGAGTCGTTGGGGTCGTTGCCGCAAACGGCACAATCGATACGACCACCGCATTCAACATGGATTTCAACACGGGCAACCCCAGAAGTGCCATTTCCACCGACGGCGTCAACCTCTGGATCGGCGGTACGGGTTCCGGCACAGGTTCGACAGCGACCGGTGGCATTCGTTATGCCACTACCGGATCGACTGCTTCTACCCGCCTCACCGATTTGCCCACCAACGTGCGCGTGACGAATATCTTTGATGGCCAGCTGTATATTTCCAGCGCTTCTGGAGCTTTCCAGGGCGTTAGCATGGTTGGAGTGGGATTGCCCACGACGGGCGGGCAAACTACAACCCTCATCGCGGGAGCCACTTCCGCCGGTCCATCCGCCTACGACTTCTTTTTCGCCGACTCGACCACCCTGTACGTGGCCGACGACCGCAGCGTGGCAACGGGTGGTGGAATTCAAAAGTGGACGTTCGACGGTTCGGTCTGGACGCTTACTTACACCCTGAATATGGGCCCTCACGGCTGGTTGCCGGTCTATGTGTTTCACTCGCGACGGGCAAAATAACGTGGTGATCTATGCGGTGACCTCCGATCCCGTACCGAATAAGATCGTTACGGTTACCGATATCGACGCAAACTCGGTGTTTTCCGTGTTGCTCACTGCCGACCCCAATAAAGTCTACCGAGGGATCAAGTTCGCTCCGGTAGCCGCTTCCGGTCCGGTAACCGTTCCTCCTTCCAGCTTCAGCGTGTTTCGCGGCGTCCTGGAAAGCGGTGGACTCGCCGAGCTTGCCGCCAGCGACGATCAGTACATGATTATTCGCAACGGCATCACGGCTTTGCGCACCGAATCGCCCATTACTTTGATCGTGGACGGAACATCGCCGAATCAGACGGTAAGCGATCTCAAGTTCGTGCTCGAGAACCACGTTTCGATCACCGGTCTTACCCAGCGCCTCGACCTGTTCGACTTCGTGGCGGGCTCCTATGAGAACCAGGACACCCGATCTGCCACCACGACCGATTCGGTGGTGACGGTGACGGCTACCACTCCGAACCGCTTCATCGAGACGGGAACCATGGACATGCGCGAGCGAACGAGGATTCGCGCCGACGGCCCTGTGTTTACCAACACCTGGCGCTCGTTATTCGACCAGACTGTGTGGGTCGTTACCCCTTAGGCTAGTCGGAACTGTCATGCCTCACCACTCGCACAGTGGTGAGGCTTTGCTTTTCTTTTCTTTGTTCCTTCCGTCCTCCGCCGCAAGTCGCCTCGAGCCTGGCACCTCAGACACTGTCATAAGTTTCACTCGGTGGGGACTACGCCGCGGGCATCTGATTCGCCATGCCAATACGCTTCGAAATGTGAGTACTCCTTTTCCGTCCATCGCAACCAATGATAAAGTTCCGTGTAATCTCGAATGGCAAGCATTTGAGGCGACGTGAGCACCGTTGCAATTTGGCCCAGCGACAAGACTTCGTGTTTACTGGGCGGTGCCGGTGGGAGACCCAACGAGACGGGATCGAAGCCGATTCGCTCTTCTTCCTCGTTGCAAAGGAGCAAGCCCGGCAAGTAGAACAGCCACCAATCGGACATCATCCACTGTGGCAGAAACCCGCCTGCGTCTTTATTCCTGAGTTGTCTCCAATCGGAGACACTTCTAAGCGATTCGAATTGCTCTGCCTCCGATCGAAAATCGGGGGTAACTATGGGAGAGTTCGAAGGTCTGGGATACTCCCAGTCTTCGAAAGCACCAGCAATCACTTGGGCGACGGCCTGCACGCGCTGATGACGAGAACAGGTAAGCAGTCCGAATTTCATTTAGCGATACTCGCGGAAATGGGCTGACCAATCCGACTCTTATAGCGGCCCTTGGCTTCATTGTAAACTATGGATGTGGAAAAGCGCTGCAAACTCATGTCGAGATACGAAGAACTTCACGTCTGGATCATGGGCGCGTTTTTATTTGTCGTTGGCGTGGCATTGGCGTTGTACCCCTTAGAGGGCACAGGCAGACTAATCTCGAGTTGGGGTAGCTTAATGTTCTTGCTGGGCATCGAGGCATCGTTTGTCCTCACATGAATATCGCTTCCGCTGAGGCTCTTCCGCCCTCTGCGCAACCGGACGGTCGTCTGGAATGAAAGTGAAATCTGGCTAGAGCACGAGAACGAGGTCGAATGGCGTACGCCTTGGACTGAGATCGCGGGAGTCGAAGCAGCAATGTCTGGAAGTTTTGCGCCTCAGTGTAGCTATCGCCTAGTTGACCGCAATGGCCAAACCCTAGGAGTCGTGCCTTTTGCTTGGGCTCCGGATTACGCAACTCAACGCGTGCCCGCGGCCATACAAGCTGCGGTGGAAGTGCACCTCGACCCTGAAGCGGCGCGGCCAACGGACGGAGATTACTGGCCAAAGGCCTCGCCGATGGAACCTTGGGCCTTCATCTTGGTAGGCTTGGCGCTCACCGCCTGGGGGGCGTGGGAAGCGCACATTCTTCTCACCACTGGCGGCATTTCCATACTTGGGCTTATCGCCTGTTGTATCGGTCCAGCGTTACTTATGCTTCCCTTGGTTCGCAAAGGGCTTGATAAAGCGCATGCCCACCGCCAGCGACTGATCGACCGCTAAACTCCACCGCGTTCTTTTCCTCCCGATATCTCGGGCTTACGCAGCAGTTCGGCTAGATTGCGACAACAATCAACGCGGCTAGCCATCACTTTCGAAAGCAGCTTTCGCGTGCAACGAAGCCGCGCGTTCTCCGAAAGAAATAGCACGGCTTCCTCGAGGAATGCGGGATCCACAAATCTGTACAGGCGCCACCACAGAATATAATCCACGATCGGGCAAAGCCTTCTCTCGCTTTGAGGGTCTAATGCGCCGCCGGACACGCGAACCGCGTGAATTCGGCGAGTAAGCCTCAGTAACATCGTGAAGTCAACGGACATGAATCGGCCAGGAGCCGCAAGAAGTCGCCACCTGAACTTTCTTAAGAGGATCTCAGGACGGGCGTGCTCATTCGCTTTCTGACTTGTCCAGCCTTGGCCTGAGGCTTTTCCATTAGCTTTATGCCTCCCCTGCTCACCAGCGAGCCATGGTATCAAAACGTCTTCTCAGGGTCGGCGTGTCCCAAGCTACTTCAAATGCGGTGGTTGGTAGTTGACCCCCATTTCCGGCGGCGCGCCATAGAGTTCGGGATGCTGATACTTGCCCTTCTCGACGCCCTCTTTGTCTACCACATCCTTTGGCTTCTTATGCTGAACATAGAGATCGTTGCGATCGGCCTCGACCCGCCACGAAACCTTGATACCAGGGGCGCTTGTTCGGACTTGGAACCGGTTTTTGCGAATCTCCTTGCTGACCATAGCTTGCACGAAGTCCTCTCCTCCGCTGACCACCGTTAACTGGTATTTGAAGTTGGCGTTGATCTCGTCGAAGTAGTCGGGAAGCTCGACCCAGGCGTAGCCCTTTCCGTCGGTAATGATGTTCCCGCTGTAGAAGTTCTGTGGCACTGGGCTCTCGGTCGCGTAGTGGAGCAAGTACTTGTTGAGCGGATCAAAGGGGTGGTCGATGCGGAAGGGCTTGGTGCCGCTCGCGCCCATGTCGCCGAAAGAATAGACGCCGTAGCCGCTTGCGCTATTCGTAACTCCGTAAATTCCGTAGTTGAGGCCGAAGCTTGCGGCGGCCAGGCCCTCCACCGCGCGTCCTGCCGAGCTGGCGCTTATCGCATACACTCCGAAGGCATTTCCCGCGGATTGAGTGCATTGGGCTAAGATGGCGCCGCCGCCAACGCTTGCACTATGTGCCTCGACGCCCCAACTGGTCCCACCTGATGCGGTGGATTCGCCGTAGATGGCGGTGGAGTTTCCGCCGTTGCTTCGACCATACACGCCATAGCTCGTGAAGACGCCATTGGTGGAACTCGCAAGGCCATATACGCCAATCCCCGAACTACTCGCGCTTTCGCCCTCCACGCCGTGACTCGCGCCGCTCGTCGACGCAGCGAATCCCCGCACGCCCGCGCCGCCCTGGGCATCGCTCTGGCCGGCGACACCGTAGGTAATGGTGGCGGCGTTGGAGGAGGCGTAGCCGACGACGCCGAAACCGGACGCGCTGTCACTTTGGCCGTAAACTCCGAAAGTCGTTCCGTTGGTCGCTGGGGCTATCCCGAACACCCCATAGCCGGACGTGCTGTTGGTCTTTCCATAGACCCCGTAATTCGTACCGGTAGTCGCATTGGCCAGGCCATAGGTGCCGGTTCCGGATGGGCTGGTACTTTCGAAATGCCCTCCGAAGGTTGCTCCTCCAGTTGCATCCGCCAAGCCGGCGACGCCATAGCCGGTGTTGCTGTGGCTCTTTCCAAACAGGCCGTACGTGAGTCCGGAGGTCGCTCTCGCCTCCCCGTACAACGCTGTTCCCGACGTGCTCTCAACCCTGGCCTTGACGCCATACGTTACGCCAGCCAAATCGAAGGACTTAGCTGAGACCGCGATTCCGTCGGGACTTCCGGTGATCCCCTCGACGCCAACGACGAAGCCGGCAAGACCCGTGCCGCCGGTTACTCCAACCCCGTTCACAGAGAATCCCAAGACCCCATACAGCGGTCCCGTCCCGTAGACCCCAGTGTAACTCGTGGACGAGCCATATACACCGACAGTGCCGCCGCTGGCTGAAGTCGAATCACCGTAGACGCCAATGCCGTTCATGCTTGCGGTGGTGCCGTAGACGCCATAGTTAGCAGCGTTACCGGTAGCCGTCGCGCTCCCAAATACGCCCATCCCGTTGGGGCTATCTGAAGTTCCAGAAACTCCCTTGGTTACGCCCGCCGTCGCGGTCGCGACCCCTGAGACTCCGATTCCGCCGGTGCTATTGCTCGCGCCGATAACCCCGACCGCGAACCCGGAAATGGCGTTCGAGCTGCCGAATATCGCCGGCCCGCTGAGGCCGTACTCGGCGTACGCATTGCCCATCACGTGCAGCTTATAGCTTGGGTTCAAGATTCCAATGCCGACCTTTCCCCCGAAGAGTCCTGTGCCGCTGATGTTCGCGTGGCCGGTCTGGAGCGTGCCGGGCGTGGTGGCTTGGAGCTTCACATATTGAAGCGACACTGCGTCCTGCGCTGCGCCTGCGTGCGCCCTCATCGCAGCAAACGTGCACAGAGTCAGAGCGAAAAGAACCGAAGCGATGTAAATTGAAAAGCGAAACATGCTTACCTCCAATTTCCCCACGTTATTCGAAACGGTGGGTAAGCACATTGTACGGCAGATTCGCCAAATTCGCGCCTTTGTATTTCCCCAGTGCTCGCGCATCCCAGTGTCGCTTGGTCACTCACACGGGGCTGATGGGCTTCAAGCCGTAAATAAGCAAACAGTTCGCGTGCTCATCCGACCCGTGCCACTCGCCTCACTCATTCAGGCCTCCCGCCTCGCTAGCGTCCGCTTCCTCGCTAAAGCCGAATTGCACCGCATTGTATCCAAGAGTATGAGCTATACCGGTGCTACTTCCAGTGCATTTCGGCGTCTCCCATAATCGCCTGCAAGTAGTTTAATTGAGCATCGTGGTACATCGCGTGAATCACGCAAAGGTGGACCATGGAGAGCGGATTGGTATCAGAGCCCTGAGTGGCGATTGGCTTTTCCAAGTCGCTCGAAGGGAGACGCTCCCACTCGGCCTTGACCTCATCCATCGATTGCTGCAATTCGCGCACCGCCGCCGCTTTCGTCTTAAAGTCATCCGGGGCTTTGAGCCAGCCTTCCGGAAACGCGCCGGGATCTTCTCCCTTGAGTCTCTTGACGATCCGTCGGTTGACGTATACGACTTCGTAGGTCACGTCGAACGGAGTTCGGGCGACCCCGCCGGGGGACGAAGCGAGCTGTTCTTCGCTCATCGCTTCGAGGTCGCTCGTGTAAAGCGATTTAGCGGAGTCGATCTCTTTCGAAAAAAATGCTTGGATATCGGCCATAGGGTAAGTCTACACCCTTGTGGCGGGGCTGGCCCTTCGTCCCAACTGTCCGGCCCACGCGGCTAAAATAGGGTTGCGCACCTGGAGGTCCGCGCTCCGAGCATTATGAACTCGCAGGATTTAAACCTATTTTATCAACCTAAAGATCGCCTGCGGCTCACCGTGGGCGAGGATCAGTCGTATCCGACGGTCCGCCCGGCATGGGCTTCGCCGCTCACCCATCCCGACCGATATTTGGCCCTGCTCGATGGCAAGGGAGACGAGATCGCCTTGCTCGACGATCCTAAGAGCCTGCCCGAAGGTTCCTATCGCGCGGTGCAGGAAGAGCTTCACCGCCGCTACCTGACCGCCACCGTGGTCAAGATTCTCCATGCGAAGGTGGAATTCGGGGCCACCTATTGGCATGTGGACACCAATCGAGGTGAGCGCGACCTCGTCACTCAAAGCCTCCAGGAAAACGCCCAATGGCTCGGTCCTGGCCATCTGTTGCTGATCGATGTGGATGGGAACCGGTTCGAGATTCCCAGCGTGGACGCTCTCGACGCGCCGAGCCGCCACTTCATCGATACGATCCTCTAAGTGCTTGGACACTAAACTGAAGCCATGCTGATCTCGACTATTGGGGTTTTGCTTGCCGCCGCACTCGTCATTCTCATCGCCCTTTGGGCGCAAAGCTACTCGAAAAAGCAGAGAGAAGCACGTGAGGCGGCGATGAGGGGGCTGGCTCGCCAACTCGACCTGCAATATGTGCCGATAGCGGAGTCGACCGGATGCCTTGGGCTTGGGGCGACGACCTTCATCGATCCCTTCGACATGCTCATCAGCGACACCCCTAAACTCTTGGAGAATTTCGAGGGGTTTTCTCCGTTTGGTCGAGGCAGTTCCAGAAGAATCGAGCATTTATTGGAAGGCAAAAAGGGGGACGAGCAATGGACGATCTTCGACTACCAATACACCATCAGCACCGGCAAAAGCTCGACGACCCACCATTTTGGAATCGTCGCCGTCACGATTCCATTGGTCTTACCCCGCCTAGAGATTCATCCCGCAGGGGTTCTAGACAAGATCGGGGGATGGCTCGGCGCGAAAGACATCCAATTCGAGAGCGATGAATTCAACCGAGAATTCACCATCCACTGCTCAGATGAAAGACGCGCGTTCGAGATCATTGACCCCCAGATGATGGATTACCTTATGGGAATTCCCCGATACTCAATCCAGTTCGATGGGATCTACGCCGTGCTCACCCTCGACGGCATAGCGGAACCGGAAGCCTTTTATCATGCGGCAGTCGACCTGCAAGGGTTTCTGCAACGGATTCCCGGCTTCGTGCGTCAGGACATCGGTTTTAAGCCCACCGGGCCCAGCACGCCAAAGTGAAATAATGCACAACGCCAATCCGCTGCCGGTTTTGATGATCATCCTCGCCGGAGCCTTGCTCTTGATCTTGGTCTGGTGGCTCTTGACGTACAACCGGTTTATCCGGCTGCGCAACCATGTCATCGAAAGCTGGGCCGATGTCGATGTGGTCCTCAAACGGCGTTACGAACTGATTCCAAACCTGGTCGAAACCGTAAAGGGATATGCGAAGTATGAGCAGGACACGCTGCAAAAGGTTTTGGATGCTCGTAGCCGTGCCCTCGCCGCCGCAGGGCCGGTCGGAGAGCAGGCGCGCAATGAGACTTCTTTTGTCCATTCTGTGAACCGCCTGCTGGCTCTAGCGGAGGATTATCCCGACCTCAAGGCAAGCCAGAATTACCTCGCCCTCCAGAGGGAGCTCGCCGACACGGAAGACCGTATCGCCGCCGCGCGGAGGTTTTACAACGCCAATGTGCGGGACTTGAACACCATGCTACAGTCCTTTCCCTCTTCGATCATCGGCATATCAACCTCGTCCCGGCAGAATACTTCGAGGTCGAGAGTTTGTCGGTCCGAGAACCGCTTGTAGTCTAAGTGGGCCTCATCCTACACGGTCTCAGGACGTCGAGTACGTTGTGTGGCGAAGCGGTTCGCGGTCGGAGTTAACGATGTGGCCTCACCCCTACCCCCTTGTATCCCTCAACCCGTGCCGGGTTGAGGGTTCTTCCTTTTATCGATGACGGCCGCCAAACTTCCAAAGCTTGTTCTGCGCTTTGGAGGGAGATTTCTTCGTAAGCCGCAGGCTCAAAAACAGGACCCTCAACCCGACACGGATTGAGGGATATGAAATTCGTGAAGAAAGCGGCGTAGGCTTCAGAAGCGCGTTTCACCCTCACCCCCTACCCCCTGCCTTCGCCCAAACATCGAAAGGAGAGGGGGTGAATGTCACCGTCAGCAGCGAGTGGTCAGATAGGCGTTCTGTACGCACGTCGTGCCGCATGGTCGAGCCGAGGACCGAGCTCGCGAGCGAAGGCGACACCAGGCAATGGTCGAGGCGGAAACCGTTGGCGCGGTGGCTGAACCACGAAAACTCGCGCGCTTTTGAGTTGTGGCTACGCCACGCGTCCACCCAGCTTGCCTCGAGAAGGCGCTTGAAATAGACCGCCTCACGGATCGGGTCGCCTTCGCAATCCTCGTCGAGCGCCGTGTTGAGATCTCCGATGATGACGGTCCTTGTGCCGACGTTCTCGGTTGCGAACCCCTCGACACAATCCCAGAACTCGCGCTTATGCCAGATCTCGAACTGGTTGGGGACGTGGACGCCGAGGATGGTCAAGTTGAACGCGGGTATGAAGACCGGCATCCAGCGGTGAAGACTCTTCGGCTGCGTTCGAACCGGGTGTGGCTCGACGGGGTGGCGCGAGAGGACACACACGCAGTTCTGGATCGCCGTCGGGACGCCTGCCGCGACGTGGTATGACAAGTCCTCGAGCAGTTCGAGCAAGAGGCGTCCCGGGGCAGGCCGATACTCGGTCAGGACGAGGACATCGGGGCGTTCCTCGAGGATGACGCGGGCGATCTGCGCGGTCCGCTTGCCGCCACCCGCCCGGATGTTCCACGTCGCAATACGCACGATGGTAGTTTGACTTCCAAGCGATGCGCCGTTCAGAAACTGTTCACGGGACTTTGAGTTCGCCTTCATTCAGCCGCGCTATTATATGGTTAATATGACGACAGCAACCGACACTCACGTCCAGTTCATTCAAAGCTTGTATGCCGCCTTTTCGCGAGGCGACGTCCAGACCATCCTAGACGGCCTGACTCCGGACGTCCACTGGCATTCATACATCGAGCCCGTTATTCCGTGGTCTGGGGACTTTTCGACCCAAGCCCAAGTGCCGAAGTTCTTTCAAGCGATCTCCGAGAACGTTGACGTCCTTGGCTTCGAGCCGACCGAGTTTGTGAGCGAAGGCGACACAATCGTTTCGTTCGGGGAGTTCTCTTGCCGTGTTCGCTCCACGGGCAAATCGGCGACTACGAAATGGGTCTTCATTTGGAAATTCAGAGGCGACAAGGTCTGCTCGTACGAGCATTTCCAATCCCCCGGCCTCGCTCCCGCGTTCACCGTGTAAGAGAACGCGGGCATCTGGACTGGTGGCGCTGTGTAATGAAATATGCCTTGGCTAGGCCCTGCCGATTGCTACACCCACGTGGCGTGTATCCTTTCCCCAATGACTTGGCTAAAAGGGGTCATAGTTCTCTACGCCGTTCTCGATATTGCCATCGGAGTGGAAGGATACATGGCCATGGGCAAAGTGCCTTGGCTCATTTGGAGTGTCGGATTTGGGGTGGTGGTGATCGGAGGGGTTGTAGTCGCGAACAAGAGGCCCAAAGTCGGCTATGCCATCTGCGCGACCATTGCCGTCTTGGACACGGTGTTCTTTGGCCGCAAACTGGCGATGACCTTGGACGTTTGGCCCGCCGGTGTCATTACAGTCGCCGCCGTTAGCGCCTTGGCTTGCGCGGTCATGGGGATGATCCGCGAACGAACGGCAAGAATACGGTTGCCGGAATAAAGCAATGCGACGGCGCAATTGGGGGCTGTTGGCGATCAGGGCCGGGACTGCGCTCGCAGTTGCTGGGTTCGCATTGATGTGCGTGTTCACGCTTCGCGGATGCAAGAGCAGAGAAAGGAGGATTCTCGTACAAGAGCGTCGCCACGCAAATGGCCCGACAGGTTCGCCGGACGGAAAGATGATCGCCTGGGGAGATGACCAGGGAACTTGCGTTGCAAACCTCGATAATGTGGACTCACCGCGTATCGTCGGTCCATCCCGGGACGGGCCATCCTTCAGCCCCGATGGTAATTGGATCGGCATGACCGTTGGAACTTACGTTTCGGACTCCCACGTGGAACTCGTTCCGGTGACGGGTCGCCCCGCCCGCAAAGTGCCCAACACGGATGGAGCAGTGCAGGTCCGATTTGACTCAAGCGGCCGGATACTCGTCTTACGAGAGTTCTGGCGACGCGGGGGCTTCGGCGAGCCAACGCGTGGCTTGTGGGAATACAACGCGGATGGCAGCGGTGGCCGCGAGCTGATCTCGGAATCCCAGTTCTCTGATCCGCTTGGACAGCCGCGCTAGGCAAGACTGGCAGTAAACTTCGTCGTTCCTTGTCTCCCCTCGACAATCCCATCTGGCACTCGCTCACGACCCGCCACGCCCACCTTGCCATCGGGCATGGCGCCGCTCGGCGCTACCCGCCAGTAGTCACGCCGTTCGTCGCCGTGCAAGAACCGACCCAGCAAGCAGCCGCGGACCTGTTGGACCTTGTCGAGCCGGGCGAGCGAGTCGGCATTCTGAGCGTGATTCCGCAGCGCAACGCGGACTGGGCCCTCGTGAAGGAAATAGAAATCCACCAATACGTGTGGGACCGGCCGCAGGGCGAAGTAGAGCCAGACCGCGCTGCGGTGACGCTCGATGAAGCGCACCTCGACGCCATGCTTGAGCTGACTGCGCTCGTATATCCCGCTTATTTCCGATCCGGGACGGCGCGACTGGGGCATTATGTCGGGATCATCGAGGACGAGCGGTTGTGCGCGATGGCGGGGATTCGCATGGCGATGGACGGCTATAAAGAACTCAGCGCGATATGCACTCACCCGGCGCACCGTGGACTAGGCTATGCCAGCCGCCTCACGCGGCACTTGATCCATCACGTGCAATACCTCAGCGAAGTCCCATTTCTGCACACGGAATCCTACAATCGTGCCGCCAAGGCAGTGTATGAGAAACTCGGATTCACCCTCCGACAGGTGCTCCCGTTTCATTTAGTGGACCGAGTGTCGGCTCAGGCATGACTGGGAGGCTTCACCCGCCGCTCCCTTCTTCAATGCCTCGCGAAGCCGACGGATTGGGGCTCTTCCCGGATCACGACAGTCCCCTTGGCCCGTGAGCCCAAGTCCGTCCGGGGAAGGCAAGACACGCGAATGGCGAAGTTACCCGTCTTCGGATCCGGGGGGCCGATGGCGCGCACGGTTCCGCTTTCGTCCTTGGGCAAGCGCACGAGCGAGCCAGGACGAATGCGGGCAGCCTGACGGGCAGCCACATAGCCGAGTAACTCCCACTTGGCGCCATCCTTCAATAACTCAAAGAGGTTTGGCTGCCCGCCTGACTTGAGGACGATGCCGTTCACCGGTGATTTGATCTCGACGCGGGCGCGGATCTTGCCCTTAAGCCCGATTTCCGAGGGGCTAGAAAAAGGAGGCGCGGCGATCGGATTATTGCCGGGGAAAGCTAACCCGCTCCTTTCGATTCTTTTAAGCTCGTCGCGAGCCGCTTGGACGTTCTTGTCCTGAGCCGCTTTCGTTTTGGCAAACGCATTCCTGGCCGTTTGAACTTCGCTATCGCTTGGTCCCTTCTTGACCTCCTGAAGATGTTCCTCCGCTTTGTGAAGTGCAGCATCGGCCGTCTCAAAGGCGCTTTTGGAAGCGGTGGCCTCATTGCGGGCGATCCAACCCTCTTGATATGCGTGCTCGTCTCGGTCGGAAAGGGCCTTTGCTTTGTCTCGCAATTGCCGCGTCTGATCGGCGGCGGCCTGGGCTTGTTGAATGATCTCGGGAGGGGTTCCGCTCAGCAGTTTCTTCATAGCGGCTTGGGCTAGAGCGACGCTCTGATTACGGTCTGAAATGGCTCGATCTAGATCGCCTTTCGCTTTCGCGAGACCTACTTGATGGTCGGACAATGCAGCTCCAAGCTCGGCGGAAAGCTCTCGCGCGTGGGCTGATTCGGCGCTCGCGTTGAATCGAACTTTAGCTACGTGAGGCGTGCCGCCGGGCTCTACCAAGGCTAGAATTTGCCCTTTCGTCACATGGTCGCCGGGGTGGACGAGCATCTTTTTGACCTGCCCCGGTGCAGCGGCGCCGAACGATATACGGTCGCTGTCGCTCACTACAAACGTCCCTTCGAACTCGATCGTTTCGACATGGACCGCTTCGTGGACGCTTAGAGCGGCCGCCTTTGGGGAAGAGAGCGCGTTCACAGAACCCCGGGAGAACCGGGACATGACGAAGCCCCAGGCGAGCAATGCGCCAACTGTTCCTATCCAAGCGATGTGCCGAGTGACGCGCATACTTACTCTTGTAAGTTACGCCGTTTGTCCCCGCCGGGTGCGACTTTAGTCATCCCTTTGTGCTAGCCGTCGAGGGACTTCACTTCGACGCTAATGAGATGCAACGGCGAAGTCCCCACGTTCTCTAGGGTGTGAAGCTCTAGAGCAGTCGACCATATGGTCTCCCCGGTTTGAAAGCATATCCCTTGCTCAGCCGTATCGAGGGTGACGACGCCGGCCTCGTTTCGCCTGATAAAATTGGAAAAGCTGAACACATAGGAGGCAGCCGGCCATTCGTGAGTGTGCAAAGGCACAGTTTCCCCCGCTTCCACCAGAGTCTCCAACACTCGAACGACTTCGTTTTCGAAAGCAAGGCGATGGTGTTTCGGGGCGGCGGTGACGGCGTCTGACTCGGGCGAAAACATAAGTCGTTATGCGTTCGTCAGGTCGTCCAGCATCTGTTGCAAGGCCGCCGGGGCTTTGCATCGCCAGGCCTCCACAATCAAATCATCCAGTTCCTCAGCGGCGATGGCCCCCAACCGGACAAGTACTGCCGGGAAGCCATTGTAGTGCGGCTCGGTGAAGAATCTGTCAGGGTCGGACGCGATGAGAAGCTCCTTCGCGGTGAGGTTCGGAACGCGCACGGCGAGCACGGCGTCATTGGTCACCCGGGCTTTCTTGGGTTCCACGCGCTCCGCCCATGACCAGACGAATCCCTTGGCTTTGCCCTTGACTTCCACCCCGAAGCCGAATCGCCCTTCGCCCTCTACCGCCCCCGGCAGCCGGGACGCGATCTTACGGACGTCGTCGTGAGTTGCCATTACTTCCAGTGCCAAAGGTCATCGCCCAGCAACGTCTGAATGAAGTTCAGCTGCCCGCTGTGGTACCAGACATGAAGCGTCATAAATTGACAGCGTTGGAATCGGGTCCTCTCGCCTTGCTCCGTTTGAACCGTGCCCTCGAGCTCTTCGGTCGAGAATGCTTCGACAGTCTCAATAATCTTCTTGGAAGAGATTTCGAAGCCATCGATAACGATCTTTTTGGTGCGAAAATCTTCAGGCGCCCGGATCCATCCCTCTGGCCAAATAAACGGCTCTTCGCCTCGCAGCACCATCCCCACGTGGTCATTCACGAGATTAACTTCATAGACGAGGTCGGCGACGGTTCGGGCCTTTTCGCCGAAGCTCTTGTCGAAGGCCTCGTCGGGCAGGGCTTGAAGGTCTTGGAGAAAAACTTTGCAGGCATTTCTTAGGCCATTTGTGGCATTCGTCTTCAGGTCCATGCTTAGCAAGCGTACCAGGCACCGCTCTTGCTTTGCCCCCCGAAATAATTACAAAAAAAGCCCGGCATTTGGGTTCGGTGAAAGTACAATCAGCTTTAAGTCTGGTCGGATGATCAGAAAAGGAGGATCTAATGAGCACCGAAACACAAGAAGCGATGGAGATGGGGACCAAGCCTATCCGGGAGCACGAATGGCTGCAGAAGCTGGTGGGCGAGTGGCGCGTCGACACCGAAATGACGATGCCTAACGGAGAGAAGACAACCTCTCAAGGCACCGAGAGCGTGAAGAGTCTGGGAGGCCTTTGGGCGTTCAGCGATGGGAAAGCCACGATGCCCGGTGGCAACCCAATGACCTATTATTTCGCCCTTGGCTACGACGTTTCTTTCAAGGAGTATCGAGGTTGCATGATCATGTCGGTCTCGTCGCACCTGTGGAAGTTTTCGGGCTCGCTGAGCGGCGATGGCCGGACCATGACTCTGAACTGCAAAGGCCCGAGCATGACCAAAGACGGAGAGACCGCTCTTTATCGCGACGTGATCGAGATCATCGACGAGAACCATCGAACTCTGACATCCACCGGCCAGGACGACGACGGCAAGTGGCAGGACTTTATGAAGGCAAGCTACACGAGGGTGTGATTTCGCCAGGGGGCGTGGCATCGAGCTGCGCCCTTCTCCTCGTATTACCACTGATTGGCAGTTCGGGACTTCCG
>JBBREX010000044.1:0-17840 GCA_038225245.1 Fimbriimonadales bacterium | reverse complement strand
CATCATGACGATCACTAGACTGGCAAACAATGCTCCCCAATCGCTCTGATAATGCTGGACCATGACGAGATTCGCGATGCCGAGAGGAAGCGTTCGGTTCTCTTCGCTGCTGATGAGCACGAGGGCCAGGCTATATTCGTTCCATAAGCCGATTGCATTAAAGATGCCGACCACGAGCAGGCCGGGCTTCGCGAGGGGAAGCATTATTCGCCAAAAGGTGCCCGAATAGCTGCAGCCGTCGATTTCCGCGGCTTCCGATAGCTCGCTCGGAAGAGACTGGAAGAAGCCGGTGAGGACAAAGATCGTAAACGACAGGGAGTAAGCCACATAAACAAGCACGAGGCCGGTCTTGGTATCGAGAAGCCTCAAGTTCTTGAGCAAAAAGAAGAGGGGGACGATGACGAGGAAGTTTGGGAACATCATCCCACCCAAGAATGCCCCAAATACGATTCTCGCACCCCGGAAGGGGTAGCGCGCCAAAACGTAAGCGGCCATAGCGCCAGCCGGCAGAAGAACCGCCAACGTGAGCAAGGTAACCACCAAGCTGGTCACAAAATAGCTGCCAATCCCCGCCTTTTGCCAGGCGCTCGAATAATTCTCCCAATGAAGTTGGCCGGGCAAACCCCACGGGGCATCGAAAATGTCGGGGCCGGACTTCAAGGATGAAACAAGCACCCACAACAAGGGCAAAATGACGGTCGCAGCAAAAAGGCCGAGGCTAAGCCGAAGGATGACTTGCTTCACAGACTTCGCCGCATTGAATTGAAAGGCAGGGCCAAGAATCCGCTTGGCCCTGCTTGCTCACCCTTAAGACTTGAAGAACCAGCGGACCTGGTCGAATTTAAAGGTGGGATTGAATAAAGCCACCCCTGTCCGCTCCCATTGAAGCCTTGACCTGACTTCCAGCGTGTTGGGGTCTACATAGTCCGTCGGGTTGGACGTAACCACCACCTCTCTGACCGTGTCGGTTAGCGTCAAAGGCGTCGTATCGAGCACGTCATAAAACCCTGTGCGGAAGTTATACAGCGCTAGCCGCTGTATTCCGCTTCCCGCATTGGCATTCGAGTTCGATTCGGTCCTAAAGCGAAGCTCCGTCAAGGAAAATACCGGCGCCAGGCCCGTTACCTCCACCAGATTAAGTGTTCGGCTTAAAGTCGGGGTCGAAATGGGCTGGACGCTGAGATAGTCGTTGTTGCTGGTGGCGAGCGAATCGATCGTGCCGCCCGTGATGCGGCTATCGAGCGGTGTCAGGTTTCGTACCCGAGACGTATGCGCCACCCCGCCGACCACAAGCGCATATGTGGCATCGAATTCCGGAGTTGCCGTCCAGCCGTCTTGAACGATCTGGTCCGCTCGAACTTCAACGGTCCACGTTCCCACCGGAGGATTTTGGACGATGACGTTTTCGACGGTGTCGATGGTATTCGAAATGCCACCTGAAGTCGAGTAATTGCTCGTCGTCAGGCCATTGTTCCCCCAGTAGATCGTTCCATCCGGCGCCGTCACCTTCAACGACAGGTCATTGATCCGGTGGAGGGTTGAACTGGTCGTTCCCGGTGGGTCCGGGTAGATCATCGTCGCGTGGAATTCGGGAGTGGCGGCCGGCACATAAAGCCGGTAACTCTTGGTTTGCAGATTCTGCAACAACTCTGCTTCGTCCACGATGAAGAGATTATTACGATTATCGTACTGGTTCTTCAGATCGGGCAAGCCCCAGCCTTGCTTGAATCTTCCCAAGCTTCCTTGAGTCAGCGGGTATTGAGAGGCTTGGTTGATCATAATCGCCTTTGCCGTCGCCGCATGGCATTTCGCATCAAAGACGGTGGACGCGCTTACGGAGTTGCCGTAAACGCCGTCTGCCCACATTTGAAAAAGCAGTCCGAAATGGCCCGCCGTGATCGGCGTTGCCGCGCTCGTACCGTTGAAACCGGACGTATACGCGGTGTCTCCCGTGTAATAGGTACAGAACACGTTATCGTAGAAGTGAGTCAAATCAGGCTTGATCCGGCCATCGGCAGCAGGACCGATGCTCGCTCCGCCCCAAGAATCGTCCGCTTTAGTGAGGGTGTTCTGATGAACGACACCACCAACCGACACGATGTTTTTCGCCCAAGCTTGGGGCCGAGACGTTTGGTTGCCCGTGTTGCTTTGCGATTGGCAAATCAGCAAGTCGAGCCGGAAAATAATATCGTCCATTTCAAACGATTTGCTCGTGTACTGAGTCGTCTGCGCATCGCCCCAACTATTGGACTGGAACACGCCAAAGTAAGGAGAGTGAACTAGCTCGTTACTGTGGTTAAACCGGTTCGTCAAAAGCTCATAGTCGGCGAAGATCGTTTGGCCTTTCGGAAGCATTCCTCGGCCCTGGGCGTTCCCTGTTCCGCTTCCAAAAACGATTCCCGTCGTGCAAGTGCCGTGGCTGGCATCTCCGCTGTGCCCGTTATGGAAAAGGATGCTGCGCCCATTGTCATTGAAATCGACATGGGTGTCTCGTACGTTGCCGTCCATGACTTCGCCACGTACTCCCTGTCCCGCGTAGCCCCCGATGCCCTCGATATAATTGGCTCCTCCGATTTGGCGAGCGATATCCATGTCCGGCTCCGGCGCGCTCCAGCGATCGATCCAAAAGACCTCGTTCCATTGGAGTACTTGCTTCAGTTGCGCGGGTGTGAGCGTAGCTTCCAGCAAAACGGTATTGGTTAAAACGTTGTCGACCTGCCCCCCGATGGCAGTGATTTTTTGGCCAATCAAGGCGTTCTCATTTGATTCGCGAATGTTTGCCTGGATATTGTATCGATTCGTTCCAAGTTTGCCGGACGATAGCTCGGCGGCAATCGTGGGGTCAAGCCGATAAGCAGGCTCATAGGGGCCAACCCAGCGCACGTAAGGCAAGTTACGTACAGCGGGTAGCGAAGCTTGGTCGATCCGGCAAATGTAGGATTGATCCGCCAAGTAATGCTGGACCTGCCCGCCCGCTTCTGCTATGGCGCGACTAAACTCTGGCAAAGCCTGGCTCACGAATTGAACGATGTACAATTCGTTAGCGGCACCCGCTCTCATGCCTACGGGAACCTCGGGTACTGCCACTAGAGGATCAAAAGTTTGATACCGAAGACGCAGTAAATTGCTCGATTCCGCAACGCGATTCATGGACTGGCCGTTAAGCGAAATGCCATAAAATAAAGATCCATTCTCGTTCCAAAGGGCGAGCTGGGCCGAACTTCCAGGCACTGCGAGCACGTGAGGAGCGGTGATCACAGCCTTCGTTTCACGAAACACGCTGCCGCTTCCTAGCTGTAGCGTATTAAGTGAACCGATATGCTTGACGACAAGGGAATTATGGGGCGACATGGCCCCTGCTATTAAGAGACTTGCGAGAGCAATCACGCCCTACCTCCAACCGAAATGTTAGACTTGCTCGTTCATTATAGCGATGATGAACGCGAAATCGGCATATTTAGCGGAATTCTTGTCCACAAAATGCCTGGAGCAGGCAATCTTACGGTATCCGCAGCGAAGCGGGTGAATCGCCGAGGCTCCGTAACCAAAAGCGAATCACTCCAAGAAAGCTTTAATTCGATCCGTCTTCCGCTTTCGAACCAATGATTTTGCACTGAGCGATGCTACGGGAACAGTCGAAAGGATTTCCATTGCGATCTTAAGCCCGTCGATCATCGGAGTATGAGGGTGACGCTCCAATCGGCCACCAACATTTTGCAGGTCCCACAGACCCATATTCGTCCACACTTGCTGGTCATGCCACTCAGGCATGCCGAGAACTGGATAGAGACAGACTCCCAAAATCGGAATCTTTTCGTCGAGAAGCGCTTCAATCTCACGCGTCATCGTGGCGAGCCAGGGAGCTCTGAGCTCGTCCTTATGACTCGTTTCGCTGATCATAATCGGCGACCGGTACCTATGCCAAGCCCATCGAACCAAATCCCGCAGCGGCCAGCACCGTTCGTCCTCCTCAAAAAGTGGAGTACCGCCCTGGTCGTATTCCCACTGATTGGTCCAATAATAGTTTAGGCCGACAATGTCCAGATGCCTCATGCTTCCCCCGAATTCGGGAAATAGCTTGCCCGCGATCATGTCCCAACTTTGAAAGACCGCGATCTCGTTGAACGCATTCACCTTGTCGTGCATATCCATGCATCCGATCGGAGGAACGACCCGGCACAGGGCATCGACATTGACGATTCGCGCATCCGGGCTTGCGTCCCAAATCGCTTCGATTCCCCGAATTGCCCCCCTCGCAAGCCAGGTCTTTAGTTCGAATGAACGATCTTGGCAATAGGGAGCGAACTGACACGCATCTCCCGCCGCCCAGGCAAAATAAGAAGGCTCGTTGATCGGAGTAAAGAGAGGCTGGATGGGCAACCTTGGACACACGTAATTTGCAACTTCATGGCAATAGCTCGCAAAGCGCTCGATGAATGAGGCAGAAAACAGATCGACATCTTCGGGATAGCCGTAATGAAAGAGGTCGAGAATCAACTCCATGTCCAGCTTGTCTGCCGCCTCCAGAAAAGGATCGAGCGAGCTGAAATCATAACCGCGAGGACGATCGATCAAGGGCCAGCGAACGCCCTCCCGTACCGAGCGAATGCCGAGGTGCTTCAAAGCGGCGTAATCCTCGTAAGCAAAAAGATCATGTTGAGTAGCCGCTATCTGATCGATCCACTCTCGGTGACGATTGAAACCGGTCGCACATTCAAATCCCGCCATGAAGAAGGTTTTAGGCATGGGTACGCCCCTCGCCTACGGCTCTTAAGACTCCCACCTTGCCTACGCCTTGCTCCACGATCGATCGATATTGGGCAACGAGTGGGGTTTCAATGCGATTCAGCCGGTCGTCGAAATCCCAAAGTCCCATATTTAGCACGTACTTTGCGAGAGGCCCCACGCGCTCCCGGTAAGACCATCCGATAAGGGTGAACATTGGCCACCAGGTATATCCGACGAGCGGGATCCCGGCGGCGCGAGTTCTCCGAACCGCTTCCACCGAATCATCCATCCACCGAGACCGCCGCTTCACCGAACCAAGCGAGGCGATCTCAGAAATCACTAGAGGACGTTTGTAACGTTCCCAGTACATCTTGGACAAGTTTTCGACCATGCTTCCATCAGCATAGACCATTCGCATTCTTGGCCCTCGGGCACCGGCGAATACTTTCTTTCTCGTAAACATTGGATACATGTTCATTCCGATGACGTCCGGAACCACATGATTAGACTCAAACCAAGCTAATTCTTCGTCTGCCACGCCACTTTCGGTCATCAATTTGAGGGCCATCGAATTTTTGGAGTGCCGCCCGGTAATTAGATCGAGAGCGAGGAAAACCAGACTCTGCCGGGTCTCCGCGAACCGCTCGAGCGACGAATCATCGGTCTCATAGAGATCGGTAGCATCAACATGCATGCAGACCATTTCGGGGGCCGCCGTCTTGATCGCTTTGTCGGCGAGCACGATCCCTTTGCTGGCTGCCAATAGCACCCGGAAATATCCTCTCCAACCTTTGTAATTCGGGGGCCACCAACCAAGTCTGCCGCAGTACCAGGCGGTAATTCGAGGTTCGTTTAGCGGAGTAATCCACCTGATGCGATCCTTAAATTGCCTTGCGAATTCTCCCGCGTAGTCGGCCATCCAATTCGCGAAATCAGGCGCCCCAAAACTTCCCTCAAGCCACATAGGGGTCCCGTAATGAACAAGGTCGATGATGGGCTGGATCCCTTGAGCCAGCATAGCGTCGATAGAGCGCTGCGCGAATGACCAATCCCAAACCCCTTTTTGTGGGTTCGCTTTATACCAGGGAATCCCATAGCGAGCGGCGGAGACTCCTAGCGAACCCATCAGTTCGATGTCTTCCTTCCACCGGCTGTAATGCTCAGTTAGCTCGTATTCGTCCATACAGCGCCCGGTTCGAGCGTGGGGATCGGCGACGAACGTGTCTTCGATTCCAGTTGCCCAGATGAATGAGCCGGGTTTCGCCAAGTTGGCTAGGGAAAGAGAATTAGGTAGCTCGATTCGTGCTGACGGGTCCAAAATAAGCTCCTTCTTCGCAGACTCTTAGCCGCCGTCCACTGTTTTGCCGGAGAAAAGCTTTGCATGAATCGAGGCGATTTCCTCCGGCGGCACCTTTGGCTGACGGTCGTAGGTCAAGAGTCCATTCATTTCCTGCTCGACATCCGTAAGCTGAGTGTAGCAAAAACCGCTTATGAAAGGTAATGCGGCGATTCCCTCCATTAAGTCGCAATATCGTCCCAAGAGTTCGTCAAAGCGATTGATCGACCCGTAGCCCGTATAAAGCACGTCCAGGTCTTCTTCTGCGATCCCCTCCGGCTTAAAAAGGAATCCGCCCACTTCCGTAAACATAATGGGTTGGCCGTGATATTGCGAGCCATGCGTGAAAACAGGCTTATTGGGGAGCCAGGTATTGACGGGCAAGGGCCCTCCAGAGATCGTTGCCCGATATCGCTCGATCAATTTTGCGGCATCCGAAGAGTAGTCATGGATAGCGACGATATCGCTTACATCCGTGTGTTCCCAGCCATCGTTGTCGATGACCGGCCTCTCCGGATCGAGCCGTCGGGTAACCGCTACCATGCGTTCGACAAACGCATATTGGCCCGGATGCCCGATTTCGAGGTCGGGAAAGCCCATGCTTTCGTTGACAGGTACCCAGGCAATAATACAAGGATGGTTGAAGTCGCGCTCAACCGCTCGTGACCATTCCGCTAGGAGCATTTCTTCGGTCCTCGGAGACCACGCTCTGGCATTCGGCATCTCCCCCCAGACGAAGATCCCCAGCTTGTCGCACCAATAAAGCCAACGTGGGTCTTCGATTTTCTGATGTTTTCGAACCCCGTTGTATCCGAATCGCTTCGCCCACTCCACGTCGGCCCGCAACGCGTCGTCCGAGGGAGCCGCGAGGTAGCTCTTAGGCCAGTAACCTTGATCGAGGGTCATGATGAGAAAAAGAGGCTTCCCATTTAGATACAGTCGTCCTCGGGAAAGCTCGATTTGCCTCAATCCAACATAGGACTTCACCTTGTCGAGAAGCTGGTCGCCTTTATGTACTCGGACCTCGAGGTCATACAAATGAGGATTTTCTGGGCTCCAGAACTTTGCGTTGGGAATGCGAATGAACATCCGTGAAGTGGCGCTGCAAACCCGCTTTTGTGCTTCAGCGACAATGACCCCATTGTCGAGGACATCCGCTTCGAAAACATAATCCGCCGAAGGAGCGTGAAGGAAGATTCGTAGCTCGAATCCTTCCTCTTTCACGATGGGGGTAATCCGCAGGTGGTCGATCCTAATGGTGGGGACTGGCTCAATCCACACCGTCTGCCAAACGCCCGTCGTGCAATAATAGTCGATGCCGTGTGGTAGCCCGGTGCTCGATTGCTTACCCCTGGGTTGCCCCGGGTCTTTACGGTCTTCAACTCTCAACGTAATTCTGTTCGAGCCCTTCTTAAGGTAGGGAGCAATATCGAAGGAGAAGGGGACATGGCCCCCGCGGTTGCTTCCAGTTTCTAATCCGTTGACCCAAACTGTGGTGAAATAGTCGACAGCCCCGAAATGAAGCAGTACGTCGGAATTGGCCCAAGCTTCGTCCCAATCAAGCGACTTTGCGTACCAGACCACCTCATGAATTCCCTTATCATTGATCCCCGACAACTCGCTTTGATAGGGAAACGGCACAATAATTTGCTTGTCGAACTGGCGGCCATCTTGCCAGCCGAGCTGAAGACCTTGCTCGGCGTCGTCAAACGCAAATTCCCATGGGCCGTTTAGGTTGGTCCAGTCGGATCGTTCGAATTGGGGTCGGGGGTATTCCGGCCTCGGAACTGCGGAGATGCTCATCGTTCGTTTCTTAAGAGGCCTGAGATGCGTGAATCGACACGCCAAAGACGGCTCGTCGGCTGATTTAGGCGCGGTTCAAGCATGATTTATTTCTCGGTTCAAAAGATGGCAATGTTTATCGGAAGGTGGCTAAGTCTTGCCCTTTCCGGCCGCACGCTCGAGGCGATCATGGACGGCTGCCCACTCGGTTTCGATGGGCGGAAGCTCGATCGCAATCTGCGCTAGTCCCCATGAGTCGCATAGAAACAGACAGTCATAAAGACGTGCGGCATAGAGCGCAGGGTCGCGGGGCAGTTGTATTTGCCTCTCATTTTCTGGAGGTTCGAAGGTCAGCCCTGCTTGTTCACGTGCAAGGCGGTCGACAAGAGTGACATGGCCCCGGGGAGCATAATGTTTCTTATATTGGCCGGGCGAGCGGCGCCTCTTCATAGACTTCGCCCCCAGCTTCCTGTGTAGAGCTGCCTCGATGTGTTCCGAGTGAATCGAACCGGGACGGAGAATAGTGAACGGGCTGGTTGAACAATCCAACACGGTGGATTCGATTCCGACCTGACAATCTCCGCCCTCGAGAACCGCAAACACCTGACCAACGATTTCCTTCCTAAGGTGTCGAGTTGCGGTCGGGGAGAGCTCGGTAAATACGTTGGCGCTTGGCGCGGCAAGGGGGATTCCAGCCGCTTGCAACAATGCGACAGCGACTGGGTGGGCCGGACAGCGAAGTGCCACCGTGTCCAACCCTCCAGTGACAACATCAGGAACGTGGGGCCGTTTTGGCAGCACCAATGTTAATGGCCCTGGCCAAAACAAGCGGGCCAATTCGCGTGCCTCGTCATTCCATGAACCCAACTTTTCCCCTTCTTCAAGGCTCGAAACGTGAACAATGATAGGATTGTCTAGGGGCCTGTGCTTTATTTCGAATATTCGCCGAACTGCTTCCTCGTCGAGCGCATGGCACGCCAGGCCATATACGGTTTCAGTCGGAATGACCACGATCGCCCCTCGCGTCAACGCCTGCGCGGCGAGGCTGATTTCTTCCATAGAGGCGTCTTTAGGAGACATCCAGCTCCTTGTCGACGGCTTGTCGCATGGCCTCTCGCGGCGCCGTGACTCCCAGCCACCATTCCAGTGAAAGAGCTCCTTGCTCCACGAGCATTGCTCTTCCATCGATCGCAAGTAATCCACGCTGGCGAGCAGACCGGATAAACGGAGTAGGTTTCTTGGAATAAGCCAGATCGTAGGCCCGGCAACTATCTGCCGAGCGATCCCATAGGACCGGGGGTGATTCGCCGATAAGATTTGCCGACGTGGCGTTGAGGATCAAGTCACATCCTTCGGGATCGGCGGATTCTAAAACCGTTGCACCTACCTCTTCCGCGAGTTCCCGGGCACGCGCTAACGTTCGATTCCAGACTCGCAACGAATAGCCAGCTTCGATTAGCGCTATTCCCAGCGATTTCGCGGATCCGCCTGCTCCCAAGAGAAGGGCACAAGCCTGATCTGGAAGATTCAAGCATTCAAGCGTGGCGAGAAACGCCGGAACATCGGTGTTCGTCGCACGCTGCTCTTCAAAGTTTAGACAGTTAATAGCTCTATAGCGTTCGCTAGATTGATCTGTCGACCAATGAAGATCGAAAGCTTCGAACTTCAGTGGAAGAGTAACATTCAGCCCCCGATATCTCTTAGCCCGCAGGTAGGAGATAGCCTGAGATAGCTCTCCCTGTGGGACGTGGACCGCTTGATAGAGGAAAGGGAGGCCAAGATGCTTGAATGCTTCGTTATGCATGCGCGGCGACAGCGAGTGCGCTACAGGGTCGCCCACGACTGCGAAATCGCCTTCTCCGGCTTCTCGCCACGGACTCACGACGGCACGTCTTCCCGCCGAAACGTCCAGAGTTTCTGAGCCGTAAAATTCCAAAAAACAACAACAACAGTAGCTATAGCGTTTGCTATAGCCCACGTTCGCTTAGGATGGCCCGGCACGAGCGCAGACAGCAGTGAAACGATCAGCACGCTCAAAGCTAACCCAATAAAGGCAACCGCATAGAATTTGACAAGTTGTCGGTGAGCGTGTTTGGCGTCGAGAACTCTAAAAGTCCAGCGGCGGTTCCAATAGAAGCTGTTATAGATCGCTATCAGGACGCCCGGAATTTTGAGGATGCCCGAAGCAATGCCCTCCGCGCTCTTTTGATTGAGGTCGAAGTAGGGCGCGAGCACTTCTAATACCCAGTGGCCCAAGCCCACTCGCCAACCCAGACCGAACATCAGAACGTAGTGAATGCCCCAATCGATGATCGTTGAAGCCGCACCAACCACACAAAACTTAAGAAACTCCCGCACCACCCGTCTCCCGAAAAAGGGAGAGGCAAGAGACTTATCGAGAACGCCGTCCCCATTGATATCGAGATAGCGATAAAGATGTTTCCTCACCCACCGCTCGACAAAACGGTTGAACCGCGTGGTGAAAAGTTCTCGGGGCCCCATAGGCTGAATCCACAAAGCATCGATGCCCGCCCGGTTCGCTCCCCAAATGTCAGTAAATAATTGGTCTCCGACCATCAGGGTTTGTTCTGGAGTAGCTCCATGCTTCTCCATCGCAATTTGAAACATTCGTCGGCTCGGCTTGAATCGCCCGCGTACATAGTCGATTCCCATTCTTTGGCAAATTCGCCCCAAGCGGTTAACACGGCGCGTATTGCTGATGATGCAAAACTGCATTCCCAGGCCTTTGCCTTGTTCGAGGAATGCAAACGTCTCATCGGGGATTTCTTCGCTCTTCCAAAGGAGAAGGGTGTTATCGACATCGAGAAGAATTAACTTCTTTCCGGCTGCCGCATAATCTTTTAGAGGAACTTCGGAGAGCTTCAGGTGAGCGACAGTCGGGCAGAAGGCGCGCAAAGGTCCCTTGATTTCCTGTTTAAGAAATCGACCCGCTCGAAAGGCTCTCATCGAAGGGCAGCCCTTCGCCTGCGTATATTGGCCAGATGCTCAGCGTAGGTTCGAGCAAAAAGGTGAGTTCGATCTGGCAAGGCAACATAGTACAGATAAGGGTGCCTTGCCGGATGGAGCGCCGCTTCTATGCTTTTTCGACCGGGCGATCCGATCGGTCCCGGCGGAAGACCGTTCACCAAATAAGTATTGTAAGGCGACTTCACGGTGCGAACCGTTCCTGGCGAAAGTTGCTTCCACTCCTGCATCGCGTAGAGTACGGTGGCATCGATTTGTAATGGCATCTTTGCCCGTAAGCGATTCTCTATAACCCCCGCTATGATCGGCCTTTCTCGGTCCGCTGCCGTCTCTAGCTCGACCATCGAGGCGATGACCACTGCTCGTCGAATCTTTTTTTCGCCAAGTGCAAGATCGATCTTGGAAACAAACGCTTCTAGCTGTTTACGGATAGTGGCCTCGGCTCCAATAAGGGGGGGAAGGTCGTAAGTGTCGGGAAATAGGTACCCTTCGAGGCTACCTTGAGGCGGCGGCAGATTTCTCCCCGGGTTGAAATGCTCGGCCTGATGAGCAAGGCGAATATATTCGGCAGCGCTACAGACGTTTTTTTCCTCCAGCTTTCGGGCCACCCGAGCGATCCACCATCCTTCCGGTATGCGGACCGCCTGACGAAGAGGACGTTGTATCGCGTCCAGCACTTGATTGGCGGTCATCCCCGCGTTGAATCGATACGTACCCTCCGACACGAGACGAGCACGCCGGCCGAGCCAAGCAAGAATTGCCAGCGACCGTGAACTTCGGATGATTCCTCTTTGCTGAAGGTCATCCAAGGCCGCGTTCAGAGGCTTTGCTCTTCCGTATCGAACGAGGATGGAGGCTCCGTTTGCCATTGGCCGAGTGAAATGATTCAAGTACAGCCACCCGGCGAGTGGCCCAAGAACTGCCAGCACAACAACAGCTAGACACCCGCGCCGAGCCTTACGCATAGCCCCCAAAATATCGCTGGAGAATTCGGCACGCTGCTTCTCCATGGATCACCTTGCGCCGGGCGGCTGCTTTGATACCGGTGGAGGCGAGGGCTTCGGAAGCTTCCACGGAGGTCAAGCTCTCGTCAACTTTCTCCACCTCCCAGCCGAGGATCTCGAGATGCTCGGCTAGACGCAAGCATGCTCGTTCATGATCACCGATCGCTTCATCGTGCCGAATGGGCACTCCGACGACAATCCGCTCTACCTTTTCCGCGCGAGCTGTAGCGTCGATGTTTTGAGCGTCCTTTCCCAACGAACCACTCGCCGACATTACTTTGCGGGGCGAGCAAATCTTGGCCGTAGATTCACCGATGGCGATCCCAATGCGTCTGCGCCCAAGATCGACTCCAAGTACTCTCAAGGTCTGAAGGCCTCGAGGATCGTAGCATGCAGAGCGGCGCTTGCGCTTACTGCTTCTTCAAAAATGCCTTTGCGTCCAGAAAAGTCCGAAAACACGCCCCCCGCTTCTTCGACGATAATCGACATGGCCGATAAGTCCCACCGACTGACCACCGGATCGATCATCGCGGCGGCTCGGCCGGTTGCCACGAGCGCATGGCCGTAAGCGTCGGACCAACTACGCGTGGCGAGCGCTTGCCCCGAAAGCCGGAGGGCGCCTGCGAGCTTTCCGTGGCGATCGAGCGAGCATAAACTGCCGATACAAATGACGCTATGGGACAGTGATTGCTCTGCAGAAACAAAACATGGCCGCCCGTTGAAAAATGCGCCTGTCCCCCGCTCCGCATAGAGCATCTCATCGAGTGCCGGAAAGTAACAAACGCCCAATTGCGGAATCTCGTCGATCTCAAAGCTCAAAAGGGTCGCATAAAGAGGCACCCCCGCGATAAAGGATTTCGTTCCATCGATTGGATCGATAATCCAGCGTGAGGAACCTTCGCCGGACAGCCCTTGCTCTTCGCCCAAAATAGCCTCTCCCGGAAACGCTGCTTCGATCGCCGTTCGAAGAATAGTCTCTGCATCAAGGTCAGCTTGAGTGACTGGACTCCTGTCAACCTTAGTGTCGACTTTTGGGCCGGTCTGAAATAAAGCAAGCGTTGATCGGCCCGCTTGAAAGGCGGCATCGAGGGCAAACTCCATACGCGGCGACATTTCCTTAGTTTGGCTGAACGTTCCGCCTTGGTATACTCCTTCTCCGGTCGGGGGCATAGCTCAGCTGGGAGAGCACCTGCTTTGCAAGCAGGGGGTCAGGGGTTCGAATCCCCTTGCCTCCACCAACTATATTCAGCCAAACTTATTTATAACGAGCGCACTTTCTGCTTTGCAGAAGGCCACGGGAGAGTTTGTGGGAGATAATAGACCCGCCTGAGGTAGTTGATTGTTTTCATTAGTTTTGTTTCCTTGATTCGTTCGAATCTGGTTAGTGGCGGCACAGACGGCTGCCGCCGGGTTCGCTTAGTCTGGTCCTATTTAGTACGGTCCTCGCCTGAAGACATCCAACAGGCCGTTCGTGTCGCCCGCCACAATATTGTCTGAGTAGGAGATCAACGACACGTATTGGCCGTTCGCGCTGATGTTCGGACTATAGCTGTTGTTATCTGCCGGGTTTCCGACCGTGTTCAGCGAGACCATGGAGGTCGTGTTGTTGCCCCGATCTCGGACAAAAACATCTTCGCATCCATTGGTGTCTCTCTTGATCAGGTTCGAAGGTCTCGCTTGAAAACCTGCGCGTTCGAGGTGACTCCGAAAGCAGGCACCAGGTTGGTCGCGTACGAAGAGAAGACGACGTACCTCCCATCGTCTGCGAAGCCGAGATGGCTGTTGATGGTGTCTTGAGGGCTGTACCCGGTGGCTTGGGCCTCCGTGTCGGAAACTGAAACGCGAACGGTAGTTTGGACCTGAGCGCCAGAGATCAGCCCTAAGATGGGTGGCCGCGTCGTTTCCCGGCATAGGAGTTAACGCGGCCACAGGTTAGTTCTGTGAATTAGTTCCGGACGAACACGTCAGTGAACCCGTTTGCGTCGCCAGTGACAAGGTTGGTCGCCGCAGAAAAGAACGTCAAGCGCGATCCGTCATTGCTGAACGAGGGTCCACTAGTGGCGCCGTTGGAAGAGCCGCCGCCGGGAGTGACGGACGCCATGGTTGTCGTGCTCAGCATGCGGTCTCTCACAAAAACGTCCAGAGCGTTATTGGTGTCGGAACCGGCAAGGTTCGTAGCATTCGAATCAAAGGCGACGTACCGGCCGTCTCCACTGATGCTCACAGAAGTGCCGTTCCCACTCCCACTATTGTTGTTCCCTTGGCTTCCGCTTGTGGAGGCCGAGACCAAGGTCATTGCACCTGTGGCGAGGTTCCTGACAAAAACGTCCTCCCAATTGCCCTTGTCTTTGCTGACCAAGTTGCTGGCGTAGGATCCGAATGCCACGAAGTTACCGTCGGCACTGATGCAGGCACAGGTGCAGGGGCCGTTACCTTGGACTCCGCTTGAAGAGACCGAGACCCGCGTAGTCGAACCTGTCGTCATATTGTGCAAGAAAATGTCCTGCGCCGCGTTTGTGTCACCAGAGACAAGGTTCGTAGCAATCGACTGAAACACGACGTTTTTCCCGTCTCCACTGATCGAAGCCAACCCGCTGAAGTCGTTCGATTGCACGAGTCCAGTGGAATCGACCGAGATCCGGGTCGTCGTATTCGCCCAGGTGTTCCTGACAAAGATGTCCCACTGCCCGTTTGTGTCGCCAACGACCAGGTTCGATGCTCCTGACTGAAACGCCACGTAATGTCCGTCGGCACTGATACTTCCGGCTCCCGTTCGATCGTTCGCCTGTGCGAAACTGGAATCTAGGGAGATTCGGGTCGTCGATCCACTTGTCATATCGGGCAGGAAGAGATCGTTAACCAGATTCGTGTCACCTGGCACTAAGTTCGACGCGGCTGAGGCGAAGACGACAAAGTGCCCGTCGGCGCTGATGGACGGGTAAAGGCAGTCCCCGTTTCCTTGGACTCCGAAAGAATCGAGCGAGACGCGAACAGTTGTGTTGAGCACGGTGTCGCGCACGAAGACGTCTGCCACGCCGTTTGTGTCCCCTGCCACGAGGTTCGGGGCGCTGGAGACAAAGGTCACAAAGCGACCGTCCGCACTGACACGAGAACCCGCGTTCTGGGTGCTGTCCCCGGTTCCCTGACCGCCGGATGAATTGACCGAGACAAGACTCGTGGACTGGGCCTGTGCCCCGGCTACGGCCACCACTAGAGCAAGCACTCCAATTGCAAGTCGAACCGACCGGGCGGGAGCCTTCATCGGCAGGGTTCCCGTGTTCATGTGGCGTAATTGCTGAAACAAGCTGTTTTTCATTCTGTTTTCTCCTGGTTCTTGAGGCAGTGGAGACAGCATGCGCCACGGAGTGTGATCAATGTGTGACGGATTTCGTCACACATTGGCGTGTACCATGGGTGCATGGACTGCAAACCGCCGTTCTTTCGCCCCGGAGGTACGATGGAACCGAACGCGCCCAGCTACATCGAGCGGGCGGCAGACGACCAGTTGCTCGTTTCCCTTATGGCTGGCGAATACGTGTTCCTGCTCGACTCGCGCCAAAAGGGCAAGTCGTCTCTCGTCGCCCGCACCATCATCAAGCTAAAGGAGCACGGCGCGCACACCGTCAAGCTCGATCTGCAGAGGATCGGCGCCAATGTCACGCCTGAGCAATGGTACGCGGGGTTGCTCACGGGCATTGGTCAGGAGTTGGGGCTGACCGAGGATCTCTTCGAGTATTGGGGCTCCCACCAAGCCATCGGGCCGCTCGCGCGATGGGTAGGGGCGCTGGAATCCGTGATGCTACCCAAGACCGAGCGGCCGATCGCGATCTTCATTGATGAGATAGATTTCGTTCGCGCTCTTCCGTTTTCTACAGACGAGTTCTTCGCAGGAATTCGCGATTGTCATAATCGCCGCTCCGAGGTTCAGGGTTTCGAACGATTTGACCTTTTGCCTGGTCGGCGTCGCGACCGCGGGCCAGTTGATTCGAAACCCGGAGATCACGCCCTTCAACCTCGGAACAAGGATCGAACTGTCCGATTTCACGCTTCAAGAAACGGAGCGCTATGCGAAGATCCTCGACGCGCCGGGTCGAAGCGGCGCGGAGCTGATGCAGCGGGTGCACCATTGGGTGAGCGGCCATCCTTATCTCACGCAGCTCCTTTGCAGCAATATCGCCGCCAATGCTGGAATCGTCTCCGCGCACGGCGTTGATCGAATCGTCAAGGAACAGTTTTTCTCGCCGGAGGCGCGTCAGCGCGAGCCCAATTTCGCGGACGTCGAGCGGCGCATGCTGGACCCGGACGTGCCAGGCATGTCTTTAGAAGAGAGAAGGACACAATTGCTCGACCTGTATGGCCGCTTGCTGAAGGGGAAGGGCCTGGAGGCGTCCGAGGAAAACCCCATCGTTGCTTCGTTGCGGCTCGCCGGGATTGGGAATGAGAAACGCAGCATTTTACGCGTGCGCAACCGCACCTATGCGCGCGTCTTCGACGAGGGATGGCGAAGGCAGAGCCTGCCAAACGCCGAGCTTCGCCGAGTGCGCGGCGCCGCGCGAGTGGCGGTGTTGCGGGCGGCGTTGGTCGCGGGAGTCGTGGTCTTCGCGGTCTCCACCGCGGCCTTGGGCTTCTGGAGGCTTTCGAACGACCGGCAAAAGGCGATCTCCGAGTTGGAGAGCACGACCGAAGAACTTGAGCGCCAAAACTACGCCGCGCGGATGGGTTCAATCCAGTTCGGAATGGCGGCGGGGGTCTGGACGCGGGTCGCGGAAGTCTTCGATCAAACTCGGAACGACCTGCACCGGGGATGGGAGTGGGGGCACGTCGCAATGCTGTTGGGAAAGCCGGACATAGAGGCGAGCATTCCCGGCCTTAGCACGTTTGACATTCAGCCGGACTGGAGAACGTTTGAGACTCAGCCGGACGGGAGACTTATGGTCCTGTCCTCCGAGGGGCTTTACGAGATTCAACCGAAAGGCGTAAAGCTCCAAAGGCGATTCGATCGGATCATCGCGGCTGGAGATCCGTGGAGCCACTCGTCTACACCGGATACTGCCCAATACCATCCTTCGCCCCGACGCGGGTCCATAATGCGCATGTGGTCTGCGCATTATGGACATGCGTACGCGCTCTTCGACGCAGAATCAGACAAGCCGATCGTTCCATACAAGTTGAATTCATTGATCGCAGACGTAGACCCAGTAGGGCGCGTTTACCTTGTCTCGAACGAGAAAACGCCAGGGACCGTGGAATTGAGAGCGATCGAGGGCGACAGGCTCGTCGCCACCTTAAGAGGTCCGAACCCGAGAGGAGGGGCACGTTTCCTTCCTGATGGCACGTGTCTCTTGGCGACCTTCAATCGCAAAGAACGGGGCCTCTGCGAACTCCAGCGATGGAGCCGATCGGGAAAGGCTCTTCGATCCACAACGACAAGGTTGGAGGGGGCCAGTCGCATCGAACTGAGTGGGGATCGTAAGCTCTACGCGGTCTTCAATTACAACCGATGCGAAGTCAGGCGCGCCAGCGACGATGGGGCGGCTTGCGTCATACCGGACCATCCAGAGAACATCAATGAGGTCGACTTTTCCAAGGACGGCTGCAGACTGTTGACCGGGTGCGCTGACGGGGCTGCGCGCATCTATGACGTCAAATCGGGCCTGCTGCTTCAAGTCTTCGTCGGCCACAGGCAGGCGGTTGCAGCCGTCGCATTCTTGCCTGATGGGAAGCACTGCGCTGCGATCGACGTCCGAGGGAATCCCAAGGTCTGGTCCCTCGAACCGCATCCAGCTGTGGAGGCGTTCGACGACTTGGAAGCGATCAACTGCTTCTTGTCAGGAGATGGCAAGTCCATCGTTTCCATTTCGACCGACCTAACAATCGTGAGCCGCAACCTTGTCACAGGCAGTGTCGTGCGGCGTACTCCGTCACCTCAGATGCCGGGAGCGTTTCTTCCCCGGTGCGACCAGACGGAGCGCGTGTTCGTCGGCTTGCCAGACGGACGCGTGGCA
>JBBREX010000043.1:0-18204 GCA_038225245.1 Fimbriimonadales bacterium | reverse complement strand
GGGCGGCAATTCGGGTAGGTCGGCCCGCGGCTTGGGTACTTCCTTCGATAGCTCCTTCGAGTAACTCACGTCACTTTGTTGGCACCCGAAAGCGCACATACCCAAAATGAGCAAGACGAGGGCAACCGGAATGAGCTTTCTGTTCATCTAAGGTCCCAGATGTACTTGTCGCCGTCGTAGGCGGCGCCTCGGAACGAGGACCGAACGTCGCATCCTTCGGTCAGTTTGCCGAGGGTGAGGCTCTTGGCGTGGCCGTCCACGTAGCTAGCGTTCATCTGCTTGGCGAACCAAGCCCATGTTCCTCCGAACTCGAGCCACGAAGTTTGATTGCCTACCGCCCAACCCACGCCGTAATTACGCCATTGGTCGTCGGAGCCATTCTGGGTGAGAGCGTAGATCGGGTCGAGGAAGGTATTCGTGGTGTCTTTCACACACGGGGCCTCAACAACCCAGTTTCCTCCACCGATCGGTTTGCCGGCGGAATTACGATCCCAGATCGAGTTAATGCACATTAGAGTGGCGGCGGGATTACCCACTCGACCCTGGCTGACGCTCGTTGAGCCAACATAGTTGTTGCTGCGGCGCTGAATCCACGGCGAAAGGAAGTCATAGTTGAGGCCGAGATCGGTGCGCTCTCCCCAAGCATAGTAATAGTTGGGATTATTCGGGCCGATCGGCAGGTTGGTATTCGGGTCGATCGACAGTTCGGCATCGGTCGCATTGGGATCGCCGGGACATCGGAAGATGTACCAGTTCTTCGCATAAGGTTGCACGACTTCCGGCCAAACGTAGTCCGGACGGCCAAAGCCCCAGCCTCTTCCATTGATGCTTCCGGAATCGGAGAGCGGGATGGAATCATCATAGTCACCCGTGTATTGGATGACGGCAAGATTGCCTTGCTTAAAGTTGCTGAGTGATTGGGTTTTCTTGGCTGCCATTTTGGCTTGCGCGAAAACCGGGAATAAGATCGCCGCAAGGATCGCGATGATCGCGATTACGACGAGGAGTTCTATGAGTGTGAATGCTTTTCGCATGAATAATAACCTCCGTTGGTATGAAGACACTTTCATGATAAGCTAATTTTGCTGGAAATGCAAGCTTTTTCAAAAAAAGTCTATGCGTGCTGACCAGCGATTGGCGTGCTACACGTTAGCGTTCAAGGCCACTCTAGCCGGGTCCAAGCTGCACTCGCACAATTTCATCGGCTAACCGGACTACGGTCGACTCAGTTTTACTTCTAAGCTCGTCGAGGATGCCGTCGAGATCGCCCTCGGTGATCGGCCCCAGGTACTGGTCGCCGACTTGAAATACAGGGGCGCGGTCGCATGCGTCCAGACACTCGACCTCATGAATCGTAAACAGCCCGTCCGGCGTGGTTTCTCCGAATGCTATTCCCAGCTTCTCCTTCAACTTGGCGGCGATTTCGTAGGCTCCGCATACCATACAGGTGAGGCATGTGCATACTTCGATCATGTGCTTGCCTACCGGGTGAGCCGTGTTGTACATAGTGTAAAACGTGGCCACCCCTTCGATCTCCACCAGGCTTCTGTCGAGACGAATCGCGACCTCGGCCATCGCTTCGGCGGACAGAAATCCGTCGTATTCCCGCTGGGCGATCCAGAGGGCAGGCAAAATGCAGGACTTTTTGTCCGGATAATGAGTGAGAAGCTGGTCCAATTCCTGGATCGCTTTCTCCGAAAATCGAAGCGCGATATCCTCGGGCCGTGGAGGCTTGGGGCGTTCTTCGAGGCGGCTTATGGGGATGGTTTCGGACATAGGGTTCGATTCGAGATTGTACTCGGCGCGAGTGGTGAAGGAGGTCGGCAAGATGCCGACCCTACTTCGTTTTGCGAGAAAGACGAGCCAAAGCCCTGTCCACTGTGTCCGCTTCGGGCATGCCGAGGACCCTGGTCAACCCGTAGTAAGACCAGGCAAAGGCGAGGATGAGGGTGGCAAGCGCGATTCCCTCTGCCAGGCGGCTGTGGAGGGAAGGCAATGCCAGGGTGAGAGCGAGGAGTATTGCGCCCGGAATCGCCGAGGCCAATGCGGTCTTTCCAAATGCCCCCGCGATGCCGGCGAGATCCAGGCCGCCTATATCTTTGGAGAGGCCAACGCACATCGTCACGGCGAGAAAGATTGCTGCCAGCGATCCCGAAAGAGCCAAGCTTTGGAAAGACATACCCAGTGAGATGAAGACCCAGCTTAAGAAAACGAAAACGAGTGTGGTAATGGTGCCCATCACGATTGGCTTGACGGATTTATGCATCGCGAAGTAGCCTCTCATCAGCACCGGATGAACGCACCAAGCCACGATTCCAATGCCGAACATGCGCACGCACGAAGCAGTCATGGCGGTGTTTTGGGCGGTAAATCTTCCATGCTGGAAGACGAGCGAAATGATCGGCCTAGGGACCGCAATGAGCAGGGCGGACACGGGCATCGACAAATAAATCACCGTTCGCACGGTTCGTCCGAGCTGACCTCGGTATAGGTCCATACGGTCTTGAGCGAAGAACTGGGCGAGGGCGGGAAAAGCGGCTAGCGCGAGCGATTGTCCAAAGATTCCGAGGGGGGCCTGCATCAGGCGGTTGCCGGAATCAAGTGCGGTATTCACTCCCTCTATCGGATAAAATGTGGCGAAATACTGCATGATCAGGGCGTAAACTCCGGGCAGGGAAAGACCAAGCACGACGGGCGCCATCAGTCGGAATACCTTTTTGACGCCGGGATGGGAGAGGTCGAGCGATGGCTCGAAGTGGGAACCTAGACGCCTCATCGCCCAGAGCGGAACTAGGAAGCTACCGAGCATAGCTCCGATAAGGGCGCCCCAAGACATCCCAATCACGCCCGGCACAAAGAACTGGGACAATACCAGCGCCCCAAAGATGATGCCGATATTGTAAATGTTTGGACCCAAACCAGGTATCGAAAAGACTTGGCGGGAGTAGAGCGTGCCAAACATCAAACCCCCGACGAAAAACGCGAATTGAGCTGGTAAGACGATCCGGCTCATGACTACGACGAGGGGCACTAAATGCTGCTTGTTTCCAGCGATCAAGCTAGCAAGGGGAGTGGCGAATATCCAGGCGAAGATTATGAATGCGAGAACGATTATGGACATCAGGGTGGTGACCACACTGAAGAGTTTCCAAGCTTCCTTTTCTCGGTTAGTGTGCAAGTATTCGCTGAATACAGGAATAAACGCTGAACTCAAGGCCCCGCCTGCGACTAGAAAAAAAAGCAGATCCGGAATCTGAAATGCGAGGCGGTAAGCGTCGGTGCTCGAGTTCTGGCCAAATTGCCAGGCCATGATCATGTCGCGAATGATGCCGAGGACTCGACTGAGGAAAAGGCTGGCCATCATGACGACGCCTGCTCGGGCTACGTTTGGCTGCTTTTCCTCGTCCGGCACTCAGCGCATTATGTCTTAACCTGCCAAAACGGGCCTGGGATCGTGTTACACTAGTTGGGTTCCTTATTTGAATTACTATGAGAAAGGTTTTTGCTTTTGTCTTGTTCACCGTCGCATTTGCGGGAGCCGCTTGCGCCCAGGGTTGGCTTGAACTAGGCCCTGCTCCTATTCAGGGAGGTTATACAGGCCGAATTTCGGCTATCGCATGCAGCTCTACGAATGCTTCTCGCTACTTCATTGCGGGGGCCGATGGAGGCGTTTGGCGAACCACCGACGGGGGCGCAACATGGACCGCGGTAACCGAGCAAATGCCGACTACGGCCACCGGCGCTCTTGCTATCGATCCATCGAACGAAAGCATCATTTACGTGGGATCTGGTGAGGCTAATTATGCGAACCACAGTCGTTATGGCCTAGGTTTGTACAAATCGCTCGATGGAGGCAATACCTGGGGCGTCTTAGCGGCCTCGACTTTTTCGGGTCGCTGCTTCAGCAAATTACTCGTCGACGCTCAAAATACACAGACCCTCTATGCTTCGATTACACCGGCCGGGGGTTTCCCGGAGAAGGCGGCGGCTAAGGGGCACCCAGGGGCGAATGGGCCGATCGGAGTGTTCAAATCGACCGACGGAGGTGCTACTTGGGGTCAGCTTCTCGGCGGTTTGCCAAACCAGGCGGCCACCGATATCGCGCTCGATCCAAGCAATTCTAATATCCTTTACGCGGCTATCGGACGGCCTTTCGGAGCCCCCGAGAACGGCGTTTATAAGAGTGTCGACGCAGGTGGTAGCTGGACAAAGCTAGCGGGTGGATTGCCGACGAGTAACGTGGGTCGAATCAGCATCGGCATTGCGCCAAGCAGGACTTCGCGGTTGTACGCTTTGGTCACGAATGCTTGCGACTCCGCAGGAAACAATGGTTCGACGCTCGGCGGCTTCCGAACCGACGACGGGGGGGCGACTTGGATTTCCATCCCGGTTGGTAGCATGCAGGCAACTTACGGGTGGTATTTATCGTGCGTTTCCGTGCAGCCCACGAACCCAGACGTCGTCATCATGGGGGGTTTCGACTTAAAGCGCTCCACGAATGCAGGCGTGAGCTTCAGCACGATCACCGCGCCGCACGTGGATAATCATGCGATTGCTTGGGACGCTTCCGGCAACCTTTTGAACGGTAACGATGGCGGTATTTATCGAAGTGGCAATCTTGGTTCTTCTTGGAGTTCGCTCAGCTCCGGCGTGGGGGTCATCCAGCTCTATGCGGGAGTTTCAATTCACCCAACCGATCCCTTGTTCGTTCTTGGCGGCATGCAAGACAATGGGAGCAATCGGCGAATCACCAATACGAAGTCGTGGCAGCAAGTCCTCGGCGGAGATGGCGGTTGGACCCAGATCGACCAGGTGAATCCGAGCCGAATGTTCGCCGAGTCTCAGGGAAGCGGCAGCCTTTACCGGTCGACGAACGGCGGATCGAGCTTTGGTTCGTCAAGTTCGGGCATTAACGGCGGCGATCGCAATTGCTTTCTTTCGCCTTATGTCATAGATCCGGCGAACAACAATCATATGCTCTACGCAACTTACCGTCTGTATGAGAGCACCAACAACGGGGTGAGCTGGAGTGTGATCTCAGGCGACCTGACGAACGGAAATGGAGCAATACGGGCGCTCGCCATTGCACCTTCCAACCCGCAGACGGTCTATATCGCGACGAACGATGGAAACGTCTCGGTTTCAATGAACGGCGGACATAATTTCACGCGGGTACTCCAAAGCGTCCAGGGCTGGCCCCGAGTGACACGGGAACTCTTCGTCGATCCCCGAGATGATCGCGTGGCTTATCTCGCGGGAGCGTATTTCGGCCAGCCGCACATACGGAGGACTGTCGACCGCGGCCAAACGTGGCAAACTCTCGACGGCAGTTTCCCGGACATCCCGGTCAATACCATCGCCGTGAACACATCGGGAAACAGCGCAGTCATCTTTGCGGGAACTGACGACGGGGTTTATCGCTCGCTGAACGACGGGCGCACTTGGGCTAGATTCGGTTTTGGGCTACCGCGGGTACCGGTGATCGACATTCGTCTCGACCCGACGCGCAATCGTATGATCGTTGGCACCCAAGGCAGAGGCTGCTGGCTTTCAAAACTTCTGCCAAGTCCAGAGCCCATCGGCGATCCAAATATCGAACCTCCGAAAACATCTATGCATTAGTGGCTTTCCGATTCGCAGAGATAAAGTTGGTTTCCTTCGGGATCGGAGAAAAAGGCAAGTTTGACCCCTCCTTCAACGTCATTCAAGATTTCGCCCCCGAATTGGATACCACGCTCTCGTAAAGAACTTACCGCTTTCTCTATCGGCTGATCGAGATTGAGGCCAATTTGGACCGCGCCGACCGACCCTGGAATCGGATTATGCTCAGACGCCGAGTGCAAGCCTATGGTGAATCCCTTTCCGGCGTCGATCGAGGCCCAATGGTTGCCCGCGCGATACATCAGGCTCAGGCCCAGGATGCCGGAATAGAAGTCGACCATCGAATCCATGTCGGAAACAAAAAGGGTACAGACACCGCCGCTGATCATTGTTTGATTATAGCTAGGGCGGAACGCGGGGGCGGAAAGATTACGTACAGTTAAGATAGTCTGGAAGTATTAGATGCAGATGAAGACGAAAGCTATTTTATACCTTGCCATCGCGGCAGCGGCAGCGGCCGTTACGGCGAGCGCGGTCAACCACGGTACACCGAAGGTCGGTGGACCCGAGTCTGGTCTCAACAAGGGAGATATGTTGCCCGCTTACGAGCCTTCCCATGTTTCGGGAGCCGATAAGGGCACGAACACTTGCCCGGTGTGTAAGTATGGAAACACGCCCGCTGTGCAGGTTTGGATCAATAACGACAACTGGGAAAATGCGACGAAAATCGCCAAGACTTTGGACGAACGGATGTCGAAAGCCAATGGCTCGGCCACCAAGCCTGCTTTGAAAGCGTTTGTCGTGTTCGTGCAGCCCTCGGACAGCGAAACATCCGATTCCAAGGCGTTTGCGAAGAAGCTGTCGGACGTTGCCGAGAGCAACCATTTCGAGAACGTGGCTCTCGCTTATGTGCCTTCGGGAGACGCCGCGGTCAAGGGTTATCGAATCAATCTCGATACGCAAGTTCAAAACACCGTGTTCGTTTATAAGAATCGAAAGGTTATGGCTAAGTTTGTAAACTTGAAAGCCGATGACAAAGGCCTTGCGAACTTAAACGCGGCAGTATCTTCGATATTGCGCTAAATTCGTTCCGATAAGTGGGGCTGCATGAGCGGCCCCACTTTTCTTTTGTGGAGAGCGGTTACAAGCACAAAGAGCTCGGCCGTAAGGGCGAGGGTGAGAGCGATCCCGGCTGGCAAGACTCCGGTAATGTGGAAGGCGATGCCTGTCCGAAGTAACGCGATTAAGCAAGCCATGGACACAACCACCGCCATGAATCGGGCGACGGTTCGATGGAGAGCCGTCAACAAGCCACGGACGTAAGATTGTAGGGCGCCAATAAAGGGCAGGAGCGCGCCCGCGAGAAAGGCAATATGAGCCATTTCCGCAATTTCCTTTTTTGCTCCGAGTACGGTGGTGAAGAAAAGCCGATCTCCTCCCGAAAACGCCATAAGCAAGAGGAGTCCGCTCGTGAGGATGCCGACTCCTATGCAAAACCGTTGAAGCACGATCTGACTCTGTAAATCTCGATAGAGGGTGATGACGACTTCGGGAAGCGCGAAAGTAATCGTGCGATGGAGCCACAGAAGGGTAGCGCAAACTTGCCATGCGGCGAGAGCGGTCACACCGTCGGGAGACCTTGACAGCGCGGCACTTACAACGGGCGTTCCGACCATCATAATCATCGTTGTGGCGGTTAAAGGAAGATGAAAGGACAGGAGCTTTCGTATGCCAAAGGTTTCCAATTCTTCTTCTGAGCGGCGGGCGTCAAGGCGCTCGCGGATTACGCGTCTGCTTGCCCAATGAATAAAAAGCGCCTCGAGCGCCACTGAAGCTATCAGTGCGATTGCGGCTAAGTTGATGCCCGGCAGGGTCGTCCATTGGTAGAGACTCAAGCCGGCGACGAGAATCGTGCTGACCCTGACCAGCGTGCCAAGTCCGACGAAGCGGGTTTGATTAAAACGGATGAGGATTCCCTGCAGATATCTCCGCCATCCAATAAATCCGCTCCACGGGATCATGATAATCAAACCTGGCCTCGCGGCAATCGCAACTTGGGCCGGTACTTTGAGAACCGTATGAGTCACGTAGATGTAGGCCGGGCTAAGTGCGAACAGGGCGTGCGCCGCGGTCACCCAAAAAATCAGCGCCCATACGAATTTGCTGAGCACAACGTAGCGCTCTCGATCCTTCGCCAGGGTAGTCGAGGTCGAAAGCAGATCGATCACCGGACTCTCGATCCAAAGCGCAAGTCCCATCATGATGAGGAACGCGGCCGTATTGGCAGTCGCGTTCGGCAATCTGGAAATGAGGCCTATGGCAAGCGGGGCCTCGATCGACATAAAAACCCAGGACAGGGCGAGTGGTATGTAGAAGCCAGCGATTCCACCGTAGGTTAGTTCGGTTGGCGGTTGATGGTCGGCGGTTGGCTTTTCAACAAGATTATCGGGCTCCAGGTAGGGAACCTCGGTTTTCACCTGGAACCCCACTCCCAAATCCCGAATGAAGTTTTATCATCAACAGGTACGCCGCCTTGGCGGAGAGCTATTTCAATATGGCCACGATGACAGGCCTCATGAGCAATCATGTATGCGACAAATGCAGTCGGGTGCGGTTTGAAACCCTTTATGCGGCCCACACTCAGCCCGTCTTTGATCATGGTGAGAACCCCGTCGCTGGACTTGGCCAATAGATTTCTGATTTCGGTTTTCGTAAGATCTTCGCGCTCGATTTTTTCCTGTCCTTCGAGAAGCGCCAAATTGCGTGACTTGAGCCACATCAGGCGCACGTTGTGAATGTGCCCAAATTGCTTTCGAACGCTCCTTCCTTTGGTGAGCGGCACATCCAGCGAGGATTCCGGAATCGCATCCAAAAGATACTCGCAGATGCGACCGTTTATCGCCCAGGCTTCTTCTAAATCAGAGGCAATATCCATCTACGAAGGCTACCTTGAAATGGGTTTAATACCTGCAAGGAAACCTTTTGGTAACGTAATGCATTGAAGGAGGTGACTATGAAAACGTTCGGTCTGTTCATGATTCTCGCGGCGATAAGTGCGTTCTTTGCTTATGCAAACCAGCGAACCGTGGCCTCGACGACACAAAGCGCAAAAGTTGGCAATCGGCCAGGTGACATTGGTAAAGCGAATGATCTCGATACAGCCGCCGAAAGTAGAGGCCACGAACTGGCGATGTTCGCGGAAGGATGCTTCTGGGGGGTGGAGGATGATTTTCGCCAAGTCCCGGGTGTTATGGCAACTGCCGTGGGATACAGTGGAGGCAAAGTCGCCAACCCGACCTACGAGCAGGTCTGCGACCACACCACTGGGCATGCCGAGACGGTGTTGATCGAGTTTGATCCGAAGGTCGTGACATACGAAAAGCTGCTATCCGTATTTTGTAAGAATAGCTCTCCAACATCATCAAATCCTTCGTCCTACCAGTACCGAAACGCAATTTTTACTCGAACCCCTCGTCAAGCGGAGACCGCAGCGGCCTTTGTCGCGCGCAAAAAATCTTCTCAGAAGGGGATTACCACGATCGTCGAGCCGGCCTCCAGATTTTGGTTGGCCGAGGAATATCACCAACAATATCACGAGAAAGGCGGCTTGGGCGGATGTCGAATCAAGTAAGTAGTAGGTAACCTCCTTACTGGATGGTTATCGGGTCCGACGATCCACCGACTGAGCTTGAAGAAGCATCGTTAAGGCGAGATTGGGTTAAATTCACCCTTCTCGTCTTTCTCTTTGGATTTGGCTTCGCCGTTTACGTCGGAGTCTTTCAAAACTTTCTCCGCGACGAGTTGCACGCGCGAGAGTTGCAGCTTGGCACCCTCGAATCCCTGCGCGAAATTCCCGGCCTCCTGGCGGCCCTGATGGCAGGCACGTTGGTAGCGCTGGCCGAATCTCGCGTCGCGTCGCTGGGGTTGGCTATATGTGCGGTTGGCATCGCAGGGACTGGGTTCGCGCGCGAATATGCGCCTCTGATCGCGATCACGGTCTTCTGGTCGGTCGGCTTTCACCTATGGTCGAGCGTGCAAAGCGCAATCACCCTGGCCTTGGCAAAAGGGCTGGAAGGGGGCCGACATTTGGGAAGGATGTCCGCCATATCCGCGGTTGCAACGATCGCCGGTCTCGGAATCTCTTTTGCCGTCTCGAAACTTGCTCCGGGGATCGGATATAACGCTTACTTCATCGTGGCCGGGCTCGCGATTCTTGGAGCGGCAGGACTTTGCGCTCGGCTATCGACCCACGCCGAAGGGGGAAAGCGAAGCCGATTGGTTTTGCGAAAGGAATATGGGCTCTTTTACTTGCTCACATTTCTGGAAGGTTGTCGACGGCAAATTTTTTCGATCTTCGCATCATTCGCGCTGATCCTCGTTTATAAGGTGCCGGTGGCGAATATGCTCTTGTTGCAATTCGTCAACTCAATCTTCATCTCGATTACCGCTCCTGCGATGGGAAAATGGGTGGACCAGGTTGGCGAGCGAAAGCCGCTTACGTTTTACGCGATTGGTTTAATCTTGGTGTTCCTGGGATACGCGATTTTTCAAAACGTGGGCGCCCTCTATGCTTTGTTTTTGCTCGACAATATATTGTTTTCTTTCGGAGTTGGTTTTACGACTTATCTGCACCGGATTGTGCGACCAGGTGAGCTTACACCTTGTCTTGCCATGGGGACGACCATGAATCACATCGCCGCCGTAACGGTGCCGGTGGGAGGCGCTCTCTTGTGGCATGCGACCAATAACTACCAGTTGCCATTTTGGCTTGGCGTTGGCATTGCAGCGATTTCTCTCGTAGCCACCCAAAAGCTGCCCGTTTGATCGGTCACAATGCACCGTATGGATGCTGCGAGTTTGCGTGCTTGGTGGTGGAAACGCCAGGGCCTCGATGGCTCTCTCGTAGGAAAATCTCCTGCTCAAGTACTGGAGAAGGCGGGTTGGGCCCGTTCGGTTGGAGGCGCAAATCCTTACCTAAGTCTTTTTGCTCGCGCAGGGACGTCCCGTCAAGATGCGGAGGAATCAGTGGCCTCAATGCAAATTCACGAGCTGCCAAGTGCGAGAGGATGCACCTACGTCGTACCGAGGCGCGATTTTGCGCTTGCCTTGAAGGTCGGCCAAGGATTTTCCGACGAGGGCGATCTCAAAATCGCAAAGAAATTCTTGGGAGTGACGGACGAAGAGATCGAGCATCTTGGTCGGAAGGTCTTGGAAGCGCTTGCCGACGAACCACTTGATCCGCGAGAGCTCAAGACCCGGCTTGGCGATGCCGTTCGCTCGCTCGGCGCGGAAGGCAAGAAACGTGGCCAAACGACTACCTTGCCCATCGTCTTGGGCCGCCTCCAATCACAAGGTCGGATCCGGAGACTCGCGATTAATGGCCGCCTCGATGAGCAGCGGTACCGCTATGCGTTGTGGAGTCCCTCTCCGTTGGAAGACCTATCTATGGATCGCGAGGAAGCTCTGCGAGAGATGGCCAAACGATATTTTCAGTGGATCGGACCGGCGTCGGCAACGAACTTCCAAGGGTTCTCGGGATTAGGGGTTAAGGCCGCGCAAGATGTGCTGGCGCCTCTTGGGCTCGTCCCAATGGAAACGGGCAGCGGTCTGCTGATCTTCCCCGAGGATCGTGAAGAGCTCATGACCTTTAAGCCCCCTGCCGATGCCCAAATCGCGCTAACGGCCGGACTGGATAGTTTGCTCTTGCTGCGGCGAGAGATCAGGGATTACATCGACGGGCGCGATCTGGAAGAGCCGATACTGGGCGAAGTAGGTGTAAGTTCACTCGGCGGGTTGCAAGACCTTCCGAGCCATGCCATCTTCGATCGAGGAAGATTAATTGGATTGTGGGAGTATGAACTGTCATCCGGCACCGTCGTTTGGCAATCATGGGTATCGGAGAGCGAAGAGCTTCGCGGTGCGATTGCAAGAATGCAAAGTTTAATCCACGATCAACTTGGAGATGCCCGCTCGTTCAGCCTCGATAGCCCGGACAGTCGTCAACTCCGAATCGATTTCCTTCGCGATGCCCAAGCGACTAGGTTGTTGAGAGTCTAAATACCCAACCGATGATTACAATGACCAACGCAAGGAGCGAAATACCGATCGCGAGTTGGCCATACCGATGCCCTTTGGAGTTTGCTCGGAATGCGTATACGACGGCATAAGCCGCTAAAAAAAGGCCGATGCCGCGAAATAGAAAAAACACGAGGACACCAAGAGCGGAACGCACAATCGATCCGATGAGCTCGCCTTTGCCACTATCTTGGGAATCATATCCAAGCGGGACTGCGGTTGTCGCCCTTTGGTACACGCTCACGTAGGGGTCAGGGCTCACGGCGGGCGGCGCTACCGTATCAAAAATTCCCGTAACCGACGATGCGGCCATCGTTTGGCCCGTTTGGAAATCCCTTAGCATCGTTTGCGGCGATATCCGATTTTGCTCCCCCCACTGTTTTAAAAGAGCGACGTTCGCAGGCCCATATTCCTTTCCATCAGGCCCCATCACCATGTATTCCATCCGAGAAATACTTTAGCATGTCCGCTAGATTTCGAGCAGAACTGCAGTGGCTTCACCACCTCCGATGCACGGAGTGCAGATCGCTCGCTTGCCGCCTCTGCGGTGCAGCTCGTGAAGAGCGGTGATCATCAGCCGCGCGCCGGTCATCCCGATAGGGTGTCCCAGGGCCACTGCTCCCCCATTGACGTTGAGTTTGTCGGATGGAATACCAACTTTTCTGGCGACGACTGTGGCCACTACTGCAAAGGCTTCATTGACTTCGAACAAGTCGATGTCCTGCACCGACAATCCATTTGCTTTTAGCAGCTTTTCGATAGCGAACGACGGCGCGGTTGTGAACCATTCGGGCTCTTGAGCGTGGGTTGCGTAAGCCGAGATCCGTCCTAAGGGCTTCTTCCCGAGGCGACTCGCTTCAGAAGCGGATGCGATCACCATGGCTGCTCCACCGTCGTTGATCGAGCTGGCGTTTCCAGCAGTGGTGACTCCCTCTTTGTCGAATGCCGCCCGCAAGGTCGGCAACTTTTCGATATTTCCTTTCTTTGGCTCCTCATCTTCGCTAACGATGATCGGATCACCCTTGCGTTGCGGAATCTCTACAGGTACGATTTCCGCCGATAACCGGCAAGCTTCTTGGGCGGCCAAAGCGCGACGGTAGCTTTCAGCAGCATACGCATCAAGGTCTTCTCGAGAAAAGTTGAACTCTTTGGCAGTCGCGTCGCCGCAGTTTCCCATATGGCAATTCTTGTACGGGTCCCACAGGCCGTCGTGGATCATGCTGTCGATAATGGCGCCGTTGCCCATGCGATAGCCTTGGCGTGCTTTGTCGAGAACATAGGGGGCGTTGGTCATCGATTCGAAGCCGCCGGCCACGACGATCTTCGAGTCTCCCAGCTTGATCGCTTGGGCCGCCAGCATAGCCGCCTTCATTCCCGAACCGCAAACCTTGTTGATGGTCATGCAGGGCACGCTATTGGGAATTCCCGCTCCAAGCGAGGCTTGCCGAGCAGGAGCTTGGCCCATGCCCCCGGTCAGGACGCAGCCCATAATCACTTCATCCACTTGCGAGCCTTCGATTCCCGCCCGTTTTAGCGCCTCGCGAATGGCGACAGAGCCAAGTTGGGGACCGGAAAACGAGGATAATACGCCTTGAAAGGCGCCGATCGGTGTGCGGACTCCTGAAAGGATAACGACTTCTTCCATAACTTCTTTCCTTGCTTTCGATACTACGATGAGGGCTGGCCGGGAATCCGCGATCAGCGGTCTATCTCGCCCAGCACGATGTCGATCGAGCCGATAATTGCGATCACATCGGCGATCATTCGGCCCACCGCCAGGACTTCCAAAGACTTCAGATTCATGAACGAAGAAGGCCGCTCGTGCCATCGATAGGGCCGATTCGAGCCGTCGCTGATGATATAGAACCCAAGTTCCCCTTTGGAACCTTCGATACCGGCATAGGCTTCCCCGATTGGGGTGTGGAAGCCCTCCGTGTAGAGCTTGAAATGATGGATGAGCGACTCCATCGAGCTATCGAGCTCATGGCGAGGCGGAGGGGATATCTTGCGGTCGCTCGTGCTCCAGGCGCCGCCCGGTAAACCGTCGATCGCCTGTTGTAAGATTTTGCAGCTCTCCTTCATTTCGGCAAGTCGCACGAGGAACCGGTCGTACACGTCGCCATGCTTACCGACCGGGATAAGAAAATCGAAGTCTTCGTAGCTGCTGTAGGGATTGCTTTTGCGCAGGTCCCAAGCCACTCCGCTGGCACGGGCGATGGGTCCACTGCATCCAAGCTCCATTGCCTGCTGGGCAGTGAGAACGCCGACGTGCTGCGTCCGCTCCATCCAGATCGGGTTTTCGACGAGCAGGTTCTCAACAACTTTCAGTTCGTCTAAAAAAGTCGCGAGGAAGTTTCGCAGTTTGAATTCAAACCCTTCCGGCATATCGCCACGAAGGCCGCCGGGAACGATCCAGCTCGGCATCATGCGGACGCCCGAGAACATCTCGAATAAATCGAGGATCATCTCTCGTTGCTGCATGATGTAAAAGAAGGGAGTCATGGCTCCCAAATCAAGGGCGTGGGTGCCGAGCCAAACGCAATGGGAGGCGATGCGGCTTAGTTCGGCTAAGATGACTCGCAGATATTGTCCGCGTTTCGGGATTTCGCAACCCAAGAGCTTTTCGACCGCCAGCGCGTGGGCAAGGTTATTGCCGTTAGCGTTGAGGTAGTCCATCCGATCGGTCATCACCACGCACTTGTGGTACTGCTGGAATTCGGCTTCCTTCTCCATGCCGGTATGGAGGTATCCGATCTGGCAAGCGCACTTGACGATCGTTTCGCCGTCGAGTTCGCATATGACGCGAAGTACTCCATGGGTCGAGGGGTGTTGCGGCCCCATGTTGACGACCATGGTGTTCTCGCCCGTTTTTTGAAAAACGGTCTCGGTCGAGGGCATGAAAGTCTGGGACATGCTTGACTAGGATACCTTCAGGCAGGGTCGCCTGAGCCAATTCGACGAATGTTCACCGACCCCAGGTACTATCGATTCATGATAAGTATTGTGTGCAAAACAGTAATATTTTTGGTGCTTGCAATAGCTACATGCCGGGCCAGGGCCGAAACGGTGTATGACAATCGGTGGCACTTATTCGGCTACACATATTACGGAAACCCGGGCAGGATGGAGGAAATGGGCGACCTCCTCGATCTTGCCGGCTCAGTTCGAAGGGTTACCCACGTGGACCTGATTTTATATGTATTGGGTGGTGGTAGGAAGCCATTCGATGTTGTCGTTAGGCTGAGGCGTTACGACGAATTCTTTCAAGTACCGGGCGAAGAAATCGCCGCATCTCTTTTGAGAGGCGTGCGGTACTTCGGCGAAAGTAAGGTGCTAGTGGGCGCTGAATTCCCTTCTGTGGAGGTCCCGGATAGGTTAGTTGTATCAGCTGAAGTAACGCATGGTGATCAACGAAATTACTACAGAGTCTGCGGCTACAATATGCCTACGGTGGGTTACTCCGATCCCGATTTTATGTTCATATTCATTGTTTCTCGCATTAACGAAAACCGGAATGCGGGCTGGAATAGGCATTATTATCCTCGATTCAGCAACATAGGGATGGCAGTAACGGCCCTCCCCTAGCGAGGCTTAAACGGGTTGCAATCCTACGCGACCTATTTATTTTCCGCTTGGCTCTTTTGTAACTCCTGGCGGCGGTGCGTCGGTGATCGGCGGAGCCCCCTTCCCATTTTGGGCCTCTGGAGAATTGTTGTCGATCTTGGCTTTCGTCGAGACCTCCTCCGAAGCAGGATCATTTTTGCTGCAACCGCCGACAGCGAAAACAGCGATTAAGGATAAGGCAATGCTTAGCTTCGACCATCTAGTCATAGCGTGGATCCCACCTTGTGTAAACCCAGAGGTTAACAGAAGTATTAAAGTCACAGGCCTCAAGCGTGTTGTATTTGTACGCCTTGCTATGTCCATCGACCAACGCCACATTGGAGAATCCAGACTCGATAATGGCGCGGCTTCCGCTTCGGCCCTTGGCGCGGTGCAAGTACCATGTCCAACCTTGGCCATAGCTTAGAGGGGGAGCGGTGCACCTGGAATTGGGTTTGTTGGGCCAGATTCCCGTGTTCCCAACGGCAAGCTGAGCGGAGAGGTCGTTGTCCCAAACGCTGTTGCCAAGGAGAACGATGTCCGAGGGGCGCGCTACTTGCCCCAAGTGGCAATCGATGCCCCAACGCTCGATCATTTCAATATTGACGGCGCACATTCCGACCGCCCCGTAGTAAACATCTTCGCGAGCCGGATCATAGGCGCCTCCCCACGTAATGCCTCCAATGCGAGCTGCGATGGCTCCTTGCCAATCAGTCTTGCCCACTTGGGGGCTGTACATCAGAGCGGCATTCTTAATGTAAGGCTGAATAACGTTCAAAAACATAGGGCGCGCATTTCGATCACGCGAGTCGTTGGAGGCGTTTCCCCAGTCCGGCGTCGCGCAGGGTCTGTCGCCATATAGGCATGAGCCGTTGTTGTCCATACGGGGGATGTTGTCGTCGTAATCTCCCGCGTACATTAGAGTTGCCAGCGCCGTTTGCTTGATGTTGCTCAAGTCGCCCGTCATCTTGGCGGAAATTTTTGCTTGGGCAAAAACCGGGAAGAGAATGGCGGCCAAGATCGCGATTATCGCGATTACCACCAGGAGTTCGATTAATGTAAATGCATGTTTACGCATGTTTTTTCCTCAAAAGTGCTTAACCTTTCTTAAGATACACCAATAATGACCGGACTGCGAGGGAAAATGCCGCGCAGAATGTACAATGTCTCGACGATGCCTGAACACAAGCTCTTGCTCGAACATGCACACGACCAATCCACTCAGACCCTCGAGGGTTACTTACAAGTGGATGGATTCGTAGGTCTGAAGAAAGCGTTAAGCATGGAGCGCCAGGCAATTATCGATCAGATAAAAGCTTCGGGACTTCGAGGACGCGGGGGCGCAGGCTTTCCAACCTGGATCAAATGGAATGGCATTGCCAAGGAAAAGAAAGGCACGCACTACATTTTGTGCAACGCCGATGAAGGCGAGCCAGGGACTTTTAAGGACAAACAGCTTATGGAAGAGTGTCCTTTCCTGCTCATCGAAGGCATGATCATCGCGGCCCTTGCAACCCAAGGGGACATCGGATATATCTATATCCGGGGGGAATTCGTGGATTCGGCGCGGGCGCTGCGGAGGGCGATCGACGAAGCGTATCGGGAAGGGTATCTGGGCAAAAACATTCTTGATTCGGGTCGCGCGTTCGATCTATATATTCACATGGGGGCCGGCTCCTATGAGTGTGGCGAAGAATCCGCCTTAATGAGCTCGCTGATGGGCGAAAGAGGAATGCCAAGGCTGAAATTCCCTCACGCTCCTTTGCCCACTGTCGCTGGACTTTGGGATCGTCCGACGGTTATCAACAACGTGGAGACCTATGCGTGCGCGCCGTCCATTTTGACCAACGGTGGCGAATGGTATGCGTCCCTCGGAGCAGGCACTAAGAATTCTAGAGGCACGAAGATTTTTTCTGTTTCGGGCCATGTCAACAAGCCGGGCAACTACGAGATCGAATTCGGATCCACGCTGATGGAATTGCTCGAACTTGCGGGCGGAATGCGCGGAGGCAAGCTCAAAGCGTGCGTTCCGGGTGGGAGCTCGGTACCGATTATCGATGCGGAGGCTTGCGAGAAAGCAATCCTTGGCTACGAAGAGATGGCTGAAGTGAAGTCGATGGTGGGCTCAGGCGGCTGCATTTTTTTGAACGAACATACCTGCATCGTCAACTTCATCTGGCGGACGAGCCTGTTCTATGCAAATGAGAGCTGTGGCAAGTGCACACCATGCCGGGAGGGCACGCGCTGGATGCTTCAGATTTTCGATCGCATCATTAAGGGCGGCGGTCAAAAGGGCGATAAAGAACTGCTGCTCGACGTTTGCGAGCAAATCGATGGGCGTTCTTTTTGCGGTTTAGGCGACGCCGCTGCTTGGCCCGTTCAGGCAGCGATACGAGTTTTTCCGGAAGAATTCGATTATTTCATCGAACACGGTCGAAGCTTGACCGAATCGAGCGCCGCTTTGGCCTCCTAGTTGCTGGATTGTGTGTTATCCTGAAGCAGAGGAGCTATAAATTATGCGTCGTTTTGCGTTTACCCTGATCGAGCTGTTGGTGGTTATCGCCATTATTGCAATTCTCGCGGCCATCTTGTTCCCAGTATTTGCTCAAGCCAAAAATGCGGCTAGAAAGACTGTTTGCATCTCGAATCTCAAGCAGTTCGGAGCCGGAGTCATGCTGTATGCGGGCGATTACGACGATACCCCCATGCTTGGTTTCACGCCTGCGCCGACGACAGATACGGATGCGTTTAATCCAACGACCCATACCAGGGATTTGCACAATATGATGCAGCCCTACGTCAAGAATTGGGGCGTCATGATTTGTCCTGACTACCCACCTTTTAACAAGGCCAGCCCCCTTTATTTTGATCCGTTCATTACCTATGGCATGCCGCCCCGGTCGGAGTCTGCCAACCGGGAATTTT